>NZ_RJKN01000003.1:0-300000 GCF_003751265.1 Pseudokineococcus lusitanus
GCAGTCCCACTCCACACCGGGAGGTCCTCGCTCACGTCACGACGCGCTCACACGCTCACGTCGCACTCACCCGACCAACGTCCCTGGGCAGTACAGCTAGTCGTTCCGCCGCACGCGGTCACGGTTCGGTCACTCGACGGACAGGACGGGCGGCGCGGGGCAGGGTCGAGGGGCGCCGGTGGAGACGACCGCCCGCGCCCGCCGCCGCGACGTCCTCCGGGACCCGGCCGGCACCACCGCTCCTCCCGGAAGGCCACACCCATGCACCGAGCGCTCCGCCGCGCTCTCACCGCCCTGCTCACGACCGTCGTCGTGGGCCTGGGCACCGTCACCGCCGTCGCGCCCGCGACGGCCCAGCCCGTCACCGCCGCCGCGGCGGCCTGCTCCAGCCGCGCGGGCCTCCCGGCTCGGGTCAGCATCGACCGCGCCTACCAGGAGGTACGGGTCCCGCTGCAGGACTCCTGCTACAACGACTTCGTCTGGCTCGACCTCTACGGCCCCCAGGGCTACGAGACGATGCTCGACTGGGACCCCGCGCACAACGGTGCCCTCGCCTACTGGGACGTCTACGGCTGGTACACGCAGCCCGGCACCTACCGCGTGCGTGAGGGCTACGCCTCGCCTCACAACTACACGGCTTCGACCTCGACGCTCGTCAAGTTCGGCTCCAAGGCGGGCCTGACGGCCAAGCGCTCGGGCGGCAGGGTGACGCTGACCGCCTGCGCCAGCTACTACAACGGCTCGCGCGACGCCTTCGTCCCGTGGGCGGGCCACAAGGCGACGATCCAGAAGCTGGGCCGGGACGGCCGGACCTGGTCCTACGTCAAGACGGTGGGGACCAACCGCAGCGGCTGCGCGGCGCACACGGTGTCCGACCGCTACGCGGGCACCTACCGGGTGTCGACGTACGAGACGTACCAGATCTTCGGGCGGACCTCGCCCTCCGTCCGGGCGTGAGCCCGCGGTGCGACCCGGCCCTCAGGGCCGGGTCGCACCGCCCCCGGGCGGCGTCGCCCGGGCCAGCGCGCGCGGGCTCGTGAGGAAGCCCAGGCCCCACGCGCCGTGCATGAGGCCGTAGACACCGGCGAGCGCAAGACGGCCCCGCACGCCGAGGCCGCCGCCGAAGGCCGCCCCGCCCGCGAGGAGCAGCGCCGCGTAGCCACCGGGCAGCAGCAGCGCCGGACGCCAGCGGAGCCCCACGAGTGCGCCCGCGCCGGCCCCGAGGACCGCGGCGGGCGGGGCGAGGTAGCGCGGGGAGACGGTGCTCGAGTCGCGCCGCACGATGGCGCGCCGCCACCGGCCGTAGTGGAAGTACTGCCGCGCCAGCGCCTCCGGCGTCGAGCGGGGGCGGTAGGCCACCTCGAGGCGGGGGTCGAACCAGACGAGGCCGCCCGTGGCGCGCAGCCGGTGGTTGAGCTCCCAGTCCTGCGCGCGCAGGTAGTGCTCGTCGTAGCCACCGACCCGCTCCAGCGCGTCCCGGCGGAAGACGCCGAGGTAGACGGAGTCGGCCGGGCCCGCGGAGCCGCCCGTGTGGAAGGGGGCGCTGCCCACGCCGAGCTTCGTCGTCATGGCCCGGGCGACGACGCGCTCGAACCAGGTGCTGCCCTCCGCGGCCATGAGGCCGCCGACGTTGTCGGCGCCCGTCGCCAGCAGCGCCTCGACGGCGGTGGCGACGTACCGCGGCGGCAGCATCGAGTGGCCGTCCACGCGGACGAGGACGTCGTGGCGGGCTGCCGCCACGGCGGCGTTGAGGCCGGCGGGGGTGGCGCCGCGCGGGTCCGGGTTGTCCACGACGACGACGCGGCCGCCGGACGACGCCGCCAGCCGGTCGGCGACCTCGCGGGTCCCGTCGGCGCTGCGGCCGACCGCCACGACGACCTCGAGCTCGCCGTCGTACACCTGGCCGAGGGAGCAGCGGACGCTCTCCTCGAGGTGCCGCGCCTCGTCGAGGACCGTCATGACGACGGAGACCGGGGGCGCCGGGGTGCCGGGCGCGGCGGCGGTGCTGTCCTGGCTCATGGCGGGCGCCACGGTAGCGTCCGCCACCATGCGAGGGATCATCCTGGCCGGCGGCACCGGCACGCGCCTGTGGCCCATCACCCGCGCCATCAGCAAGCAGCTGATGCCGGTGTTCGACAAGCCGATGATCTACTACCCGCTCTCCACGCTGATGATGGCGGGGATCCGCGAGGTGCTCGTCATCACGACCCCCGAGGACTCCGACTCCTTCCGCCGGCTGCTGGGCGACGGCTCGGACCTCGGCATGGAGATCACCTACGCCGTGCAGCCGAGGCCGGAGGGCCTGGCGCAGGCCTTCCTCATCGGCGCCGACTTCATCGGCGACCAGCCGGTGGCGCTCGTGCTGGGCGACAACATCTTCTACGGCAGCGGCCTCGGCACGGCGCTGCGCCGGCTGTCCGACGTCCGCGGCGGCCACGTCTTCGCGTACCACGTGAGCAACCCGAAGGCCTACGGCGTCGTGGAGTTCGACGACGACGGCACCGTCCTGTCCCTCGAGGAGAAGCCGGCCGAGCCGCGCAGCTCCTTCGCGGTGCCGGGCCTGTACTTCTACGACAGCGACGTCGTCGGCATCGCCGGCAGCATCGAGCCCAGCGCCCGCGGCGAGCTCGAGATCACCGCGGTCAACGACGCCTACCTGCAGCGCGGCGACCTCACCGTCACCGTCCTCGAGCGCGGGACCGCCTGGCTCGACACCGGCACGGTCGACGACATGATGGCCGCCTCCGAGTTCGTCCAGGTCGTCGAGGCCCGCCAGGGCTACAAGATCGGGTGCATCGAGGAGATCGCCTGGCGCGAGGGCTGGATCGACGACGATCAGCTCACGGCGCTGGCGGAGCCTCTGCGCAAGAGCGGCTACGGCGAGTACCTCCTCGAGCTGCTGCGCACCCGCCGCTGACGCGCACCGCCGAGGCCCCTCCTCCGACCTACGGCTCTGCCGACGTCGACACCACAGCCCTCCTGCGGCCGACGTCGGCAGCGACGTCGTCACCAGAGTTCTCCCGCGACCCACTTCGCTGCCGAAGTCGTGACCAGAGCCCTCCCGCGGCCGACTTCGGCAGCGAAGTCGCCACCAGGGCCCTCCCGCGGCCGACTTCGGCAGCGACGTCGCCACCGGAGGCGCCTCGGCCGACCTCGTCAGCGACGTCGCGCTCCGGGACCGGGCCTCGTCGGCAGGTGCGGCGCCGCAGCGCGCCGGCCCTCAGGGCAGGCGCGCCTCCAGCGCCCGCAGGGCCCGGCGCACCGCCGCGAGGGGACCGCGGGCGGGCGGGGGCACCGCGGCGCGCAGCCGTGCCTCCACCGTCCCGGGGTGGTCGAGGTCCGTCGGCTGCACGGCGACGACGGCGACCGCCGCGTACGTGCGCCGCAGCTCCTCGAGCGTCGCGGCGACGCCGCGGGGCGTCACGAGCTCGACGACGTAGCCGCCGCGGCGCAGGGGGGCCAGCGCCGGCCGCTCGACGAGCAGGACCGGGGTGAAGGCCTCCGCCGCCGCGCGGGCGCGGGTGACCACGTCGAGCACGGCGTCCGGCCGCTCCTCCGCACCGGGGCGCAGGTGCACGACGACGACCGGCACGTCGGCGGTCGGGGCCCCGTCGCCGCGGCGCAGGCCGGGAGGCGCGCCGCCGCCCGCGCGGGCGAGCGCGGCGTGCAGCGGGTCGACGAGCCGCCCGAGGGAGGCCCGTGCCGCCGTGCGGGCCGACGCGAGGCTCATGCCCCCTCCCCCGCCCGTACGGCGTCGCGGACCGCCGGCAGCTCGTCGCGGGCGGCCCCGTCGCCGAGGGCCTCGACGACGGCCATGGCCTCCGCCGCCCCGTTGCCGGGCCACAGCCGACGGCAGCGCGCGGCGACGGCGTCCCGGCTCGCGGCGTCGAGGAGCAGCGCCGCGACCCGCTCGCAGGACCTCCGGTCCCGCGGCCGCAGGTCCACCCCGGCGCCCTCGCGCTCGGCCCAGGCGGCACGGCGCGGCTGGTCGTCGAGCTGGGCCGCGACGCCGACGAAGGCTCCGGCCCGCGCCTGGGACACGGTCTCGTGGAACGTGTTGTACCCGGCGGCCGTGACGACGACGTCGAAGGCCCGCAGGTACCGGCTGAGCGGGTAGGCGCTGATCGTGCGGACGCCCGCCCCCGGGTCCGCCGACGAGCGGGCGATGGACGGGCGCACGAGGCAGACCTGCGCGTCGGGGACCGCCGCGCGCAGGGCGCCGACCACGGCGCCGAGGTCGGTGTCGACGTCCTGCCAGCTGCCCGCCCCCAGCGTCACCAGCGCCGTCGGCACGCCCGGCTCGAGGTCGAGCGCCGCCCGGGCCTCCTCGGCCGGGAGCGCGTCGGACGGGTCGAGCAGGGTGATCGGGCGCACCGTCAGCGCCTCCGGACGCCCGACCGTGAGACCACGGTCCAGCCCGCCGGCCAGCTCGCCCGGCTCGAGGACCAGGTCGAAGCGCCGGGAGAGGAGCAGCTGCCGTGCCCCCAGCCCCGGCTTCCACATCGGCCGGCGCGACCAGACGCGGCGGACCGACGGGAAGCGCTCCCCCAGCTCGGCGACGGCGCGGTAGGGGTAGGTGCCGTCGAAGACGAGGACGGTGGGACGCAGCCGCTCCACCGCCTCGCCCAGGCGCCGGTGCAGCACGGGGTTCCACCGCCGCGGCGAGATGCGCAGGTCGTCCGCGCTCGGGACGTACTGGAAGGGCAGGTCGCCCGCCGCCAGCGGCACCGCCGAGGACATCGACAGCACCTGGACGTCGGTGCCCGGCGCGGCCCGCCGGCCCATCGCCACGAGGCGCGTGAGGTGGCCCATGCCCGAGCCGTTGGAGCTGACGAGCAGGACGCGGGGCGGCACGCGGGCAGCGTAGGTGCTGGGTGCGCGCGGACGGGTGACGCCGGCCGCCCGGACGGCGGGGCGGCAGGTCGCGGACCGGTGACGACCGCCCTCCCCGCATCACGATGTCGTGTCGACCCGGACATACCGGCCCGTCGAGCGTCCGCCGTCCCTAGCGTCCGGAGCACCGGCCAGGGAGACCCCCGACCGGACGGCCGCGGGGCCGTCACCCCGCGAACCCCTCCTCGAGAGAAGGTCTCGTGCGCTCTCCGCTCCGGCGCCTCGCCGCCGCCCTGTCCGTCACCACCCTCCTCGCCGCCGGCGCGGTCACCGCCGCCCTCCCGGCCACCGCGAGCAGCACCACGGCGGCCGCCGCCTGCAGGACCAGCCTCGACCTGCCGGGCCGCGTCAGCATCGACCGCCCGCTGCACCAGGCCCGCATCGCCATCAACGACCGCTGCGGCGTGGACCAGGCCTCCTTCCAGGTCGTCGGCCCGAAGGGGTACTCCACGACCTTCGACTTCGACCTCACGCGCACGGACAAGTACGCCCGCTGGGACATCCCCAGCACGCTGGCGCCGGGCACCTACACGGCCCGCAGCGCGACGCCGGGCTACGTCCCCACGACGGCGGTGCTCAAGTACGGGTCGAAGATCAGCTTCGCGGCCTACCGCTTCTACGACGAGCCGGGCATCGACAGCAACGTCGTCTACATGGAGGCCTGCGCCTCCTACTACAACGCGAGCCGCGGGCAGTACCTGCCGTGGCGCGACCACCGTGTCGTCCTCGAGAACACCGACCGGTTCGGCGGCTACCGCTACCTGTCGACGGTCCGCACCGGCGCCGACGGCTGCGCCCTCACCGCCGTGCCCAACAAGTACCTCAGCACCTACCGGGTCACGAGCTACGAGACCGCCAACATCTTCAGCCGCACCAGCGCGGGCATCACCATCTGACCTGCCGGCTGCCCCACCCACGAGCCCCCGTCCACCGCGGACGGGGGCTCGTGGCCGTCCCCGCCTCCGTTGCCGCGCAGCGTTCGTCGCGGCCCGGTCACGATCCGCACGCCACGGTCACGACCTCGCCACGGAGCCGACGAAAGCCCCCACCGCCCCTGCCGCCGCCCTAGCGTCCGGAGCACCGGCCAGGGAGACCCCCGACCGGACGGCCGCGGGGCCGTCACCCCGCGAACCCCCTCAACGGGAGAAGGTCTCGTGCGCTCTCCGCTCCGGCGCCTCGCCGCCGCCCTGTCCGTCACCACCGTCGTCGCCGCCGGCGCGGTCACCGCCGCCCTGCCGGCCACCGCGAGCCCGCAGACCGCCGCCGCGGCGGCCTGCACGACCTCCCTCGACCTGCCGGGCCGCCTCTCGCTCGACCGGCCGCTGCAGCAGGTCCGCATCGCCGCGAACGACCGCTGCGGCGTCGACCGGGTCTCCTTCGAGATCCGGGGCGGGCTGGCCGGGCCGGCGTCCTTCTACTTCGACCTCACCGAGAGCAAGTACGCGCGCTGGGACGTGCCGGGGACGGCGGCGCCGGGCGTCTACACGGCCTACAGCGGGACACCGGGCTACGTCCCGACGAGCTCGGTCGTCAAGTACGGCTCGAAGATCTCCTTCCGCGCCGACCGGATCCTCGACGAGCCGCTGCTGGACCCGGACTACGTCACGGCGGAGGCCTGCGCGGCCTACTACAACGGCAGCCGGGCGACCTACCTCCCCTGGCGCGACCACCGCATCGTCCTGGAGAACACCGACTCCCAGGGCCGGTTCCGCTACCTGACGACCGTCCGGACCGGCGCCGACGGCTGCGCGGTCGTCTACTTCCCGAACAAGTACTCCGGCACCTACCGGGCCACGTCCTACGAGACGAACAAGATCTTCAGCCGGACGTCCCAGCCCGAGTTCGTCGGCGGCCTCTACGGCGCCTGAGCCGGCCCACGACGAGGGCCCCCGACCGCGAGGACGGGGGCCCTTCGTCGTCCACCTGCACGGCCGGCCCGGCCACCACGCGACGAGGCCCCCGTCCACCGGACGGGGGCCTCGTCGTCGTGCGGGTCGGGCGACGTCAGCGGACGGTGACCGCCGCCGAGGTGCGGGAGAAGATGTTGTCCGTCTCCCACGTCACCACGCGGTACGTCGCGGCGTACTTGTTGGTGAAGCGGTAGAACACGCGGCCGTCCTGCGGCAGCGTCACCGAGCGCAGGAACTGCCAGGTCTTGCCGTCCTTGCCGAGGATCTGGATCGTGGCCTTGCGGTCACGCAGCGGCACGTAGCGGTCCGAGACGCCGTTGAAGTACTGGCCGGCGACGAGGAGCTCGACCTGGTTGCCGAAGCGCTCGCCGCGGATGCCGGCCCGGGCGCCGTACTTGACGACCGTCGTGGCCGGCAGCACCTCGACGGACGTGTCGGCCGGGTCACCGATGAAGAAGTAGGTGCCCGGACGGTTGCTGGAGGTCACGGGCCAGTCGTCGACCGGCGTGAGCGCGTCGTACTCGAGAACGTAGTCGACCTGGTCCCGCGGGTCGACGATGCCGACCCGGACGGAGACGTCCACGTCGCAGTCACCGATGACCGGGACGGGCACCTCCTTGTACGGCGTGTCCATCGAGACGCGCGTCGGGGGAAGAGGCTGCACCGAGCACTCAGGCGCCGTCCCCGACGCCGCCGCGGGCGAGACACCCAGGCCGAGCGCGAGCGCCCCCACCGAGAGCGCCACGGCGCCCCGTCGTGCCATGTCCTGCAGTCGCATCGAGCAGTCCTCCCGTCTCGCGACGGCACGGCGCCGACGCCCTCGCATCGAAGCGGACGGGACGGACGTCGCGGGGCGAGACGTCACGGCGTTCCCCCGAACGGGTGACGGCCGTACGTGCCGACGACCGCTGCGGCTCAGCGGGGGACGGCGCGCAGGGCGCCCACCGCCCGGCCGAGCCCTCTCGCCCCGCGGGCCGCGCCCGCGGCGACACGCACCGGCAGCCGGCCGCGCAGCCGCTCGTACGCCCGCCGCCAGCGGGCGGACTCCTTGCGCGCGGCCCGGACCTCGTCCTCGAGGCGCGCCACCCGGGCGCGGGCCGCCGCGAGGTCGCGGCGGACGGCGTCGCCCCGCTCCTCCGCCTCCGCCCGGCGCGCCGTGGCCTCCGCCGTGGCCGCCCGCGATCGCACGAGCGCTCCGGCGAGACCGCCCGGCGACGTGCCGCCCGCGAGGACGCCCCGGTGCCGTCCCACGCCGTCGGCGGAGGTGGTGGGCGTCACCACCCAGCTCGACTCCTCGGGCCACAGGTGCATGAGGGCCGCGCCGTCGTCGCCCAGCCAGTCGACCGGGGTCATGCGCGCGACGTCGAGCCCGGCGGCCCGCAGCCGGTCCTCGACGTCGTGGCCGTACATCCGCACGTGGTCGGCCTGCCCGAAGCGGCGCACCCGCTCGTCGGCGGATGCGTCGGGGTCCTCGTCGGTGGCCCGGCCCGGCGCCCACGGCACCTGGAGGAGCGCCAGCCCCCCGGGCTTGAGGACACGGGCGACCTCCCGCATGGCGGCGGCGTCGTCCGGCACGTGCTCGAGCACGTGGTAGGCCACGAGGAGGTCCACCGAGCCGTCGGCCAGCGGCAGGTCGGTGAGGCTGGCGCGGACGTCCACCGCCCGGCCGTCGGCGCCCGGGTCGAAGTCCACACCGAGGTACCCCTGGGGGCAGAGCCGCCGGAGCTGCTGCGCCACCGGCCTGCTCGGGGCGACGTCGACGACGAGGGAGGCGAGGGCCAGCCGCGGCGCGAGCCCGTCGAGGACGAGCGAGAGGAAGCGGTGCCGCTCCAGCGCCCGGCAGCGCGGGCACGCGGCGTCCGGGCGGCCCCGCGGCCCCGGCCCGTAGGCGGAGGCCTCGTCCCCGCAGGCGGGGCACCACCGGAGCCCCCCGTCGGCGGACCGCCCGGGCCCGGTGCCCGGGCGCCCCGCCGCACCCGCCGCGCCCTGCCGCGCCGTCGTGCCCGTCGTGCTCGTCGTCATGGCCTCCCCCGTCGCCCGTCCCCGTCGACGCCGCGATGCTGCCACGCGGGGAAGGCCCCGCGGGGGCCGCGGGACGGGTCAGCCCGCGGACGTCCCGAGGACGGAGGGGGCGGCCGCCTCCCAGCGGGACCGCCACTCCCCCACCGGCTCCACGCCGGCGGCCCGCAGGCGGTCGTGACCGAGGACGCTCCACGCCGGCCGGGGCGCGGGGCGCGGGTAGGCCTCGGAGGTGGTGGCGTCCACCCGCTCCGGGTCGAGCCCCGAGGAGACGGCCACGGCCTGCGCGAGGTCGCGCCACGTCGCCGTGCCGGAGGCGGTGCCGTGGTACGTCCCGCCGGGGGCGTCGGCGTCGACGAGCCGCAGCAGGAGGTCGGCGAGGTCGCGCGCCCACGTGGGCTGGCCGCGCTGGTCGTCCACGACGGCGATGCGGTCCCGGTCGGCGAGCAGCCGGGCGATGGTGCGCGGGAAGCAGGGTGCGTCGCCGTACAGCCAGGCCGTCCGGACGACGAGGTGGCGGGGACCCACGCCGAGCACGGCCCACTCCCCGGCCAGCTTCGTGCGCCCGTAGGCGGAGCGCGGCGCGGTCGGGGCGTCCTCGGCGTAGGGCTCGGTGGCGGTGCCGTCGAAGACGTAGTCGGTGGACACGTGGACGAGGCGGGCGCCGGCCGCCGACGCGGCGACCGCGAGGTTGCGCGCGCCCGTGGCGTTGACGGCGAAGGCGGAGCCCTCGGCGGCCTCCGCGTCGTCGACGGCGGTCCACGCGGTGGCGTTGACGACGACGTCCACGTCGGCGAGGACCCGCCGGCAGGCCTCGGCGTCGGTGACGTCGAGGTCCGCCCTCCGCAGCGGGGTGACGTCGTCGCCCCGGGCCTGCAGCGCGGCCACCACCTCCCGCCCGAGCATCCCCGTCGCACCCACCACGGCCCACCGCGTCGTCATGCGGCCATCGTCGCAGCGACCGACGCCCCGGCCGTGCAGACCGGGCCGCCCGGCGGACCGGGTGACCCGGCCGGGGCCCGTGCGCCCGGACGGGTGAGCCCCGCCCCGCCGGGCCGCCCGCACCTCACCCTCTCGGCCCCCCGGCCCGATGACCCCACGGACAGCAGGACCCGAGGACACCGAGGAGCCGAGACCCATGGACCGTCGACACCATCGCCGGGGCGCCGTCGCGGCGACCCTCGCCGCCGCCCTGCTCGTCGGGGGCGGGGCCACCGCCGTGGCCACGGCCGCGACCGGCACCGACGCGGCGGCCACGACCGCCGCCACCTCGTCCGTCACCACCACCGCCGCCTCGACGGCGCGGATCGTCCGCACCGACGCGCCGCTCACGCTGCGCGTCGGCGCCCCGCGCCAGACGATCCAGATCGCCGTCCAGACCAACGAGCCCATGGACGCCGCGCGGGTCTCGCTCGTCGGCGGCAGCGGTCGCGTCGGCCCGCAGGGCACGAGCACCAAGGCCCTCCCGGGCAGGCCCACGACGCAGCGGGCCGACGTCGTCCTCGACGTCACCCAGCTCCCCGGCTGGGGCCGTCTGGGCTGGGAGCTGTCCGGCTGGAGGACGTCGGACGGTAGCTGCACGCTCGTCGACCACACGGTGCGCGTCGACGTCCGCGCCCACTCCCAGGCCGCGCTGACGGCGGTCAAGCGCTCGGGCGAGAAGGTGCGCGTCCAGGGCGCGCTGCGCGCCTACCACACGGTGAAGCAGCAGATGGTCCCGTGGGCGGGGCGGCCCGTGGAGATCCAGCGCCACGACGGGAAGAGCTGGCAGCGGGTGGCCACCGCCACCACGACGAAGGCCGGCGCCGTCGACCTCTCCGTCACCGCGCCGCGGGGCAGCTACCTGCGCGTCGTCGCCGCCGACACGGGCCGGATCTGGGGCGTCACGAGCGACGGCATCCGCGTCTGACCGCTCCCGACCCGGCAGCACCCGCCCGCCCCGTCCCCGGCACGTCGTCGGGGGCGGGGCGTCGTCGTGCTCCTAGGGTGACCCGCATGCCTGTCGAGCCCCTGGACATCGAGGGCGCCTTCGTCGTGCGCCCCACGCAGCACCGCGACAGCCGCGGCGTCTTCATGGAGTGGTTCACCGAGAAGGCCTTCGCGGAGCAGACGGGGCACCCGCTGCGGCTCGCCCAGGCGAACTGCAGCGTCTCGGCCGCCGGCGTCGTGCGCGGCATCCACTTCGCCGACGTGCCGCCCGGCCAGGCCAAGTACGTCTTCTGCCCCTCCGGCGCCGTCCTCGACGTCGTCGTGGACATCCGGGTGGGCTCGCCCACGTACGGACGGTGGACGTCGGTCCTGCTCGACGACGTCGACCGCTGCGCGGTCTACCTCGCCGAGGGGCTCGGGCACGCCTTCATGTCGCTCGCCGAGGGCAGCACGGTGGTCTACCTCTGCTCCGAGGGCTACTCGCCCGGCCGCGAGCACGGCATCGACCCCCGCGACGCCGACCTCGCGATCACCTGGCCCGTGCAGGACCGGGACGGCAACCCGCTCGAGCCGCTGCTCAGCGAGAAGGACACCGCGGCACCGACCCTCGCCGAGGCACGGGAGCAGGGCCTGCTGCCGACGTACGAGCAGGTCACCGAGCACCTCGCCGCGCTGCGCCGGGGCTGACCGGCGCCGGGCCCTCCCGGCGCCGCCGCCGGCGCCGGGAGGTGGCGCGACGCGCCGGGTCGCGCGCGCAGGGAGCGTCCAGCCGGGGTGCCTATCCTCCTGCGCATGCCCAGCCAGCCCGAGCCCCGGCGGGTGCCTGCCGCCGAGGAGCCGCGGTGGGGCCCCTCCACGACCTACCGCTCCCGCCCCCGCGTCCTGCGCGGGGGGACGGGCGACGACCGCCGCCAGCTCCCGCCGCCCAGCTCCCCGCGCCCCGCGGGGGCCACGACGGACCGCCGCGAGCCCCCGCTGCCCCGCCCGGGCGAGCGCGACGCCCGCGGCCGAGTGCCGCTGGAGCGGCCGCCCTCGGGCGGGACGACGTACGGGCGGCGCACCTCGGCCCGGGTCCGACGACGGCGGACCGTCGCCGTCGTGGCCCTGCTGCTCGTCGCGGCCCTCGTGGTCTACCCCGTCGTCCTCGGCACGACGGCGCTCGGCGCGCTGCAGCGGGAGGACGCCCTCGGCGCCTCGGCGGTGTCCGGGACGCCGGGGCACACGTACCTGCTCGTGGGCTCCGACAGCCGCGAGGGCACGACCATCGGCGGTGACGCCGAGGGCGAGCGGACCGACTCGATCATCATGCTCCACGTGCCCCGCTGGGGCGGTCCCAGCGTCCTCGTCAGCATCCCGCGCGACTCCTACGTCGCCGTGCCCGGCTACTACGAGACGAAGATCAACGCCGCCTTCTCCCTCGGCGGGGCACCGCTCCTCGTCGACACCGTCGAGCAGGCGACCGGGGTCAAGATCGACGACTACGTCGAGACGGGCTTCACGGGCTTCGCCGACGTCGTGGACGCCGTCGGGGGCGTGGAGATGTGCCCCGAGACGGCGATCGTCGACCCGAAGGCGCGGCTCGACATCGAGGCCGGCTGCCAGCTCATGGACGGCGACACCGCTCTCGGCTACGCCCGGACGCGCTACGAGGACCCGCGGGGCGACATCGGGCGCGGTGACCGCCAGCGCGAGCTGATGTCGGCCATCGCCGCCAAGGGCACGTCACCCTCGTTGTTGCTCAACCCCTTCCGCGCCGTGCCCACGGCCGGGGCCGCCGGCGGGGCACTCACGGTCGACGACTCGACGGGCCTGTGGGACCTCGCCACCTTCGCCCGCGGCATGCGGAGCGCGTCGTCCGCGGACGGCATCTCGATGACCGTCCCCGTCGCCCGCTCCGACCGGATCACCAACTCCGGCCAGGTCGTCGACTGGGACGAGGCCCAGGCCGACGCGCTGTGGACGGCGCTGCGCGAGGACGACACCGACGCGGTGCGGGCCATCGCCGAGGCGCAGGAGGCCCAGGTCTCCTGACACGGCCGCCCCGGCCGGGCACAGCGGGGCGCCCGTGCGCAGCGGGCGCGCCGGGACGTCACCCGGCGGGCCGAGCGCGCCTGGGCCGGATGGGGTCACGGGCAGGGCCGTCCGGGGTGCCGGAGTGCCGGCGAGGCTCAGGTGCCCGACGGGCACGACGACGGAGGGGCGTCATCACCCGTCGGCCCGAGACCACCGGGCCTCCCCGCAGGAGCCTCCATGACCAGCGCCCAGCGCCGTCGCTCTCCCTCCCGTCGCACCACCCGCGCCACCGCCCTCGCGGCCGCGGCGGTCGTCGTCGTCGCCGGCGCGGCCTCGGCGACGGCGGCCCCCGCCGCGACGAAGGCCGTCGACCTCGGTGACCGCCCCGTCGTCATCGCCGCCGTCGGCAGCCCGGGCGACTCCGCGACGGCCGCGAACGCCGCCGCCCGCGTCGACGCCCCGGTCGTCTACACGACGTCCGCCTCCCTCTCCCCCTCCACGCGCAAGTTCCTCAAGGGGTACAAGGCGTCGTCCGTCGTCGTCGTCGGCGGCACCGCGGCCATCAGCCAGGACGTCGCCCGCGAGGTCGACAGCCTCTCCGGCACGCTCCACCGGGTCGCCGGTGCCGACAAGTACGAGACCGCCGCCGCCATCGCCGCCTTCATGGCGCGCGTGCCCGCCGCCGCCCCCGCGAAGGACGGCGCCTCCGCCTACCAGCTCTGGCTCGCCGCGGGCCACAAGGGCACGACGGCCGACTTCCTGGCCTCCCTCAAGGGGAAGCAGGGCATCCAGGGCATCCAGGGCCTCCCCGGCATCCCCGGCGCCGCCGGCGCGCAGGGCCTCATGGGCCTGCAGGGCCCGGCCGGGGCGGACGGCCTCGACGGCGCCACCGGCGTGGACGGCCTCGACGGCGCGAACGGGGCGGACGGCCTCGACGGCCAGGACGGCGCCACCGGCGCCACGGGTGCGGCAGGCGAGGTCGGCCCACGGGGCCTGACCGGTCCCCAGGGCGAGACCGGCCCCCAGGGCGCCCGGGGCGAGACCGGCGCCACGGGTGCGGCCGGCGCGCAGGGCGACCCGGGCGAGGCCGGCCCTCAGGGACCCGCAGGGGCCCGGGGGACCACCGGTGAGACGGGTCCTGCGGGTGCGGCCGGCGCCCAGGGACCGCAGGGCGACACCGGCCCCGCCGGTCCGCAGGGGCCCGCCGGCCCGCAGGGCCCCGCGGGCCCGACCGGCGCCACCGGCCCGACCGGCGCCAGCGGTGTGGCCGGCGTGCGCCTGCACTCCGAGAACTACGTCGTCCCCTCCGACGGCGCGGGGACGATCGACGTGTCCTGCGACCCGGGCGAGCTCGCCATCTCCGGCGGCTGGAAGGCCGACAGGGCCCTCGCACCCTCGGAGGCGTACGTCATGAGCACCACGACCTACCGCTTCCGCACGACGTTCGAGGCGGGTACCACCGTGGACGTCCACGTCGTCTGCCTCACGCAGAGCGCCTGACGGCAGGGGGCGGGTCCCGGGCCGGGACCCGCCCCTTGCTCAGTCCCCGGCGACCCGTTCCCGCAACGCCGCGCCCTTGCCCTCGGCGGCGGCGCGGAGCTCGTCCTGGAAGGTCGCCATCCGCGCCCGCAGGCGGACGCCGCGCTCGTCGTCCGCCGCGGCGAGCACCCGGACGGCCAGCAGCCCCGCGTTGCGGGCGCCGCCGACCGACACCGTCGCCACCGGCACGCCGGCCGGCATCTGGACGATGGAGTACAGCGAGTCGACGCCGTCGAGGTGCGCCAGCGGCACCGGCACCCCGACCACCGGCAGCGGCGTGAGCGCCGCGAGCATGCCGGGCAGGTGCGCCGCTCCCCCGGCCCCGGCGACGACCACCCGCAGGCCGCGGTCCGCCGCGTGCCGGCCGTAGTCGAGCATCCGATCGGGCATGCGGTGGGCGGAGACGACGTCGACGGCGTGCGGCACGTCGAACTCCGCGAGCGCGGTCGAGACCGCCTCCATCACCCGCCAGTCCGAGTCGGAGCCCATGACGACGCCGACCACCGGGTCGCCGTCCCCGACGACCGCACCCAGCCCCTCGACCTGACGACCCATGCCGCTCTCCCTCACTCGTCCAGCAGGCCGGCGAGGTAGTCGGCGGCGTGGCGGGCGCGGGCCCGCACGTCGTCGAGGTCGTCGCCGCTGACGCTGACGTGGCCGAGCTTGCGCCCGGGCCGCACGCCCTTGCCGTACAGGTGCACCTTGGCGCCGGGGTCGCGCGCCATGACGTGGCGGTACGCCCGGTACATCTCCTCGGGCCCCTCGTCGCGGGTGCCGAGGACGTTGACCATGACGGTCCACGGCGCCCGGGGGCGCGGGTCGCCGAGCGGGAGGTCGAGCACGGCCCGCAGGTGCTGCTCGAACTGGCTCGTCGTCGACCCGTCCTGCGTCCAGTGCCCGGAGTTGTGCGGCCGCATCGCCAGCTCGTTGACGAGGACGCGGCCGTCGGCCGTCTCGAAGCACTCGACGGCGAGCACGCCCGTGACGCCGAGCTCGCCGGCCACCCGGAAGGCGGCGGCCACCGCCGCGGAGGCGGCGTCGTCGTCGAGACCGGGTGCGGGGGCGGTGACCTCGCGGCAGACCCCGCCGACCTGGACCGTCTCGACGACGGGCCACGCGGCGGCCTGGCCGCTCGGGCTGCGGGCGACGAGGACGGCCAGCTCGCGGGTGAAGGCCACCCGCTCCTCGGCGAGGAGCGGCCCGTCCGTGGCGGCGAACCAGCCGGCCACGACGTCGTCGGCCCGGGCCGCGGCGGCGTCGTCGAGGACGCGGACGCCCTTGCCGTCGTAGCCGCCGCGGGGCGTCTTGAGGACGAGGGGCCAGCCCAGCCGGTCACCGGCGGCGACGAGCGCGTCGACGTCGTCGACGGCGGCCCAGCCGGGGCAGGGGACGCCGAGCGCCGTGAGGCGCTCCCGCATGACGAGCTTGTCCTGCGCGTGCACGAGGGCCGCCGGGCCCGGGCGCACGGCGACGCCGTCCGCCTCGAGCGCGTGCAGGTGCTCGGTCGGCACGTGCTCGTGGTCGAAGGTCAGCGCGGCCGCGCCCGCCGCGACGCCCCGCAGCGCGGCGAGGTCGGTGTGGGCGCCGAGGTGGAGGTCCGGCACGACGAGCGCCGCGCTCTCCCCCGCGCCGGCGGCCAGCAGCCTCAGGCCGACGCCGAGCTCGACGGCCGCGGGCTGCATCATCCGCGCCAGCTGCCCGCCACCGACGACCGCGACGACGGGGAACCCGGGTCCCGCGCCCGTGCGGTCGGGGGCGACGTCGGCGGTGCGGTCGGTCGGCTCGAGGGGCACGCGGCGAGGGTACTGAGCCGGCGGCGGGCGCCGGCCGGCGTCCGCCCGGCGATCGCCGTGGGGGCGGGACGGGCCGGGGACGTGCCCGGGGCGGGACGGGGCGCCGCCGCGGATAGCCTGCGGCCCAGGCGGAGGCGGCTGCCCGGCGCGACGGACGGTCGTGGTCGGCGCCGCCCGGGCGACGAGGGGGCGGCATGGTGCTCGCCGGGCTGCCCGCTCCGCTGCGGCGGCTCCTCGCCGGACGCCCGACCCCGTCGGCCGAGGTGCTGCGCTTCCTCGTCGTCGGCGGGACCGGCTTCGTCGTCGACGTCGGCCTCTTCACGCTCCTGCGCCTCGGGCCGCTCGACGGCCACCCGCTGACCGCCAAGGTGCTCTCGACGGCGGCCGCGGTCGTCGTCACCTGGCTGGGCAACCGGACGTGGACGTGGGGGCACCGCGCCCGGGCGTCCACCCGCCGCGAGCTCGCCCTCTACGTGGCCGCGAGCGTGGGCGGGATGCTCGTCGCCCTCGCCTGCCTCTACGTCTCCCACTACGTGCTCGGCTTCCGCAGCGTCCTCGCCGACAACGTGGCGGCCAACGGCGTCGGCCTCGTGCTCGGCACCGCCTTCCGCTTCGTCGCCTACCGCACGGTCGTCTTCCGCGACCGGCCCGACGGCGTGGCGCGCGATCCGGCCGGGCGCCGGGGGCCGGCGTGAGCGGCCCCGACGGCGCGGCCCCGCGGACGCTCGTCGTCGTCCCCGTCTACGACGAGGAGCCGACGATCCGGCGCCTGCTCGACGAGGTGCTCGCCGCCGCACCGGAGGTCGACGTGCTCGTCGTCGACGACGCCAGCCCGGACGGCACGGGCGACGTCGTCGCCGCCCGGCCCGAGCCCGCCGTCCACCTCCTGCGGCGCGCGGGCAAGGACGGCCTGGGCGCGGCGTACCGCGCCGGCTTCGCGTGGGCGCTCGCGCACGGGTACGACGTCGTCGTCCAGATGGACGCCGACCTCTCCCACCCGCCCGCCCGGCTGCCCGCCCTCCTCGCTGCCGTCGCCGACGGCGCCGACCTCGCCATCGGCTCCCGCTACGCGCCGGGCGGCGGCACGAGCGGCTGGTCCCGGCGCCGGGAGGTGCTGTCGCGCACCGGTAACGCCTACGTGCGCCGCGTCCTGGGCCTGCGCGTCCACGACGCCACGGCGGGCTACCGCGCCTTCCGGGCCCCGCTGCTCGAGCGCGTCGACGCCCTCGGGACCCGGTCCAACGGGTACTGCCTGCAGGTCGAGACGACCTTGCGCGCCGTCCGGGCGGGCGCCCGGGTCGAGGAGGTGCCGATCGTCTTCGTCGAGCGTGTCGCGGGCCGCTCCAAGATGGACGTCGGCATCGTCGTCGAGACGCTCGCCCGGGTCACCGGCTGGGGCCTGCGCGACCGGCTGGCCCGCCGCCGCGCCGCCCTCCCCCGGTCTTCGTAGCCTTCCACCGCCCTCAGGGCCCCTGGAGGCTACGAAGACCACTGCCGGGGCGCCGGACGTCGGGCGCCGGCGGGTCGGGCGGGCAGGGGTCAGGCGGGCAGGGGTCAGGCGGGGGCGTCCGGGCGCTCGGCGAGGCCCTCGAGGCGCACGAGGTCGCCGTCGTCGTGGTCGGCGGCCGCCCCCTCGACGTCGTCGGGCAACGGGTCGCCCGCGCGGTGCAGCAGCCACGGCCGGACCGGGCCGAGACCGCGCAGCTCGCGCTCGCGCAGCGGGGCGACGGCGAGGTCGCCGGCGGTCCCGCGCAGGAGGCACGCCGTCGTGTCGTCGGCGAGGACGGTGCCGGGCTGGGCGATGGCGGTCAGCCGGGACGCGCGGTTGACGGGCGTGCCGAAGAGGTCGCCGAGGCGTGCGACCACCTGGCCCGTCGCGACGCCGACCCGCACGGGCGGCAGCTCCGGGTCCGCCCGCATCGCCTCGGCGAGGCCCAGGGCGGTGCTCGCGCCGGGCTCGCCGGGGGCGCAGGCGAAGAGGACCTCGTCGCCGATCATCGTGATGACCCGGCCGCCGTGGCGGCCGACGACGTCGGTGGCCGTCAGCTCGAAGCGCTGCACGAGCCGCCCCAGCTCGGCCTCGGAGAGCCGGCTCGTCATCGAGGTGAAGGAGACGATGTCGGCGAAGCCCACGGTGCGCTCGACGGTGGGGACGTCGCTCGCGGCGAGGCCGTCGGCCGCCAGCTGGTCCAGCGCCGAGGCGAGGTGGCGCCGCCACGTGTAGTCGAGGAGCGGCTGCAGGTCCTCGACGAGCTTGACGAGCAGCGGCGGGACGCGGTCGGCCGAGCCGGTCTCCTCGAGCAGCTGCTGGACGTGCCACGACGCGAGCCGGTCCATCGTCCGGCCGATGGCCCGCGCCAGCTCGAGGGCGAGGTCCTCGCCGAGGCGGACCTCGTCGACGAGCCGGGTGACGCGCGTGAGCGCGTCCACGTCGAGCTGGGTGAAGGCCGGCACGGAGGACTCGACGTTCGGCAGGCCGAGCACCCGCCAGAGCCGCCGGGCGTCGCGCAGCCGGACGCCCGCCGCCGTGGCGACGTCGCGCCGGGACAGGACCGGCTCCCCGCCGAGCAACGAGCGCTCGGCCTCCAGCGCTGCGCTGCCGAGCGAGCCCGCGCGGCGGTCCGCCGGACGGCCGCCGTCTCCCCCGTCGGGCCCGTCGGGCCCGTCGTGCGCGTCCTCGTGCTCCGGTCCCGCGCTCACGACGTGGCCCCGGGCCGGACGTGGACGACGTCGCCCGCGGTGACCGTGCGCAGCCCGTCCGCGGTCCGGACGACGAGGGCGCCGTCCGCGTCGAGCTCCTCGGCCACGCCCTCCACGACCTCGTCGCCCGGCAGCGTCACGCGGACGGGCTCCCCGAGCGTCGAGCAGACCTCGCGGACGGGGTCGGTGAGCGCGGCGAGGGCGGCGGGGTCGGGGGCCCCGGGGGACGCGACGGCGTCCCAGCTCCCACGCAGGTCCGCCAGGCGACGCAGCAGCGCGCGCAGGAGGACGTCGCGGTCGGTCGTGGCCGCCCCGGCGAGCCGCAGGGACGTCACGCCCTCGGCCGGGAGCTCGTCCCGGCGCAGGTCGACGTCGAGGCCGACGCCGAGGACGACGACGGGCCCGGCGTCCCCGGGGACGCCCCGGGCCGGCGGGACGACCTCCGCGAGCAGCCCGCAGACCTTGCCCGTGCTGCCCGGCTCGCCGTCGCCGCCGGCCAGCGGGACGAGGACGTCGTTGGGCCACTTGAGGACCGCCTGCAGCCCGGCGTGCCGGCGCAGGACCTGGACGACGGCGAGGCCGCCGAGCAGCGGGAGCCACGTCAGCAGGCCGGCCGCGGCGGGCGGCGTGCGCAGGAGGACCGACAGCGTGAGCGCCCCGCGGGGCGGCGTCGTGAAGGTGCGGCCGCGACGTCCCCGGCCGGCGCTCTGGTGCTCGGCGACGAGCACGGCGAGGTCCGGCGGCCCGGCGGTCCCGGCGGCGTCCGCGGCCCGGACCCGGGCGGCCAGCTCGGTGCTCGTCGAGGGCAGCTCCGCCACGACGTCGAGGGCGCCGAGCGGTCCGGCGGGCGCGACGAGCGCGCCGCGCAGGGCCTCGGCGCGCAGCGGGGGGCGGCCCAGGTCGCCCCAGACGGCCCGGCGGGCGGCGTCCGCGGCGGCCCCGGTGGTCCGGGCGGTCCAGGTGGTCGGCGGAGCACCGCTGCCGCCGCCGGGGAGGTCCGCGGCCGCGGACGGCGGCCGGTCCTCCGGCGGTGCGCTCCCCACGGCGCCAGGGTAGGCGCACTACAGTCGCGCTCCGTCGTGCCCCGCGGGGCGGTCGCCCCCGGCGCCACCGCCGCACGCGCGCCGTCCCACCGGTGGCGGCCGGAGACGCCGGTCCCACCCGCACCGTGCCGCCGTCCCCCGGGAGGACCCCCGTGCCGCCGTCCGTCCCCGCCCCCGAGCCCGTCTCCTCCACGGCTCCCCGCACGACCGCCGAGCGCCTCGCCGAGCTCGGCGAGCGGCTCGCGGCCGCCGAGCAGCCGGGCTCCGCCCGCGCCGTCGAGCGCCAGCACGCCAAGGGCAAGGGCACGGCGCGCGAGCGCCTGCTCGCCCTCGTCGACGAGGGCTCGTTCAGCGAGGTCGACGCCCTGGCGCGGCACCGCTCCACGCAGTTCGGCCAGGACCGCAGCCGCCCGCCGGGCGACGGCGTCGTCGCCGGGCACGCGACCGTCGACGGCCGGCCGGTGGCGATCTTCAGCCAGGACGTCACCGTCTTCGGCGGCTCCCTCGGCGAGGTCTACGGCGAGAAGATCGTCAAGGTCCTCGACCACGCCGCGAAGGTCGGCTGCCCCGTCGTCGGCATCATCGAGGGCGGCGGCGCGCGCATCCAGGAGGGCGTCGTCTCCCTCGGGCTCTACGGCGAGATCTTCCGACGCAACACGCACCTGTCCGGCGTCGTCCCGCAGATCTCCGTCGTCATGGGCGCCGCGGCCGGCGGCCACGTCTACTCCCCCGCCCTCACCGACGTCGTCGTCATGGTCGAGGGCACCTCGCAGATGTTCATCACCGGCCCGGACGTCATCCGCACCGTGACGGGCGAGGACGTGACGATGGAGGAGCTGGGCGGCGCGCGGACGCACAACACCCGCAGCGGCAGCGCGCACCACCTGGCGGCCGACGAGACGTCCGCCCTCGAGTACGTCCGCGACCTGCTCGCGCACCTGCCGAGCAACAACCTCGCCGAGGCGCCCGTCGTCCCGCCGGAGGAGCCGCGCGACCTGGCCACGACCGAGGCCGACCTCGAGCTCGACACCCTCGTGCCCGACGCCGCGTCGGCGCCGTACGACATGCACCACGTCGTGGAGCACCTGCTCGACGACGGCGACTTCCTCGAGCTCGGCGAGCTCTTCGCGCCCAACATCATCTGCGGCTTCGGCCGCGTCGAGGGCCGCTCCGTCGGCGTCGTCGCCAACCAGCCGCTGCAGCTGGCGGGCTGCCTCGACATCGACGCGAGCGAGAAGGCCGCGCGCTTCGTGCGCATGTGCGACGCGTTCAACGTGCCCGTGCTCACGCTCGTCGACGTCCCGGGCTTCCTCCCCGGCACCGACCAGGAGTACGGCGGGATCATCCGGCGCGGCGCCAAGCTCATCTACGCCTACGCCGAGGCCACGGTGCCGCTCGTCACCGTCGTCACGCGCAAGGCCTACGGCGGCGCCTACATCGTCATGGCCTCAAAGCACCTCGGCGCCGACGTCAACCTCGCGTGGCCGACGGCGCAGGTCGCCGTCATGGGCTCGCAGGGGGCGACGAACATCGTCCAGCGCAGCCGCCTCAAGGCCGCGCAGGAGGCCGGCGAGGACGTCGAGGCGCTGCGCGGCGAGCTCGTCGCCGAGTACGAGGACACGCTGCTCAACCCGTGGATCGCCGCCGAGCGCGGCTACGTCGACGCCGTCGTGGCGCCGTCGTCCACGCGGGCCGAGGTCGTCCGGGCGCTGCGGGCGCTGCGGGGCAAGCGGCAGCAGCTGCCGGCCAAGAAGCACGGGAACATCCCGCTGTGAGCCCGGCGGAGGGGACGCCGGACGACGGCCTCGTCACCACGCCCGACGGCGCGCCGCTGCTCCGGGTCGTCAGCGGCGACCCGGACGGCGACGAGCTGGCCGCCGTCGTGGCGGTCGTGGCCGCGGCCCTCACGGTGCCGGCCGCCGAGGGACCGCCGCCGCCCGTCGACCGCTGGGGCGACCCGGCGCACCGCCTCGGGGCACGTGTCCCGGGGCCGGACGCCTGGCGCACGAGCGCGTGGGCCGCGCGGTGAGCGCCGCGCCCCGGGCCGGCCGGCTCGTCGCCGTGCTCGCGCTCGTCCTCGCCCCGCTGCTCGCGCTCGCGCCCGCCGCCGCGGCCGCCGAGCCCTTCGCCCTGCCGAGCCAGGTGACCGACGAGGTGGGCGCCTTCGCCGGCGAGGAGGCCGCCGTCCAGGACTCGCTCGACGAGCTGGCCGACCGCGCCGGGATCGTCCTCTTCGTCGTCGCCGTGGACGACTTCTCGGGCAGCGACGGGCAGTCGTGGGCGCAGGAGACGGGCGAGCTGTCGAACCTCGGCTCCTCCAACGCCGTCTTCGCGGTCGCGACGACCGAGCGCAGCTACGGCACCGCGGCGTCCGTGGACACGGGCGCCGCCGACGCCGCGGCCCTCGACCGCCTCCGCGACGAGGACTGGGCGGGCGCGGTCCAGGCCTTCGCCGACACCCTCGGCGACACGGCGACCGGGAGCGCCGGCGGCGCCGTCGGCCAGGGCGACGGCGCGACGTCGGGCGGCTCGTCCGGCTCCGGCTCCGGCTCCGGCTCCTCGCCGCTCGGCGTCCTCGTCGTCCTCCTCCTCGTGGCCGTGGGTGTCGCCGTCGTCGTGTCCCTCGTGCGGTCGCGCCGGCAGGCAGCCACCGCCGGCGGCTCCGGCCGGCCCGCCGCAGCCGGCCGGGGCGGCCGGGGCGGCCGCGGCGGCCCGCCGCCCGAGCCCCTGCCCGACCTCGAGCGGCGCGCCGGCTCGGCGCTCGTCGCCGTCGACGACGCCGTCATGACCTCCGCGACGGAGGTCGAGTTCGCCCGCGCCGAGTTCGGCGACGAGGCCGTCGTCCCCTTCGAGCAGGCCCTCGCCGGGGCGCGGGAGGACCTCGCCGGGGCCTTCGCCGCGCGCCGCCGGGCCGACGGCGAGGGCGGGACGCCGCCCGACGAGGCGACCCGTCGGGCCGCCCTCGCCGAGGTCCTCGAGCGCTGCGGCCGCGCGGACGCCGCCCTCGACGAGCAGTCCGACGCCTTCGACGCCCTGCGCGACCTCGGCCGCCGGGCCGGCGAGGTGCTCGCGGCGCGCGAGGCCGACCTGCCCGCCCTCCGCGGGCGCCTCGACGAGGAGCGGACCCGGCTGGTCCGCCTCGCCGAGCGGTACGCCGACTCCGCCCGCGAGAACGTCGCGCAGGCGCCGGAGCAGGCCGCCGCGTCGCTGGACCTCCTCGAGGACGAGGTGGAGGCCGGCCGCGCCGCCGTCGCCGCCGGCGACAGCGGGGCCGCCGCCCTGGCGGTGCGCGGCGCCGACCAGGCCGCCGAGCGCGCCCGGGTGCTGCTCGACGGCGTCGCCGCCCGCGAGCGGGACCTCGCCGAGGCCGAGCAGCACCTCGCCGACGCCCGGGCCGAGACCGAGCAGGACCTCGCCGAGGCGCAGGCGCTGCTGGACGGCGGTGACCGCCGCACGGCCGCCGCCCGCGACCTCGGCCCGCTGCTGGCCCGAGCCCGCGCCGCCGTCGGCGAGGCGGAGGCGGCGCTCGGCGAGGGCCGCCGCGACCCGCTGCGCGCGCTGCGGCGCCTCGAGGAGGCCGACCAGGCCCTCGACGCCGCCCTGGCGGAGGTCCGCGAGAGCCGCCACCGGGAGCAGCGGGCCCGCGCGGGGCTCGAGCACGCGCTCGTCGCCGCGCGGTCCGAGGTCGCCTCCGCGCGCGACGTCCTCACGTCGTTGCGCGGCGGGGTGGGCCCCGAGGCGCGCCGGCTCCAGCGGGAGGCCGAGGACGCGCTGCGGCAGGCCGTGGACCTGGCCGACGTCGACCCCGTCGCCGCCCTCGCCCTCGCCCGCCGCGCCGACGAGCGCGCCGAGCAGGCGGTGGCGCTCGTCCGCGAGGACCTCGACCGGCGCGGGCCCTGGGACGGCGGCGGCTACGGCGGCTGGGGCGGCGGGCACCGCGGGCGCGGCAGCTCCGCGGAGGCGGCCGTCATCGGCGGCATCCTCGGCGCCGTGCTGTCCGGCGGCGGCCACCGCGGCGGTGGTGGCTTCGGCGGAGGCGGGTTCGGCGGCGGGGGCTTCGGCGGCGGCGGCGGGGGCTTCGGCGGTTCGGGCGGCGGGGGCGGCTTCGGGGGCGGCGGCGGCTTCGGCGGCTCGGGCGGCGGCGGCCGGTTCTGATGGCGGCCGCGAGCCCCCGCGGCGAGGACGCCGCCGGAGGGCTGCTCGTCCTCGGCAAGATCACGAGCATCCTCGACGCCTTCACCCTCGCCCGGCCCGTCCTCACCCCGGCCGAGCTGCGTGCGGCCACCGGCCTGCCCGCCTCGACGCTGCAGCGCCTCGTCGCCAACCTCGTCCAGCAGGGCTTCCTCGACCGCGCCGAGCACGAGCGCCCGGGCGGCGTCCGCATCGGCGTCCGGATGGCCTACTGGGCGGCGCCGTCGGCCCGGGGCCTCGACCTCATCGACGTGGCGGCGCCCGTCCTGCGCGGGCTGCGCGACGCGACCGGCGAGACGGCGTGCCTGTTCCGCGTCGAGGGCCTGCACCGCGTGTGCGTCGCCCTCGCCGAGACCCGGCACGCGCTGCGCCGCGTGATGCGGGTCGGGATGGTGCTGCCCCTGCACGCGGGCTCGGCCGGCCGGGTGCTCCTCGCGCACGACGACGCGCTGCTGCGGCAGGTCCTCGACGAGGACCTGCCCTCCCTGACGGACGTCACCATCACCGGCCGCGACGAGCTCGTCGCCGCCGTCCGCCGGGCCCGGGAGGACGGCGTCGCGGTGACCACGGGCGAGCGCGACAGCGGGGCGTCCGGCCTGTCCGCCCCGGTCGTCGACGCCGCCGGCGAGGTGGTCGCCGCCCTCACCCTCAGCGGGCCCGCGCTGCGGATGACGCCGGGGTGGTGCGCCGAGCACGTCGACGCCGTCGTGGGGGCGGCCGAGCAGGTCACCCGGATGCTCGGGGGCCGGCCGCCCCGCTGACCGCCTCAGGTGGTGCGGGGCAGCGCCCAGGGGAAGACGTCGGACGGCGACGCGGCCCCGCGGGCCGCCCGGGACCGGCTCGCCTCGCCCAGCTCGCCGAGCAGGTCGCCCGCGAGCCCCACGAGGTCGTGGAAGCCCGCGGGGGTCAGCCAGCCCGGCCGCAGCGCGAAGAGCAGGTCCTCCGAGGCGGTGTTGCCGCTGGCGCCCGGCGCGAAGGGGCAGCCGCCGAGGGCGCCCAGGGCCCCGTCGACCGTCGTGGCGCCCGCCGCGGCGGCCGCCAGCGCGTTCGCGACCCCGAGCCCCCACGTGTCGTGGCCGTGGAAGACGAGGCCCCGGCCGTCGAGGAGCGGGAGCGCCGCCCCGAGGAGGGCGGCGACGTCCGCGGGGACGGCCTGGCCGATCGTGTCGGCGAGCACGACGTCGCACGTCCCCGCCGCCCGGGCGTCGGCGACGAGGGCGAGCACCCGGTCGGGGTCCGTCCGCCCCTCGAAGGGGCACGAGAAGGCCGTGGCGAGGCAGAGCTGCACCCGGCCGCCCACGGCCGCCGCGGCCTCGAGGGCCTCCCCCAGCCCGTCCATGCTCTCGTCGGCGGTGCGGCCGACGTTCGCCCGGTTGTGGCTGTCGGAGACCGACAGGCAGTACTGGAAGCCGGTGGCGCCGACGTCGCCGGCGCGCCGGACGTGCCGCGGCGTCGCCACCCACACCCACGAGCGCGCGTGCTCCTCGGGCGTGAGGGCGGCGAGGACCTCGGTCGAGCCGGCCATCGGCGGCACGAGGTCCGGGCGGGCCATCGAGCCGACCTCGACCTGCGGGACGCCGGCGGCGAGCAGGGCCCGCACGAGGTCGACGCGGCGCGCGACCGGCAGGGTCCGGCCGGTCAGCTGCAGCCCGTCCCGCAGGGTGACGTCCCGCAGCTCGACCGCGGCCAGCCGGTCGGCGGCGAGGCCCTCCGGGGCCGTCCCGGCGCTCACGCCGCGCCCCCGACCAGCGCCGCGACCTGGTCCTCGGTGCGCCCGAGCTCCCGCAGCACCTCGGCGGTGTGCTCGCCGAGGTCGGGGCCGAGGCTGCGCACCGGCAGCGACCGCCCGCCCCCGACGACGGGGACGACGCCCGGGAAGGCGACGTCGTGCAGCACCTCCTCGCCCGTCGAGACGTCCATCCGCTGCACCATCCCCCGCGCGAGGAGCTGCGGGTCGACGACGAGGTCCTCGGCCGTCTGGATGGGGCCCGAGGGGACGCCGGCGGCGTCGAGCGCCGCGAGCGCCTCGGCGGAGGTCCGGCCCGCCGTCCAGGCGCCGATGGCGGCGTCGAGCTGCTCGCGCCGGGCCCAGCGCCCGGCGTTCGTCGCGAGGTCCGGGTCCTCGCCCAGGTCGGGGCGCCCGACGACGTCCATGAGGCGGCGGAAGATCGAGTCGCCGTTGCCGGCGACGACGACGCTCCGCCCGCCGGCGCACAGGTAGGCGTTGGAGGGGGCGATGCCCTCCATCCGCCCTCCCGTCCGGGTCCGGCGGGTCCCGTAGGCGTCGAGGTCGGGCAGGAGCGACTCCATCACCGAGAGCATCGCCTCGTTGAGCGCCACGTCGACGGTGCGCTCGGCGAGGGGCACCGGGTCCAGGCCCGCGGCCCGCCGCACCTCGCGCTGGTGCAGGGCCATGACCGTGCCGAAGGCGGCGTGCATGCCGGCGATCGTGTCGCCGATGGACACGCCCACGCGGACGGGGGGCCGGTCGGGGTCGCCGACGAGCTCCCGGAAGCCGCCCATCGCCTCCGCGACGGCGGCGAAGCCCGGCCGCCCGGCCAGGGGTCCCGTCTGGCCGAAGGCCGAGATCCGCGTGAGCACGAGCCCCGGGCGCACCCGCTCCAGGACGTCGGGGCCCAGGCCCCACCGCTCGAGCGTGCCGGGCCGGAAGTTCTCGAGGACCACGTCGGAGGCGGCCACGAGGTCGAGGACCGCCTCGCGCCCGGCGTCGGACCGCAGGTCCAGGGCCACCGACCGCTTCCCGCGGTTGGTGGTGCGGAAGAGCATCGACGTCGTGCCCCTCCCCAGGCGCCAGCCCCGCAGCTCGTCGCCCGTGCGGGGGCGCTCGACCTTGACGACGTCGGCGCCGAAGTCGGCCAGCATGCGGCCGGCCGTGGGCGCGGCGATGTAGTTGCCGAGCTCGACGACGCGGGTGCCGGCGAGGGGGGCGACGGGCACGGGACCTCCTGGGTCTCGGTAGGGCGGACGGCCGGTCACAGCACGAGGGCGAGGAGCAGGACGAAGCCGAGGGCGACGACGGAGGCGACGGAGACCCCGAGCGAGCAGGTCTTCAGCGTCCCGCGCGTGGTCTGGCCCAGCAGCGACTGCAGGAGCCAGAACGTGTTGCTCGTGACGTGGACGAGGAAGAGCGAGCCCGCCCCCGCCGCGAGCGCGACGAGCACGGGGGCGAGCCCGAGCGTGGGGACGACGGGTGCGAGGACGCCGGCGGCGGTGATGGCGGAGATCGTCACCGAGCCCACGGCCACGTGGAGGACGGCGGCGATGGCCCAGACGAGGACGAGCCCGGCGAGGGCCCCGGAGGTGCCGGCGGAGAAGTACTGCCCGAGGACGTCGCCGAGCCCGGCCGCCTCGACGGTGGCGGCGAGCGAGCCGCCCACCCCGGTGAGCAGGAGGATCTGGCCGCTCTCCGCGAAGCCGCGGCCGACCGCGCACACCACCCGCTCGCGGCCCGCGGTGGCCCGGCCGACGGCGCTCGTGCCCAGGACGCCCAGCAGCAGCGCCACCACGGGGTCGGACAGCAGCAGCACGACGGGGTGCTCGAGCCCCGCCACCTCGGCCAGCGCCCCGGAGGCGATGAGGACGAGGGCGGCCAGGAGCGGCGCGAAGAGCAGGAGCAGCCGCGGCTCGCGGCCGGGGGCGGGGGCGTCCCCCGTCAGGTCGCCGGTCGCGTCCCCGGCGGCCCCGCCGGGCGCCGTCGGGGCGGCGGGCGACCCCGCCGGCGACCCGGCGGCCACGGCGGCGGGGACCTCGACGGGCTGCTCGTCCCTGGCCGGGTCCCAGGTGCGCCGGAGGACGGCGGACATGATCGCGACGGAGACGACGACGGTCGGCACCGTCACCGCGACGCCGAGCAGGAGCATCTGGCCCAGAGGGACGCCCAGGAGACCGGCGAGCGCGAGGGCGCCGATGCCGGGCACGACGAGGACGATCCCGGTCTCGAGGCCGATCGCGATCGCCGTGGCCATCCGCGCCGTCCCGGCCGGGCCGATGTGCGGCGCGACGCGGCGGGCCAGCGGCGCGGAGATGACGAGCATGACGTCGATGAAGATCGACTGGAGCACCGTCGCCAGGGCCAGGCCGAAGGTGTACGGCAGCCGCTGCGGCCCGAAGACGCGCAGCAGCGCGGCGACCAGCCGCCGGATGGCCCCCAGCTCGTCGAGCATCGCGCCCATGAGGACGCCGAAGCCGATGAGCAGGCCCACCTCGGCCATGATCGAGCCGAAGCCGCCGGTGACGGTCCCCAGCGTGCCCTCGACCCCCTGACCCGTGGCGAGCCCGAGCCCGACGGCGCCGACGACGAGCGACACCACGGGGTTCACCTGGAGGCGCACGACGAGCAGCACCACCACGAGGACGGCGGCGGCGGTGGTGAGCAGGACCTGGACGTCCGACACGGGGGCTCCTCGGCGCTCGTCGTCGAGCGCGGTCGGCGGGTGACCGAGTCGGCCACATCGTGGGTTGCGACCCACACTATGGGCGGACGGGCCGGTCCGTGGCAACCACCGACCACCCACGTCGTCCGCGCCCGCCGTCGGGCGCGCCCTCCGGACCGGTCGCCGCGACGTCGTCCGCGCACGGGGACGCCGGAGGTGGGAGGGTCGACGGCGGGGCGCGCCGGCGTCCCGGCCGCGGGCCCGCACGGCCCCGGGAGACCGACCACCCACGGAGGAACCCCATGGCGCAGCAGTCCCTGCTCGGCCGCGTCGGCCAGCTGGTGCGGGCCAACCTCAACGCGATGATCGACGCCGCCGAGGACCCGCAGGTGATGCTCGACCAGATGGTGCGCGACTACACGAGCAGCATCCGCGAGGCGGAGGACGCCGTCGCGCAGACCATCGGCAACCTCCGCCTGCTCGAGGCGGACGCCGCCGAGGCGCGCGAGACCGCGCAGCAGTGGGGCGGCAAGGCGCTCGCCGCCAGCCGCCGGGCCGACGACCTGCGCGCCGCCGGCAGCGCCTCCGAGGCCGACCGCTTCGACAACCTCGCCAAGGTGGCGCTCCAGCGCCAGCTGGCCGCCGAGCAGGAGCTCAAGGGCTTCGAGCCCCAGCTGGCCTCCCAGCGGGAGGTCGTCGAGAAGCTGAAGAAGGGGCTGGAGGGCATGCGCGGCAAGCTCTCCGAGCTCAAGACCAAGCGCGACCAGCTCGCCTCCCGCGCCAAGGTCGCCGAGGCGCAGAACCGCATGCACGACGCCGTCCGGCACGTCGACCTCCTCGACCCCACGAGCGAGGTGTCGCGCTTCGAGGAGAAGGTGCGCCGCGAGGAGGCCAAGGCCGCCGGGCGCGCCGAGCTGGCGGCGTCGTCGCTCGACGCGCAGTTCGAGGAGCTCGACGCGAGCGGCGACGACCTCGAGGTCGAGGCCCGGCTCGCGGCGCTCAAGGCCGGCTCGGCCGGCTGACCGGGACGGCACCGTCCCGCCGGGCACGCCCGGCGGGACGGTGCCGCCGGGCGTCCGCGGCCGGCCCGCACGGCTGACCTAGCCTGGCGGAGATGTCCTCTCCCGCCGTCCCGGCCGCTCCCGCCCCCCGCACCCCCTCCTCCGTCGACGCCGTCGCCGACGCCCACGTCGAGGCCTACGCCGCGCTCGACCCCGTCGCGGCCACGGGCATGGGCGTCGCCGGCCACGAGGACCGCCTCACCGACTACTCGCCCGCGGCGGCCGACGGGCGCACCGACCTGGCCCGGCGGACCCTCGCGGCGCTCGACGGCCTCTCCCCCGCCGACGACGTCGACGTCGTCACCCTCGCGGCGATGCGCGAGCGGCTCGGGCTGGAGGTCGAGCTCGCCGAGGCCCGCGTCGGCCGGGCGGACGTCACCGTCCTCGCGACGCCGCTGCAGGACGTGCGCGAGGTCTTCGACGTCATGGCGCGGGACACCGCGGACGACTGGGCGACCGTCGCCCGGCGCCTTTCCGCCGTCCCCGACGCGCTGGCCGGCTACGGACGCGCCGTCCTCGAGGAGGCCGCGGACGGCCGCGGGCCCGCCGTCCGGCAGGTCCTCGCCGCCGCGGAGCAGGCCGAGGACGCCGGCGACCCGGCCGGGTACTTCGCCGACCTCGCCGCCGGCGCCCGCCCCGGCGGCGCCGCGCCGTCGCCGGCCCTGGCCGCGGACCTCGCCCGCGGGGCTGCGGCCGCCGCCGCCGCCTACGCGGACCTCGCCCGGACGCTGCGCGAGGACGTCCTCCCCCGTGCGCGGGAGGACGACGCCTGCGGCCGCGAGGAGTACGCGCTGCGCAGCCGCCTCTTCCTCGGCGCCACGGTCGACCTCGAGGAGACCTACGCCTGGGGGCTCGCGGAGGTCGCCCGCGTCGAGGCCGAGATGGCGGAGGTGGCCCGGGAGATCACCGGCGGCCCCGACGTCGACGCGGCCGTCGCCGTGCTCGACGCCGACCCCGCCCGCCGGCTCCCCGACGTCGACGCCTACGTCGCGTGGATGCAGGACCTGTCCGACCGCACGGTCGTCGAGCTCGGCCGCGAGCACTTCGACGTCCCCGAGCCGCTGCGGACGCTCGAGTGCCGCATCGCGCCCAGCGCGACGGGCGCCATCTACTACACCGGGCCGAGCGAGGACCTCGTCCGGCCGGGCCGCATGTGGTTCTCCGTGCCGCCCGAGCAGACGACCTTCACGACCTGGCTCGACACGACGACGGTCTTCCACGAGGGCGTGCCCGGCCACCACCTCCAGGTGGGCCAGACGCTCCTGCGCGGCGACGTCCTCAACCGCTGGCGCCGGACGATGGCGTGGTGCAGCGGCTACGGCGAGGGCTGGGCGCTCTACGCCGAGCGGCTCATGGCCGAGCTCGGGTACCTCGACGACCCGGGCGACCGGATGGGCATGCTCGTCGGCCAGGTGCTGCGGGCCTCGCGCGTCGTCGTCGACATCGGCCTGCACTGCCGCCTCGCCGCGCCCGCCGAGGTCGGCGGCGGCACGTGGGACGCGGCGAAGGTCGGCGAGTACCTGCGCGGCCACGCCCGCCAGGACCCCGCCCTGCTGCGCTTCGAGCACCTGCGCTACCTCGGCTGGCCGGGGCAGGCGCCGTCCTACAAGGTCGGCGAGCGGCTCTGGCTCCGCCTGCGCGACGACGTCCGCGCCGCGGAGGGCGACGCGTTCTCCGCGAAGGCCTTCCACCGGCGCGCGCTCGACCTCGGCGCCGTGGGGCTCGACGTCCTGGCGGCGGCGCTGACGCCGGCGGAGGCCGTGACGCCGCGGGCCTGACCGGCGCGCGAGCCGCTTCCCGACCCGACGGGTCGAGAATGTGGGGAATGGGGCCTGGGGCACGGATGTTCCGCCACCGTGAGAGAGCTCCTCCGACGCGCGGCGCGCGTCCCCTTCGGCGTCCAGATCCTCGTCGGCCTCGTGGCCGGCGTCGCCCTCGGTGTGCTCGCCCGCTCGATGGGCGGCACCGCGGACGACCCCAACGCGCTGACGACGGTCCTCGACACCGTCGGCAGCACCTTCGTGCAGCTGCTGCGCGTGGTCGTGCCCCCGCTCGTGCTGACGGCGGTCGTCGTCTCCATCGCGAACCTGCGGCAGGTCACCAACGCGGCCCGCCTCGCCGGCCAGACGCTCCTGTGGTTCGCCATCACGGCGCTCATCTCGGTGGCGATCGGCATCGGCCTCGGCCTGCTGACCAACCCCGGCCGCAGCGCCACCATCGACGTCGGCCAGGCGTCGGCGTCGGGCACCCAGGGCGGCTGGCTCGACTTCCTCGACCAGCTCGTCCCGGCCAACATCCTCGGCCTCCGCGCGAGCACGAGCGTCGAGCAGGGCGCCGACGGCGTCGTCACGGGGTCGTCGACCAACCTGTCCTTCTCCGTGCTCTCCCTCGTCGTCCTCGCCATCGTCATCGGCGCCGCGGCGCTCAAGACCGGCGAGAAGGCGGAGCCCTTCGTCGCCTTCATGCGCTCGGCGCTCGCCGTGACGCAGACGGCCCTCTGGTGGGTCATCCGCCTCACCCCGCTCGGCACCGCCGGCCTGCTCGGCAATGCCGTCGCCAGCTACGGGTGGGACCTCGTCGCCCCGCTCGCCGTCTTCACGGTCGACGTCTACGTCGGCTCGCTCATCGTCATGCTCGTCGTCTACCCGGTCCTCGTGAAGGCGCACGGGCTGTCGGCCCGCAAGTACCTCTCCGGCGCGTGGCCGGCCATCACGCTGGCCTTCGTCTCCCGCAGCTCCGTGGGCACGCTCCCCGTGACGCAGCGCGTCGCGGAGCGCAACCTCGGCGTCCCGCGCGAGTACGCCTCCTTCGCCGTGCCGCTCGGCGCGACGACGAAGATGGACTCCTGCGCCGCCATCTACCCGGCGCTCGCGGCCATCACGGTGGCGCAGCTCTTCGACGTCCAGCTCGGCGTCTGGGACTACCTGCTCATCGCGTTCGTGTCCGTCGTCGGCTCCGCCGCGACGGCCGGCCTCACCGGCGCGGTCGTCATGCTCACGCTGACGCTGTCCACGCTGGGCCTGCCGCTCGAGGGCGTCGGCCTGCTGCTGGCCATCGACCCGATCCTCGACATGATCCGCACGGCCACCAACGTGGCCGGGCAGGCGATCGTCCCGGCGATCGTCGCCAAGCGCGAGGGCATCCTCGACGTCGAGGCGTACCACGCGCCCCGCGGGCGCGACCCCCTCGCGCTCGACGACGTCGACCGCCACGACGTGCGCGCGACCGACGGCACCCGCGAGGAGCAGGGCAGCGACGGGACCCGGGTGGCCACGCCCGCCTGACCCCGCCCCCTACACCACCGCTCCCCCACGAGGCGCACGGCGCGACGGCACTACCGTCGCGCCGTGCGCCTCGTGCTTGCCTCCGCCTCGCCCGCCCGCCTCGCGCTGCTGCGCGCCGCGGGCACCGACCCGCTCGTCCTCGTCAGCGGCGTCGACGAGGACGCCGTCGTGGCCCGGTACGGGGTCACCGACGCGGAGGACGTCTGCCTGGTCCTGGCCCGGGCGAAGGCCGAGGAGGTGGCGGGCCGCCTCGACGACGTCGAGGGCCTCGGCGACGACGACGCCCTCGTCGTCGGCTGCGACTCCGTCCTCGAGCTGGACGGCGAGGTCCACGGCAAGCCCGCCGACGCCGCCGAGGCCGTGGCGCGCTGGCGGCGCATGCGCGGGCGCTCCGGGGTCCTCCACACGGGCCACTGGCTCGTCGACGCGCGCGACGAGGGCTCCGGCGCGACGCTCGGCGCCGTCTCCTCGACGACGGTCCGCTTCGCCGACGTCGACGACGAGGAGGTCGAGGCCTACGTCGCCACCGGCGAGCCGCTGGCGGTCGCCGGCGCCTTCACCCTCGACGGGCTCGGCGGCGCCTACGTCACCGGCGTCGAGGGCGAGCCGTCCGCCGTCGTCGGGCTCGGGCTGTCGACGCTGCGCGGGCTGCTCGCCGACGTCGGCGTGCGCTGGTCGGCGCTGCGACGGACCGGCGACGCCTGAGCACGGGCGGGCGTCACGGCGCGCGGCCGCCGCGCGGGTAGGGTCCCCGACGGCCTGCGTCGACCGGCGCCGGGGGCGGTGGACCGCGCGAGCGGGCCGTACGGGCCGGACGGGCCGCAGGACGGACAGGAGCAGCGCGCATGGCTGAGGCGGGGACCGGCACGACCCGGACCATCACGAAGGTCCTCGTGGCCAACCGCGGCGAGATCGCCGTCCGCGTCGCGCGCGCCTGCGCCGACGCGGGCCTCGCCTCCGTGGCCGTCTACGCCGACCCCGACCGCGACGCCCTCCACGTGCGCACGGCCGACGAGGCCTTCGCCCTGGGCGGCAGCACGCCCGGCGAGTCCTACCTCCGCCAGGACAAGCTCCTCGACGTCGCGCGCCGCAGCGGCGCGGACGCCGTCCACCCCGGCTACGGCTTCCTGTCGGAGAACGCCGAGTTCGCGCAGGCCGTCATCGACGCCGGGCTCGTCTGGGTCGGCCCGCCGCCGTCGGCCATCCGCGCGCTGGGCGACAAGGTCGCCGCCCGCCGGATCGCCGAGGCCGCCGGCGCCCCCCTCGTCGCGGGCACGCCCGACCCCGTGGAGAGCGCGGCCGAGGTGCTCGCCTTCGTCGACGAGCACGGGCTCCCCGTGGCCATCAAGGCCGCCCACGGCGGCGGCGGGCGCGGGCTCAAGGTCGTGCGCGAGCGCGAGGACGTCGAGGCCGCGTACGAGTCGGCCGTCCGCGAGGCCGTGGCCGCCTTCGGGCGCGGCGAGTGCTTCGTCGAGCGCTTCCTCGACCGGCCGCGCCACGTCGAGACGCAGTGCCTGGCGGACGAGCACGGGGCGGTCGTCGTCGTCTCGACGCGCGACTGCTCCCTGCAGCGGCGCAACCAGAAGCTCGTCGAGGAGGCGCCCGCGCCCTTCCTCACCGACGCGCAGGTGGCCGAGCTCTACCGCGCCTCCAAGGAGGTGCTGCGCACGGCCGGCTACGTCGGCGCGGGCACCTGCGAGTTCCTCGTCGCGCCGGACGGCACGACGTCGTTCCTCGAGGTCAACACGCGCTTGCAGGTCGAGCACCCGGTCTCCGAGGAGGTCACCGGCATCGACCTCGTCCGCGAGCAGCTGCGCCTGGCCGTCGGCGAGCCCCTCGGCTACGACGACCCGCCCGTGCGCGGGCACTCCTTCGAGTTCCGCCTCAACGCCGAGGACGCCGGCCGCGGCTTCCTCCCCGCCCCCGGCAAGGTGAGGCGGCTCGAGCTGCCCTCCGGCCCGGGCGTGCGCGTCGACTCGGGCGTCGTCGCGGGCGACGTCGTCTCCGGCCAGTTCGACTCGATGCTCGGCAAGCTCGTCGTCACCGGCGCCGACCGTCGTCAGGCGCTCGAGCGCTCGCGCCGCGCCCTCGCGGAGCTGCGGGTCGACGGGCTCCCGACGGTCGTGCCCTTCCACCGTGCCGTCGTCGTCGACCCGGCCTTCGCGCCGGAGGTCACGGGCGGCGAGGGGCCCTTCCGGGTCCACACGCGCTGGATCGAGACGGAGTACGCCAACCACGTCGAGCCGTACGACGCCGCCGCCGCGGCGCCCGGCGGCCACCACGAGCGCGAGGCCGTCGTCGTCGAGGTCGGCGGCCGCCGCCTCGAGGTCGTGCTCCCGGCCGGGCTGGGCGCCGTCGCGTCCGGCGCGCGCGGGGCCGTCTCGGGCGTCGCCGCGGGCGTCGCGGGCCGCGCCAAGGCCCGCCGCGGCCGCGCGCAGAAGACGACGGCGAGCGGCGCCGCCCTCACCTCGCCCATGCAGGGCACGATCGTCCAGGTCGTGGCCGCGGAGGGCGACACCGTCGCCGCCGGCGACACGGTCGTCGTCCTCGAGGCGATGAAGATGGAGCAGCCCCTCACCGCCCACCGCGCGGGCGTGGTGCGCCACCTCACCGCCGCCGTCGGCGAGACGGTCTCCGCGGGCGCGGCGGTGTGCGAGATCACCGACCCCGCCGCCCCCGACACCCCCTGACCCCGCACTTCGGCGCCCTCTCGCCGCCATAGCCGCTCCCCGGCGGCACTTCGGCGCCCTCTCGCCGCCATAGCCGCTCCCCGGCGGCACTTCGGCGCCCTCTCGCCGCCATAGCCGCTCCCCGGCGGCACTTCGGCGCCCTCTCGCCGCCTTGGCCCCTCCCCGACGGCAGTTCGGCGCCGTCATGCCGTGTCTCGCGCACGGCTGGCGGGTCGCTGCGGCAGGTCGCCCCGCGTCGTCGACGGTCGACCGTCGCCCGGTGGCCGGTGGCCGGCGGCCTGTGGACGGCGTTCCTGCGCCCGGGCGCCGACCGCCAGGCTCGCGCGGGTGGCGCCCACCGACGACGTCGACCTCCCTCTCGTCTTCCGCGGGGCGGACGCCGTCCGCGACGGGGTCCTCACGTCCCGGCAGCTGCGGGACGGGCCGTGGGTGCGGCTGCTGAGAGGGACGTACACGCGTCGGGACGTCGAGGTCACGCACCCTCTGATGTGCAGGGCGGCCGGGCTGCTGCTCCCGCCGTCCGCGATGCTGACCGGCGCCTCGGCGGCGGCCGTCCTCGTCGGGGCCACCTGGCTGCGCGCCCGTGACGACGTCCAGGTGGTCGTCCCGTCCACCGCCGCCCGGCCGACGGTCAAGGGAGTCGTCGCCCGACGGTCCTCCGCCGCGCTGGTCGGGGGACGACGCTGGGAGACGACGACGATCGCGGAGCCAGCACGCGTCGCCTTCGACGCCGCGGCCCGCGTACCGCTGGCGGCCGGCGTCGGCCGCCTCGACGCGCTCGTCAGGTCCGGATTCGTCGACGTCGACCACCTCACCGGCTGGCTCGACGGCCGGCACGACGGCGACGTCGTCGCCGTCCGCGCTGCGCTGGCGCTCGTCGACCCGCGCGCCGAGTCCTTGCCCGAGTCCGCGGTCCGCGTGGAGCTGGTGCTCGCCGGCTTCGACGTCGTCCCCCAGTTCGTGGTCCGCACCAGCCGGGGCACGGCCCGGGTCGACCTCGCCCTCCCCGACCTCCGCATCGCCGTCGAGTACGACGGCGCGTGGCACCAGCTGGCGGAGCAGCGCGCCAAGGACCGGGAGCGGGCCGAGCGACTCCGCGAGGCAGGGTGGATCGTCGTGCACGTCTCGGCCGAGCACCTCCGGACGCCCGGGGTGGTCACGACGATGGTCCGGGCCGCCGTCGCCCGCCGCTGACCCGGCAGAAGGGCGCTGATGTGACGAGATGAGCACCCCCGCTGGGCACGAGAGCGCCGAAATGCCGAGATGAGGGCCCCTGCACGGCACAAGAGCGCCGAAGTGCCGAGGTGAGCGCCCCTGAGCGGCACAAGGGCACCGAAGTGCCCAAGGGGGCGGGGGGAGGGGGCCCCGCGGAGGGGACGGTTCAGTCGACCTCGGGGGCCACGTGGAGGCGGCGGGCCGCCTCGGCGAGGCTGCCGGACAGGGACGGGTAGATGCTGAAGACGTGGGCCACCTGGTCCACCGTCAGGCGGTGCTCGACGGCCAGGGCCAGGGGGAAGACGAGCTCGCTCGCCCGGGGGGCGACGACGACGCCGCCGATGACCGTCCCGGACCCCGTGCGGCAGAACAGCTTCACGAAGCCGTCCTGGATGCCCTGCATCTTGGCGCGCGCGTTGCCGGCGAGCGGGAGCTTGACCACCTGGCCCTGCGCCTCGCCCGACTCGATCTGCGCCTGCGTCCAGCCGACCGTCGCGATCTCCGGGGCGGTGAAGACGTTGGCCGCGACCGTCCGCAGCTTGAGCGGGGAGACGGCGTCGCCCAGCGCGTGCCACATGGCGATCCGGCCCTGCATGGCCGCCACCGAGGCCAGCGGCAGGACGCCCGTGCAGTCGCCGGCCGCGTAGACGCCGCGCACCGACGTCCGCGAGACCCGGTCCACCTGCACGTGCCCCGACGACGACAGGCGCACGCCCGCGTCCTCGCAGCCGAGCCCCGCGGTGTTGGGAATCGAGCCGACCGCCATGAGGCAGTGCGACCCGCGGACCTCGCGCCCGTCGGCGAGGGTGACGAGGACGCCGTCGCCGTCCCGGACCGCCGACACCGCGCGCGAGCGGGCCATGACCGTCATGCCGCGGCGGCGGAAGACGTCGTCGATGACCTGCGCCGCGTCGGCGTCCTCGCCCGGCAGCACGCGGTCGCGGCTGGAGACGAGGACGACGTCGGACCCCAGCGCCTCGTACGCGTTGGCGAACTCGGCGCCCGTGACGCCGGAGCCGACGACGACGAGCCGCTCGGGCAGCTCCTCGAGGTCGTAGAGCTGCTTCCAGTTGAGGATCCGCTCGCCGTCGGGCATCGCGTCGGCCAGCTCGCGCGGGTGCGACCCGGTGGCCAGCAGGACGACGTCGGCCTCGAGCTCGCTGCTGCCGCCGTCGGCGAGGTCCACGTGGACGCGCTGCGGGGCGAGCAGGCGCCCGGTCCCGGCGACGACCTCGACGCCCTCGCGCACGAGCCGCTCGCGGATGTCCGCGGACTGGGCCAGCGCCAGCCCCCGCACGCGGGCGTTGACCCGGCCGAGGTCGACGGTGACGGCGCTCTCGGCGTCGGTGTCGTCGTCGCCCGCGCCGGGGAAGCGCAGCCCGAGGTGGACGGAGTCGGTCACCGTGGCCATGACCTCGGCCGTGGCGATGAGGGTCTTGGAGGGCACGACGTCGGTGAGCACCGTCGACCCGCCGAGCCCGTGCTTCTCGACGACCGTCACCGACGCGCCGAGCTGGGCGGCGACGAGCGCGGCCTCGTACCCGCCCGGCCCGCCGCCGAGGACGACGACGCGGGTGCTGGCGACGTCCGTCACCGACACCGGGCCGTCGTGGCCGTGGGGCTTCTCGGCCGCACGGCGCTCCGCCTCGGCGGACGCGGAGCCGTCCGTCGGCTCGCCCGGGGGCGTCCTCGCGGCGGGCGCGCCCATGCCCTCGGCGCCGCCGGCGGCGCCCTCGGGGTCGGGCGGCAGGACGGCGCCGCCGCCCGAGGAGGCGGGGGCGTCGACGGGCGGGGTCTGCGGGTCGTCCGCGGCAGGAGGCATCGACCCCCATCCTGCCCCTCCGGGCGGCCCGAGGAGGAGCCCGGGACGGCACCCGGCGCGGGCGGGTGGTGCCGGTGCCGTCGATACAGTCGCGCCATGCCCCTGTACGCCGCCTACGGCAGCAACCTGCACCCCGCACGGATGGCGGACCGGGCCCCGCACTCGCCGCTGTCGGAGACCGGGTGGCTGCACGGCTGGCGCCTCACCTTCGGCGGCGAGGACCGCGGCTGGGAGGGCGCGCTCGTCACGGTGGTGCAGGACGACGCCGCCGACGCCGCCGTCTACGTCGGGCTCTACGACCTCACCGAGGCGGACGCCCGGTCGCTCGACGAGGTCGAGGGAGCCGGCCTCGGCCTTTACCGGAAGGTGCGGGTCCGGGTCGACACGCTCTCCGGCCAGGTGGTCGCGTGGCTCTACGTCCTCGACGCCTACGAGGGCGGGCTCCCGGCCGCGCGCTACCTCGGGATGGTCGCCGACGCGGCGGAGGCCGCGGGCGCGCCCGCCGACTACGTCACCGCCCTGCGGGCACGTCCCTGCCGTGCCTCCGAGGGGGCCGCGGGCGGCGCCTGAGCGACGCCGGCCGCCGCCCCGCCGGGCGTCCCCCACGGCCGCCCCCGGGTAGCGTCGGCGCCATGGCCAGCCCCGGCGCCCCCTCCCCCGACCACCGCCCCGACGACGCGGCGGAGGCGCTCGCGGACCCGACGGCCGCGGCCGCCGAGGCCGCCGCGGTCCTCGCGCGCCGCACCGGCGTCGAGCGCCACGACCTCGCGCTCGTCCTCGGCTCCGGCTGGGGGACGGCGGTCGACAGCCTCGGCGAGGTCGTCGCCGAGGTGCCCGCGGACGAGGTGCCCGGCTTCACCGCCCCGGCGGTCGCCGGCCACGTGCCCGTCTTCCGCTCCGTGCGCATCGGCTCGAGCGACCGCGTCGCGCTCGTGCTCGGCAGCCGCACGCATCTCTACGAGGGACGCGGCGTGCGGGCCGTCGCGCACGGGGTCCGGACCGCGGCCGCGGCGGGCTGCCGCGGCGTCGTCCTCACCAACGGCTGCGGCGGGCTCGACAGCGGCTACGCGCCGGGCCAGCCGGTGCTCATCGCCGACCACCTCAACCTCACGGGCCGCTCCCCGCTCGAGGGCGCGATCTTCGTCGACCTCACCGACCTCTACAGCCGCCGCTGGCGCGACGTCGCGCGCGAGGTCGACCCGACGCTCGCCGAGGGCGTCTACGCGCAGTTCCCCGGCCCCCACTACGAGACGCCCGCCGAGGTCCGGATGGCCGGCGTCCTCGGCGCCACCCTCGTCGGGATGTCGACGACGCTCGAGGCCATCGCGGCCCGCGCCGCAGGCCTCGAGGTGCTCGGCATCTCCCTCGTCACCAACCTCGCGGCGGGCATCAGCCCGCACGCGCTCAGCCACGAGGAGGTCGTCCAGGCCGGCAGGGACGCCGGGCCGCGGATCGGCGCCCTCCTCGCCGAGGTGGTGGGGCGGCTGTGAGCGCCCGCGACGACGCCCTCGCCGCCGCCCGCGCGGAGCGGCGCGACGCCGCGCTGGCGTGGGCCGACGCCGACCCCGACGAGGCCACCGCCGCCACGCTGCGGGACCTCGTCGCCCGCGCCGACGGCGACGGCGACCTCCCCGACGTCCTCGAGGCGCGCGCCGAGCTCGACGACGCCTTCGACGGCGGCCTCGCCTTCGGCACCGCCGGCCTGCGCGGCCGCCTGGGCCCCGGCCCCAACCGCATGAACCGCGTCGTCGTGCGCCGGGCGGCGGCCGGGCTCTCGGCGTACCTCCTCGAGCGCGAGGGCGGCCCGGAGTCGCCGCCGCACGTCGTCGTCGGGTACGACGCGCGGCACGGCTCGCACCGCTTCGCCCTCGACACCGTGGCCGTCGTCGTCGGGGCGGGCCTGCGGGCGTCGCTCCTGCCGCGCGCGCTGCCGACCCCCGTGCTCGCCGGGGCCGTCCGCCACCTCGGCGCCGACGCCGGCGTCATGGTCACCGCGAGCCACAACCCCCCGCAGGACAACGGCTACAAGGTCTACCTCGGCGGGCCGGGCGAGGAGGGCGCGCAGATCGTGCCGCCCGCCGACGCCCGGATCGCCGCCCGCATCGACGCCGTCGGCGGCCCCGCGGCGGTGGCCGCGCTGCCGACCGCGGACGCCGGCTGGGACGTCCTCGGCGAGGACGTCGTCGACGCCTACGCCGACGGCGCCGCGGACGTCGCCGGCCGCGCCGGCCCCCGCGACCTGCGCGTCGTCCTCACGCCGCTGCACGGCGTGGGCGGCGAGCTCGTGGAGCGCGTCCTGCGCACGGCCGGCTTCACGGACCTGCGGACGGTCGCCGAGCAGGCCGCCCCGGACCCCGACTTCCCCACCACCGCCTTCCCCAACCCCGAGGAGGAGGGCGCGCTCGACCTGGCGCTGGCTCTCGCCGACGAGGTGGGGGCGGACGTCGTCGTCGCCAACGACCCGGACGCCGACCGCTGCGCCGTGGCCGTGCCGCTGCGCGAGGGCGACGAGCCCCTGCCCGGCGGGCACCCGCGCTGGCGCCAGCTCACCGGCGACGAGGTCGGCGCCCTGCTCGGCCACCACCTCGCCGAGCGGGGCCTGCCGCCCGGCTCCGTCCTCGCCCGCTCGGTCGTCTCCTCCGACCTGCTGGCGAGGGTCGCCGCGGCGCACGGCCTGGAGAGCGCCGTGACGCTCACGGGCTTCAAGTGGATCAGCCGCGTGCCCGGCCTCGCCTTCGGCTACGAGGAGGCGCTCGGGTACTGCGTCGACCCGGCCGCCGTCCGCGACAAGGACGGCATCAGCGCCGCGGTCCTCGTCGCCGAGCTCGCCGCCGCCGAGAAGGCCCGCGGCCGAGGGCTGCTCGACGTCCTCGACGACCTGGCGCTGGCCCACGGCCTGCACGCGACGGCCCCGCTCACCCTCCGGGTGCTCGACCCGTCGCGGATCGCCGACGCCATGGCGCGGCTGCGCGCGGAGCCGCCGACGACGCTCGCGGGCAGCGACGTCGTCGCCGTCCACGACCTGTCCGCGGGCGACGACGAGCTGCCCCCGACCGACGGCCTCGTCCTGCGCACGGCCGACGGCGCCCGCGTCGTCGTCCGCCCGTCCGGCACGGAGCCGAAGCTCAAGAGCTACTGCGAGGTCGTCGTCCCGGTGGACGGCGAGGACGCCGGCGCGGTGCGGGTGGCCCGTCGCGAGGCCGCCCGCCGTCTCGACGCCGTGCGCGCCGACCTGCGGGCGGCGCTGGCGCTCGACGCGTGAGCGGCCCCGCCCCCGCCGGCCGGCACGGCGACGTCGACCGGGAGGTCCCCGGGGGCGCCGGCGACCCCGGCGCCCCGGGCGACGCCGCGGCGGCGGACCCCGGCGCCCAGGGCGAGCTCTTCGCCGAGCCGGCCGGCGCCCGCCGCCCGCCGGCGCGGCGCGTCGTGCTCCTCACCGGACCCAGCGGCTCCGGCAAGTCCTCGATGGTCCGCCGGCTCGGGCTCCCCGTGCTCGCGCTCGACGACTTCTACCGCGACGGCGACGAGCCGGGGCTGCCGCACCGCTTCGGCATCGTCGACTGGGACGACGTCGGCACGTGGGACGCGGGCCGCGCCCTCGCCGCGCTCGAGCGGCTGTGCCGCGAGGGCGAGACGGACGTGCCCGTCTACGACATCCCCACGAGCCGGCGCACCGGCACCGTGCACCTCTCCGTGGGGACGTCGCCGGTCGTCGTCGCCGAGGGGATCTTCGCGGCGCACCTCGTGACGGCGGCGCGCGAGCGGGCCCTGCTCGCCGACGCGATCTGCCTGCGGCGGCCGCCCGGCGTCACCTTCGCCTTCCGCCTGCTGCGCGACCTCGCGGAGGCGCGCAAGCCGCCGCACGTCCTCGTCCGCCGCGGGCTGGCGCTGGCGCGCGCCGAGCCCGCGCTCGTGCGGCGCTGGACCGACCTGGGGTGCCGCCCCCTCGGCGTCGCCGACGCCGAGGCCGCCGTCCGCGCCCTGCTGTGACCGGCCCCCGCGGGGCCGCGGACGGGCGCCCGTCCGCGGCCGTCCTCACGGAGCGGCTCGCGCTGCGCCCGCCGACGGCGGACGACGTCCCGGCGCTCGCCGACGCCGTCTACGGCGACCCGCGCACGTGGGCCCTCGACCCGACGCTGCGGCGCAGCCCGGAGGAGCTGGCGGTCTTCGTCGGACGCCTGCAGGAGCGGTGGGCGCGGGACGGCGTCGGCGCCTGGGTCGCCCGGCTCCGCGACGGCGACGGCACCCCCGTCGGCATCGGCGGGTGCGACCGGCTCGCCGAGGGGCGCTCGTGGAACCTCTTCTTCCGCCTCGCCCCCGCGGCGCAGGGGCGGGGGCTGGCGCAGGAGATCGCCCGGGCGGGGCTGGCCGTGGCCCGCGCCGCGCGGCCGGACCTCCCCGTCACGGCCTTCGCCGCGGCGCAGAACACGCCGTCGCTCCGGACGATCGCCCGGCTCGGGCTCACGGAGGTCTGGCGCGGGCCGGACCGGCGCAGCCCGCTGCCCGACGCCGTCGTCGTGCTGCACGCCGACCGGCCGCTGGCCGCCGACCACCTGGCCGAGCTGACGGCCTGACCCGCTGCGCCGCAGCGGCTCAGAGCAGCAGCACGAGGGCGACGCCCACCTGCAGCACCGCGGCCCCCGCCCGCACCGCGTCCCACCGCAGCAGGCGGCGGTGCGCGGCGCCGTCCCAGCCGCGGCCGAGCCGGCGGTGCTGCGGCACCGCGCCGAGCGCCGTGACGCCGAGCACCACGGCCGTGCACGCCGCGGCGACGAGGGCGAGCGGCCGCTCCCCCGCGGGCGCGGCGACGACGAGCCACGCCGTCGTACCCACGAGGGCGGCGAAGAGCGGGCCGACGAGCCGCGCCACGCGCCGTCCGTGCGCCGCCTCGAGCACCGCGAAGCGCTGCGCCGCACCGGCCTCGGCGGCGGTCGCGAGCTGCGGGTAGACGACGAGGCGCACCGTCACCTGGAAGCCGGCGTAGGCGGCGGCCGCGGCGAGGTGCGCCACGGCCGCCGTCACCACGAGCCCGGCGCCCGTCAGGCGCGGGCGGCGGCGAAGCCGGGCCGGACGACCTCCTCGACGAGCAGCTCGCGCTGCGCGTGCGGGAGGAAGGCCCCGCGGGCGGCGGCGACCGTGGCGGCCTCGAGGTCGTCGAGCGTCCAGCCGGCCTCGCGGACGAGGAGCTCCATCTCGCGGCTCATCGACGTCGCCGACATGAGCCGGTTGTCGGTGTTGACGGTGACGACGACGCCGAGGTCGCGCAGCGCCCCGATGCCGTGCTCGGCCACCGACGTCGCGGCGCCCGTCTGCACGTTGGAGCTGGGGCACAGCTCGAGCGGGATGCGGCGGTCGCGCACCCACGCGGCCAGCCGGCCCGGGACGGCCTCCGGGCCGGTGCCCTCGACGTCCTCGAGCAGGCGGACGCCGTGGCCGACGCGCTGCGCGGAGCACGCGTGGACGGCGCCGTGCACGGAGTCCACGCCCGCGGCCTCGCCGGCGTGGATCGTCACCGGGACGCCGTGCGCGTGGAGGAGGTCGAAGGCCTCCTGCTGGCGGGTGGGCGGGAAGCCGTCCTCGGCCCCGGCGATGTCGAAGCCCACGACCGCTCCGCCGGAGGCGCTCCCGTAGTGGCGCAGCGTGAGCTCGGCGATCTCGACGCCGCGGTCGGCGTGCCGCATCGCGGTGAGCAGGGTGCCGGTGCGGATGGGCGTGCCGCGCTGCGCGGCCTCCCGCTCGCCCTCGGCGAAGCCCTCCTGCACCGCGACGACGACCTCGTCGAGGCTGAGGCCGCCGGCGAGGTGCTGCTCCGGCGCGTAGCGCTGCTCGGCGTAGACGACGCCGTCGGCGGCCAGGTCCAGGGCGGCCTCGCGGGCCACGCGGCGCAGGGCGTCGGCGGTCTGCATGACGGCCGTCGTGTGGTCGAAGGTCTCGAGGTAGCGCACGAGCGTCCCCGAGCTCGCCGCCTGCTCGAACCAGCGGCCGAGCTCGTCGGCCGTCTGCGCGGGGAGCACGTGACCGGCCTCGGCCGCGAGGTCGAGGACGGTCTGGGGCCGCAGCCCGCCGTCGAGGTGGTCGTGGAGGACGACCTTGGGCAGCGTGGGCACGGCGCGCAGGGCGCGCTCGTCGACGGGGCGGCTCATGCCCGCACCCCACCAGACGCGGCGTCGCCCGCGGGGAGGCCGTCGAGGACGGCGCGGCTGCCGGACAGACCCAGGCGCGTGGCGCCCGCGGCGACCATCGCCGTGGCCTGCGCCGCGGTGCGGATTCCGCCGCTGGCCTTGACGCCGAGGCGCCCGCCGACGGTCCGCGCCATGAGGGCGACGGCGTGCTCGGTGGCCCCGCCGGCCGGGTGGAAGCCCGTCGAGGTCTTGACGTAGTCAGCGCCGGCGGCCTCGGCGGCGCGGCAGCCGGCGACGACCTCCTCGTCCGTGAGGGCGGCCGTCTCGAGGATGACCTTGAGGACGAGCGGCGCCGGGACCGCGGCGCGCACGGCGGCGACGTCGGCCCGGACGTCGTCCTCGCGGCCCTCGCGGAGGGCGCCGACGTCGACGACCATGTCGACCTCCTGCGCCCCGTCGGCGACGGCGCGGGCGGCCTCGGCCGCCTTGACCTCGCTCGCGTGCTTGCCGGAGGGGAAGCCGCAGACCGTCGCGACGACGAGGTCGCCCGTGCCCTGCAGCGGCAGGAAGGACGGCGACACGCAGATCGCGAGGACGCCGAGCGAGCGGGCCTCCGCGACGAGCGCCTCGACGTCCGCCGTCGTCGCCTCCGGCTTGAGGAGGGTGTGGTCGACGAGCGCCGCGATCTCCGCGCGGCCCCCCTGCCCCGCCGTCGCGGCGGCGTCCTGCGTCCCTGAGGTCATGCCCCCATCCTCGCAGCCGGCCGTCCCCCGGGCCGCCGGGCGACGGGCGCCCGCGCGGTCGCGGCCGCACCGCCCGCGGCGCAGCATGGCCGTGGACCGGCCGCCCGGTCGGCCGGACCAGCGCCCGCCGGAGGACCCCGTGACCGTCGCCGCCCGCCTCGCCGCCCACCCCGCGCCCGCACCGCACGCCGACCTCCTCGCCGCGGCGGTCGAGACCGCGCTCGACTGCTCCCAGGCCTGCACCGCCTGCGCCGACGCCTGCCTGTCCGAGGCCGACGTCGAGGACATGCGCCGGTGCGTGAGCACCGACCTCACGTGCGCCGACGTGTGCGCCGCCACGGCCCGCGTCCTGTCGCGGCAGAGCACGCCGCTCGAGGACGTCGCCCGCGCCCTCCTCGTGGCGTGCGTCGCCGCCTGCTCCGCCTGCGGCGACGAGTGCGCGCAGCACGCCGGCCACCACGAGCACTGCCGCCTGTGCGCCGAGGCCTGCCGCCGGTGCGCCGACGCGTGCCGGGCGCTGCTCGAGGTGCTCGCCTGAGCCGGGCCGGACGGCCCGGGCCGACGACGTCGGACCCCGCCCGTAGCCTCGGACGACCGCGGCCGGCACCGGGCCGCCGCGCCGGAGGACCCATGGCCGCCCGCAGTGCCGTCGACCCCGCCCCCCAGGACCCGCCCGTCCCCGCCCTCGTGACGGTCGACGTGTGGGGGGTCCCGCCGCGCGCCGTGCCCGCGGCGCTGGGACGGATGGCGGTCGACCGCCGGGGCCTGCGGTCCTGCGGCGCGCGCTTCACGCGGCTGCTCGGCACCGGGTCGGGGCAGACCTTCTCCGCGCGCGACGCCGACCTCGGCCACTGGGCCCTGCTGGCCACGTGGGACTCCCCCGCCGACGCCGCGTACGCCGAGCACCAGGCCACCTGGCGCGGCTGGGGGCGCCTCGCCGACGAGCGGCTCCGCCTCGAGCTGCGCCCCGTCGCCAGCCGTGGGCGGTGGGGCGGCGTCGAGCCCTTCGGCCGGCCCGCACCGCGCCGTCCCCCCGCCGGGACGCCCGTCGTCAGCCTCACGCGCGCCCGCGTCCGCCCGCGCTCCTGGCTCACGTTCGCGCGCGCCGTCCCGCCCGTCAGCCACGACCTCCAGCAGGTCGACGGCCTCCGCGCCGCCCTCGGCATCGGCGAGGCGCCGGTGGGCCACCAGGCCACCCTGTCGGTCTGGCGGGACAGCACCGCGCTCACCGCCTTCGCCCACGGGCGGGCCCCGCACCGCGAGGTCGTCGAGCGCACCCCGCGCGAGGGCTGGTACGCCGAGGAGCTCTTCGCCCGCTTCCTCCTCGAGCGGTCGACGGGCACCCTCCACGGCCGCGAGGTCTGAGCCCGCCGTCTACCCTCGGGCCGGTGGCGACGACGACCTCCGGACAGGCCGGCCCCCGCCCGACGCGCGACGGCGGACGCCGCTCGGTCCTGCGGACGACGGCGGTGGTGCTCGCCGTGGCGGCGGTCCTCGTGCAGGTCGCGCACCCCCTGCTCTCCGGCACGGCGCTGCACCTCGCGACGAGCGCGGCCGTCGTCCTCTTCTGCGCCGCCGTGCTCGCCGACGCGGCCCGCCGCTTCGGGCCGGCGACGGCGGGCCTCGTGCTCCTCGTGGCCGGCGGCCTGGGGCTGCTCGCCGAGGCCGTCGGGACCCGCACCGGGTTCCCCTTCGGCGAGTACGCCTACTCGGGCTCGCTGCAGCCCGAGGTCATCGGCGTGCCGCTCGTGGTGCCCCTCGCCTGGACGATGATGGCGTACCCGATGCTGCTGGCCGGCCGGACGCTGGCGCCCCCCGGCAGCTGGGTCGCCGTGCCCGTCGCCGCCGTCGGGCTGGCCTCGTGGGACCTGTTCCTCGACCCGATGATGGTCGCCGAGGGCCACTGGGTCTGGGGCGACCCGACGCCGGGGCTGCCCGGGATCCCCGGCATCCCGCTGACGAACTACGCCGGCTGGCTGCTCGTCGCCCTCGTCATCAGCGCTGCGCTGCACCGGGTCGTGCCCGACCCGCGGCGGCGGCGGACCCGCCGGGTCACGGGCGGCCAGGACCTCGTGCTGCCCGCCCCCCGCGGCACCGAGCGGGCCCGCGGCTCGGCCGAGCTCTTCGTCCCCGCGCTCCTGCTGGGCTGGACGTGGCTCGGCTCGACGGTCGACGCGCTCGTCTTCTCCGGGCGGCCGTGGGTGGCGCTGTGGGGCGTCGTCGTCATGGGCGCCGTCGTCGGGCCGGTGCTCGCGCACTGGTGGTGGGCGTCGCGCGCGGCGCCGCGGCCGTGGCGCCCCGGCTCCCGCGCCTGACGCCGGCGGGGCTGGGCCGGGCGGCCGCCGCCGCGACCGCCGCCCTGCACGTCGGCACGCTCGTCGGCACCGTGGCCAACGCCGCGCTGCTGCGCCGCCCGCCCGCCGTCCCGCCGCCCGTCCGCGGCCGGCTGAGCGTCCTGCTGCCGGTCCGCGACGAGGCGGCGCACGTGACCGCCTGCCTCGCCGCCGTCCTCGCCAGCACCGACGTCCCGGACCTCGAGGTGCTGGTCCTCGACGACGGGAGCACCGACGGCACGGGCGACCTCGCGCGGGCCGTCGCCGCCGGCGACCCGCGCGTCCAGGTGCTCGACGGCACGCCGCCGCCGCCCGGCTGGCTCGGGAAGCCGTGGGCGTGCGCCCGGCTCGCCGAGGTCGCGGACGGCGAGGTGCTCGCCTTCGTCGACGCCGACGTCCGCCTGGCCCCGCACGCCCTCGCCGCCTCGGCGGCCCTGCTGCGCGACGCCGGGCTCGACCTCGTCTCGCCCTACCCCCGGCAGGAGGCGGTGACGACGGCCGAGCGGCTGGTCCAGCCGCTGCTGCAGTGGTCGTGGCTCGCGACGCTGCCGCTGCGGCTCGCCGAGCGCTCCCCTCGTCCCTCGCTGTCGGCCGCCAACGGGCAGCTGCTCGTCGTCGACGCCGCCCGCTACCGGGCCGTCGGCGGCCACGGCGCCGTCCGGGCGGCCGTCCTCGACGACGTCGCGCTCGTGCGGGCCGTCAAGGCCGCCGGGGGCCGGGGCGGCGTCGCGGACGGGACCGACCTCGCCACCTGCCGGATGTACGACGGCTGGCCCGCCCTGCGGGACGGCTACACGAAGTCGCTGTGGAGCACCGGCGGCTCGACCGCCGGCGCGCTGGCGCTGGCGGCCGGCCTCGCGCTCCTCGGCGTCGGGCCGGTCGTGGCCGCGGCCGCGGGCTCCCGCGCCGGCGTCGTCGGGCTGCTGGCCGGCGTCGCCTCGCGCGTCGTCGCCGGCCGCCGGACGGGCGCGCGGGTGTGGCCGGACGCCGCCGCGCACCCCGTCTCGCTCGTCGTCCTCGCGGGGCTCGTCGTGCGCTCGGTCCGGGGCGCCCGTCGCGGGACGCTGACGTGGAAGGGCCGCTCGGCCGTCGCCCCGCCCTGACGTACCGTCGCCGGGTGCCCGCCGCCGTCGTCCCCGCCGTCCCCTCCCCCGGCCGGGACGCCTGATGGCGCGCGCGGTGGTCGTGGGCGCCGGCCCCGCCGGGCTCGCGGTGGCCATGCGCCTGGCGCGGCAGCGGCACGAGGTGACGGTGCTGGAGGCGGCCGACGAGGTCGGCGGCAAGCTGGGCTGGGTCGAGCACGAGGGCTGGGGCTTCGACACCGGGCCGAGCCTGCTGACGCTCCCCGCCGTGTACCGCGACCTCTTCCTCAAGACGGGGCGCCGGCTCGAGGACTGCGTCGAGCTGCAGGCGCTCGACGTCGCCTGCCGCTACCGCTTCGCCGACGGCACGCGGCTGGACATGCCGACCGCCTCCCGGGGCGCCGTCCGCGAGGCCGTCGACACGGCGCTCGGCGAGGGCACCGGCGCCGCGTGGCTGGCGCTGCTGGAGAGGGGCTCCCGCATCTGGGACCTGTCCCGCGGCCCCTTCCTCACCTCGCCCCTCGACGGCGTCCGCACCCTGCTGCCGCTGGCGCGGCGCCGCGAGGACCTGCGCACCGTCGCCCCGCTGACGTCGCTGCGCCGCCTCGGCGAGCAGCTGCTCCCCCACCCGCACCTGCGGACGCTGCTCGACCGCTACGCCACCTACTCCGGCTCCGACCCCCGCCGCGCCCCGGCGGCGCTGGCCTCCACGGTCTTCGTCGAGCACGCCTTCGGGTCCTGGTACGTCCGGGGCGGCCTGCGGCGGCTGGCGCTGGCGATGGCGCAGCGGGTCGAGGACCTCGGCGGCACCGTGCGGTGCGGCACCCGCGTCGAGGAGGTGCTCGTCGAGGGCGGGCGCACGACGGGCGTGCGCACCGCCGGCGGCGAGCGGCTGGACGCCGAGGTCGTCGTCATGGCCGGCGACGCGGCCGCCCTCTACGGCGCCGGCACCCCCGACGGGGCGGCGCTCCTGCCCGACGGCCCGGTCCGCCGTCGCGGCGCGGCGCGGCTGCGCCGGGCCGAGCCCTCGGCCAGCGGCTTCGTGCTGCTCCTCGCGCTCCGGGGCCGGACCCCGGACCTCCAGCACCACACCGTGCTCTTCCCGGACGACTACGACGCCGAGTTCGACGCCCTGTCGGGCACCGGCCGGCACCGCGGCCGGCCGGTCCCCGTCGGGGACCCGACCGTCTACGTCAGCGCGCCCGACGACCCCGCCACCCGCCCCCACGACGACGCCGAGGCCTGGTTCGTCCTCGTCAACGCCCCGCGGCACCGCCCGGGCGCGCCGTCCGAGGGCGTCGACTGGGACGCCGTCGGGCCGGACGGCGTCCCGCTGGCGACGTCGTACGGCGACCACGTGCTCGACGTCATGGCCCGGCGCGGCCTCGACGTCCGCGACCGCGTCGTCTGGCGCGGCACCCGGACGCCGGCCGACCTCGAGCGCCTCACGGGCAGCGTGGGCGGCTCCATCTACGGCAGCTCGAGCAACGGCGCGCGCGCCGCCTTCCTGCGCCCGCCCAACCGGACCGGCGTCGAGGGCCTCTACTGCGTGGGCGGCTCGTCCCACCCCGGCGGCGGGCTCCCGCTCGTCGGGCTGTCGGCGGAGCTCGTCGCGGGGATGGTCGGCCGGGCCGAGCGCCCCCGCGCCGCCGCCCCCTCCGCCTGACCCGCGACCCCCTCGCCCGCGCCCCAGATCCGCCACGTGGTCTCCCGACCGCGACGGGGGCGGGACGACGGAGGCCCGCCCCGGTGTCCCGGGACGGGCCTCGCGTCGGGCCGAGCGGTGCCGGGTCAGCGGCCGCCGCGGCGGCCGCCACCGCCACCGGCGCGGGAGACGTCGACGACCGAGCGGCGCTGGGCCGGCGGGCGGGCCGCCGAGGAGCCGCCGGAGGAGCCGGAGCCGCCGCCCCAGCCGCTGGAGGAGCTCGTCCACGACGACGGCGCCGCGGCGCCGGAGCGCCCGCCGCCGCCGCCGGAGCCACCGCGACGGGCACCGCCGGAGCGGCCCTGGCCGCCGCCCTGCGGGGCCGCCGCGCCACCACCGCCGCCGGCGCCGCCGCGGCCGCGACGACGGCCGCCGCCGGTGCCGGCGGCGCGCGCCGGGGCCTGCGGCGGGGCGGGCGGGGCCGGCTCGACGTGCGCGGCCTCGGGGCCGCGCAGGTCGGTGACGACGGCGGAGGCCGCGTCGACGTCGTGCTTGGCGGGCGAGATGCCGGCCAGGCGGACGAGGGTGCGGACGTCGCCGTTCTGCTCCGGCAGGACGAGCGTGACGACGTCGCCGCCGGAGCCCGCGCGGGCCGTGCGGCCGGAGCGGTGCAGGTACGCCTTGTGCTCGGTGGGCGGGTCGACGTGGACGACGAGCTCGACGTCGTCGACGTGGATGCCGCGCGCCGCGATGTCCGTGGCCACGAGCACCTTGACCGCGCCGGAGGAGAAGGCCGCGAGGTTCTCCTGGCGCTTGTTCTGCGACAGGTTGCCCTGGAGGTCGACGGCGGGGACGCCCTCGGCCGTGAGCTGCTTGGCGAGCTTCTTGGCCTGGTGCTTGGTGCGCAGGAACATCATCCGGCGCCCCTGCCCGGAGGCGAGGGTGCGGACCACGTCCGCCTTCGTGGCGGCGTCGCGCACGGCGAGCCAGTGGTGGGTCATCTCGACGACGGGCGACGTGGCCGGGTCGATGGCCACGGTCAGCGGGTCGGCGAGGTAGCGGCGCACGAGGACGTCGACGCCGTTGTCCAGCGTCGCCGAGAACAGGAGCCGCTGGCCCCCGGCCGGCGTGCGGTCGAGCAGGCGCTTGACGCCCGGCAGGAAGCCGAGGTCGGCCATGTGGTCGGCCTCGTCGAGGACGGTGACCTGGACGTCGTCGAGGCGCAGGTGGCCCTGGCCGATGAGGTCCTCGAGCCGGCCGGGGCAGGCGACGACGACGTCGACGCCCGCGTCGAGCGCGGTGACCTGACGGCCCTGCGGGACGCCGCCGAAGATCGTCGTGACCTTGAGGCCCACCGCGGTGGCGAGCGGCTCGAGGGTGGCCGTGATCTGCGTGGCCAGCTCGCGGGTCGGCGCGAGGACGAGGCCGCGGGGACGGCCCCGGCCGCGACGGCCGCCCTCGGGCGCCGTGGCCGCGAGGCGCGCGGCCAGCGGCAGCGCGAAGGCGAGGGTCTTGCCGGAGCCCGTGCGGCCGCGGCCGAGGACGTCGCGGCCGGCGAGCGTGTGCGGGAGCGTCGCGGCCTGGATGGGGAACGGCCGGGCGAAGCCCTTCTCGACGAGCGGGGCGGCGAGCGCCTGCGGCACACCGAGGTCGGCGAAGGTCGCGTCGACGACCTCCTCCTCGGAGACGAGGACGACGCCGGCGAGGTCGTCGGCGGGGGCCGCCGGGCGGGGCGACGGGGCGCCGCCGCGGCCGCCCGCGGGGGCGGCGGGACGGCGGGGGCCGCCGCCGCGACGGGCGCCGCCGGGGCGGCCGCCACGGGCGGGGCCGGGACCGGTGCTGGTGGAGGGGGTGCAGGGGGTACGGGGCTCGGGCACGCCGGGGCCTCTCGGGGCGGTGGAGGGCGCCGAGGGCGCTCCTCCCGCGCTGGGGGCCGGCAGCCGGCGCCCGCGGGCCGTCGCGAGGACGGGCGGGGCCGCGACCGGAGCTGCGGGGGCGGCTCGGCGGGGCGCCGGAGGCGCCGCGGTGGGTCCAGTGTGCCCCATCCCGGCGCCGGGACCGACCGCCGACGGCCGGTCGGGGCCCGCCCGGGCCCGCCCGGGCTCCGGCGGCGCCGCCCGTCAGCCCGCGGGCGCCGGCCGCCGCGCCGGCCGGCGGACGGGCTCGCCGAGCACGGCCCGCAGGTAGGGCACCCGGAGCAGCAGCCACGTCACCGCGGTGGCGGCGACGAGGTGCGCCGGCAGCAGGAGCAGCACCGTGCCGACCACCTCGGCCGTCGTCGTCGGCGGGCCGGTGACGTGCCGGAGCCCGTAGACGAGGGCGCCGTGCACGAGGAAGACGCCGAAGGCGTACGGCGCCCAGCGCGCCAGCCCGCGCTCGAGCCGGTCCGGCAGCACGTCGAGGCCGCGGTGCAGGAGCAGGTAGGCGCACGCCGACATGACGACGACCGTGGGCGAGAGGAAGTCGTACGCGTAGCGCCCGAGGCCGCCGAAGCCGTCGAGCGCGGCGGCGGCCCCGGTGACGACGACGGAAGCGACGAAGCCGGTGCGCGCGAGCGCCAGCCACCGGCCGCGGACGACGACGTCGCGCAGGCACCAGCCGAGCACGTAGTAGCCGGCGAAGGGCAGGAAGCGGGTGGCGGCGTTGGGCTCGCCGACCCCGCCGAGGTAGGCGAGCACCTGGTCCAGCGCCCCGAGGGCAAGCAGGACCGCGGCCAGCCCCAGCTGCATGCGCCACGTGGCGTGCCGTGTCACGACCTTGAGGAAGGGCGTGGCCAGCACGAGGCCGGCGAGGACGTAGAGGAAGTAGAGCTGCAGGAAGGGGGCGCCGCTGGCGACGTCGGCGACGGCGTCGGCCGGCCCCAGGTCCGCGCCGAGGACGACCGCGCGGAAGAGGAGGTAGAAGGCCGTCCAGACGACGAGCGGCACGCCGATCCGGGTGAGCCGGCGCCGGAAGTAGTCGCGCGGCCGCGTGGTGCGCGCCGGGTCCAGCGCGAGCGCGCCGGAGATCATGACGAAGACCGGCACGCACCAGCGCGTCAGGGACTCGAGGACGTTGGCGACCCACCAGCCCGGGCTGCCGACGGGGACGCCGCGGCCCTCGACGACCGGCGCCAGCAGGTGGATGAGGACGACGGCCACGATCGCGAGGACGCGGGTCGAGTCCATCCAGCGGGTCCCCGTGCGCTCCGGCGGGCTCTCGGGCACGCGGTCGACGAGGTGGCTCACAGGACCTCCCGGGGACGGTCGGCGTCGAGCGCCCGCAGCAGCCGCGCGAGCACGGGGAGCAGCTGGACGAGGGAGACGGCGGCGAGGGCCAGCAGCGCCCACGCGCCCACGGCGGCCCACAGCAGCGCGTCGTCCGGCCGCAGCCCGGCGACGAGCCCCGCGGCGGCGACGACGAGGACGCGCGAGGGCCGTTCCCCCACCGTGACGACGCCGACGTCCCGGACGCCCGCCGCGGCCGTCCGCGCCCGCGCGTACTCGGCGAGCGCGGCCCCCGCGCCGGCGGCGACGACGACGGGCCCGGGCGCGCCGAGCAGCCACAGGGCCACGAGGGCGAGCGCGTCCGCGACCCGGTCGGCGACCGCGTCCGCCACCGCCCCGCCCGCGGTCGTGCGGCCTCGGAGGACGGCGACGCCGCCGTCGAGGCTGTCGACGACCCCGGACACGACGACGACGAGCGGCACGACGAGGGCCCACCGACCGCCGGCGGCCGCGGCGGGCAGGGCGGCGAGCGGCAGGAGGAGACCGACGGCGGTGAGGGCGCCCGGCGTCACGCCCGCCGCCGCGAGCGGCCGGGCCAGCGCGTGGACCACCCCGAGCCACACCCGCACGACGCCCCGCGGCGGGGGCGCGTCGTGGAGCGCGGCCCACCGGCGCAGGTGCTCGGCCCGGTCGGGCAGCCCCGGACGGGCCGGGCCCGGGGCCCCGGGGACGCGGGACGGCACGGCGTCAGGACGCCGCGGGGACGGCCGCGCCGAGCCCGAGGGCGTCGGCGACCTCGAGCGCCGCCCGCGACCGGTTGAGCGTGTAGAGGTGCAGCCCCGGGGCGCCGGCCGCGAGCAGCTCGCCCCCCAGCCCCACGGTGTGCTCGACGCCGGCGCGCCGCACGGCCTCGTCGCCGCCGGTGCGGTGCGCGTCCTCGAGGCGGGCCACGAGCGCCGCGGGAACGGGGGCGCCGGACAGCCGCTCGAAGCGCTCCACCTGCCGCAGCGAGGTGATGCTCATGAGCCCCGGGAGGACGGGCATGTCGCAGCCGTGGCCGGCGGCCCGGTCCACGAGCTCGGTCCACCGGGCCGCCTCGAAGAAGAGCTGCGTCACGGCGAACGAGGCGCCGGCCCGCGCCTTGAGGGCGAGCACGCGGGCGTCGGCGTCGGCGTCGGCCGACTCGGGGTGGCCGTTCGGGAAGGCGGCGACGCCGACCGTGAGGTCCCCCATCCCCCGGAGCATCTCGACGAGCTCGAGGGCGGTGCCGAGCCCGTCGGGGTGCTGCTGCCACGGCGAGCCCGGTCCGCCGGGCGGGTCGCCGCGCAGGGCCAGCACCGACCGGACACCCGCGTCGACGAGCTCGCCGACGACCTGGCGGACCTCGGCGCGGGAGGCGGACACGCAGGTGAGGTGGGCGACCGGCGGGACCGTCGTCGTGGCGGCCACCTCGCCCGCGACCCGGACGGTGCGGTCGCGGGTGGAGCCGCCGGCCCCGTAGGTCACCGACACGAAGGCGGGCTCGAGCGCCTCCACCCGCCGCAGCGAGTCCCAGAGCAGCCGCGCGGCGTCCTCGTCGCGGGGCGGGGAGATCTCGAAGGACAGCGACGGCCGCCCCGCGGCCCGCAGGTCCGCGAGCACGTCCCGCAGCGCCGGGCCTCCCTCCATGCCCGCAGGCTAGCCACGCCCCGCCCGACCGGCCGGGCGGCGCCGTCCGTCACGCAGAGGGACCGTTCGTCACGGGACGCCACCCCTTCCGTCCGCGCGCCGCCCGAAGGGGTCGACGCGCCGCGCCCCGGCGCCGCGACCGCCCGGGGGCCGCTCTAGGGTGCGGGGCACGGTGGTCGAGACGGCGGCCACCCGCACCGGGCAGGCAGCCGGGGCCCGGGACGGCAGGGGGTGCGGCGTGGACACGCTGGGAGTGAGCACGGACGCCGTCGCGCTGCGCCTGGGCGTCCAGGCCGAGCTCGACGCGGTGCTCGCGCGGCAGCGGGCGCTGCTCGCCGAGGTGGGGCCCCAGACGACCGGGCTCGTCGACGCGGTGGCCGACCTCGTGCGCGGCGGCAAGCGCCTGCGACCGGCCTTCTCCGCGTGGGGCTACCGCTCCGCCGGCGGCGAGGACCGCGCCGTCGAGGCCCGCGTCGGCGCCGCCCTCGAGCTCTTCCAGGCCGCGGCCCTCATCCACGACGACGTCATGGACGGCTCGGACACCCGGCGCGGCATGCCGGCCGTCCACCGCCGCTTCGGCGACCTCCACGCCGGCAGCGGCTGGCGGGGCTCGTGCGAGCGCTTCGGCGAGGCGGCGGCGATCCTCGCCGGCGACCTCTGCCTGGCGTGGAGCGACGAGGCCTTCGCCGGCTGCGGCGCCGACGTCGAGCGCCTCACGGCCGCCCGCGTCGTCTTCGACCGCATGCGCACCCAGCTCATGGCCGGGCAGTACCTCGACGTCCAGGAGCAGGCCTCGGGCGGCACGCCGGGCGCCGAGGAGCACGGCGACGACGTCGAGCGCGCGCTGCGCGTGCTCCGCTGGAAGAGCGCGAAGTACACGGTCGAGCACCCGCTGCTCATCGGTGCCGCCCTCGCCGGCGCGGGGCCCGAGCACCGCGAGGCGCTGTCCGCCTACGGCCTGCCCCTCGGGGAGGCCTTCCAGCTCCGCGACGACGTCCTCGGCGTCTTCGGGGACCCCTCGGTCACGGGCAAGCCCACCGGCGACGACCTCCGCGAGGGCAAGCGCACGATGCTCGTGGCGCTGGCCGTCCGGCACGGCGACGCCGAGGACCTGGCCCTCCTGGAGAGCAGCCTCGGTGCGCCCGACCTCGACGAGGACGGCGTCGCGGCCCTCCAGGACCTCGTGCGTCGCACGGGCGCGCTGGACGCCGTCGAGACGCTCATCGACGACCTCGTCCGCCGCTCCCGCACCGCGCTCGCGCAGGCGCCGGTCACCGCCGCCGCGCGCGAGGCGCTCGGCGAGCTCGTCGGCGTGGCGACCGCCCGGACCTCCTGACGACGACGGCGGCGCCCCCGGCCCGCCCCCTCCTGCCGGCCCCCGTCCCCGTCCGGCGCACCGCCCTCCCCGCGGCCCTCTCCCGGGCCCCGCAGCGCACCACCCGAGGAGCCCCGTGACCACCACCGCCCCCCAGCCCGGCCGCACCCGCGCCGCCGGCGCCGCCGGCTCGGCCCGCACCGCCCGTCGCTGGGCCCGCTGGGCGGCCCAGGCCGCCGTCCCCGGCCGGGTCCGGACGACGTCGGGGCCGAGCGACCACGTCGTCGTCGTGGGCGCCGGGCTCGCCGGCCTGTCCGCGGCGATGCACCTCGCGGGCGCGGGCCGCCGCGTCACCGTGCTCGAGCGCGAGGCGGTCGTCGGCGGGCGCGCCGGCCGGCTCGAGCTGCAGGGGCCCACGGGCACCTACCGCTTCGACCCGGGCCCCACCGTCCTCACGATGCCGGACCTCATCGCCGACTGCTTCGACGCGCTCGGCGAGGAGATGAGCGACCGCATCACGCTCGACCCCGTCTCGCCGCTCTACCGGGCGCAGTACGCGGACGGCACGAGCCTCGACGTCCACGCGGACGCCGGCGAGATGGCGGCGGAGGTCGAGCGCGTGTGCGGCCCCGCCGAGGCCCGCGGCTACCTGCGCTACGTCGACTACGTCTCGAAGCTCTACCGCGCCGAGATGAAGAGCTTCATCGACACGAACATCGACACGCCCCTGGACCTCGTCGGCCCGGACCTCGCCCGCCTGGCCGCCCTCGGCGGCTTCGGCAGAATGGCGCCGCGGGTGGAGCGCTACCTCAAGGACCCGCGCACGCAGCGCGCCTTCTCCTTCCAGGCCCTCTACGCGGGCATGTCGCCCTACGACGCCCTCGCGCTCTACGCCGTCATCGCCTACATGGACTCCGTCGCCGGCGTCTTCTTCCCCCGCGGCGGCGTGGCGGCCGTGCCGGAGGCCATGGCCGCGGCGCTGCGCGACCACGGGGTCGACGTCCGCACCTCCACCGAGGTGACGACGGTCGAGCACTCCGGCGGCCGGGCCTCGGCGGTCGTCACGGCCGACGGCGAGCGGATCGCCTGCGACGCGCTCGTCCTCAACCCGGACCTGCCCGTGGCCTTCCGCGAGCTGCTCGGCACGGAGCGGCGCTCGTCGCGGCGGATGACGTACTCGCCGTCGTGCTACCTGCTGCTGGCCGGCTCGACGAAGGCCTACCCCGGGACCGCGCACCACACGATCTCCTTCGGCCACGCGTGGGAGGAGGTCTTCGCCGAGCTGACGAGCGGTCGGCTCATGAGCGACCCCAGCGTGCTGATCTCCACGCCGTCGGTCTCCGACCCCACGGCCGCGCCCGAGGGACGGCACACGTACTACGTGCTCTTCCCGACGCCCAACCTCCAGAGCGCGCCCGACCTCGACTGGGAGCGCACCGCCCCGCACTACCGCGAGCACGTCATGCGCACGCTCGAGGCTCGCGGCTTCCCCGGCTTCGCGGACGGCATCGAGGTCGAGGACGTGACGACTCCGCTCGACTGGCAGCGCCGCGGGATGGAGGCGGGCGCGCCCTTCGCGGCGTCGCACGCCTTCAGCCAGACCGGGCCGTTCCGGCCGGGCAACATCTGGGGCGAGAACGTCGTGCTCACCGGCTCGGGCACGCAGCCCGGGGTGGGCGTGCCGATGGTGCTCGTGTCCGGCCGCCTGGCCGCCGAGCGCATCACCGGCAAGGTGCCCGGTTACCGCTCGCGGGCCTACCGGTGAGCGGCGCCCTGCCGGACCGGTACCGCGTCGGCGAGCGGTCGCTCGACGCGGCGGGCATCACCGACCCCGCGCTCCGCGCCGACCTGCAGGAGTGCCGCCGGCTGCACGCGCTCCACGGCCGCACGTACTACCTCGCGACGGCGCTGCTGCCCCCGGCCAAGCGGCCGTGGGTGTGGGCGCTGTACGGCTTCGCCCGCTACGCCGACGAGTTCGTCGACAGCCTCACCGCGCCCGACCCGGACGCCCTCGTCCGCTTCGAGGAAGAGTTCTGGCGCGGGCTCGACGGCGCCCGCGCCGGCGGGACGGCCCCGGACGCCGTGAGCCGGGCCATGGCGCTGACGATGGAGCGCTGGGACATCCCCCGCGAGCACGTGCGCGCCTTCCTCGCGTCGATGCGGATGGACATCACCGAGACCGGCTACGCGACGTGGGACGACCTCGTCGGGTACATGCACGGCTCCGCCGCCGTCATCGGCCTGCAGATGCTCCCCGTCCTCGAGCCGCTGCCGGGGCTCGAGGAGGAGGCCGCCGCGTGCGCCCGGACCCTCGGCGAGGCCTTCCAGATGTCCAACTTCATCAGGGACGTCGGCGAGGACCTCGACCGCGGCCGCGTGTACCTCCCCCAGGAGGACCTCGACGCGTGCGGCGTCGACCGCGACGAGCTGCGGCGCTGCCGCCGCACGGGGGCGCTGACCCCCGGGGTCCGGACGCTCCTGGAGCTCGAGGTGGCGCGCACCCGTGAGCTCTACGCCCGCGCCCGGCCGGGCATCGGCATGCTCCACCCGACGAGCCGCGACGCCATCGCCTGCGCCGACCGGCTGTACGGCGGCATCCTCGACGCCGTCGAGGAGGCGGACCTCCACGTCCTGCACCGGCGCGTGTCCGTCCCGCTCCCCCGCCGGCTCGGCGTGGCGCTGCCCGCCCTGGCCCGGGCCCGCGCCGCGCGGGCCGACGAGCGCTCCTGGCGACGGCCCGTCGCCGTCTAGGCCCCGTCCCCGACGACGACGGCCGGTCGCCCCCGCGGGGGCGACCGGCCGTCGTCGTCGGGGACGTGGGTCGGTGGGTCAGAAGGCGAGCGCCTGCGCCCGGCGGCGCACCTCGGTCGTGCGGTGCTCGGCCCGCAGCGCCTCGACCGGCGTGCCCGGCAGCGTGGGGTCCGGCGTGAACAGCCACCGGAGGGCCTCCGCGTCGCTGCAGCCGGCGTCCGCGAGGACGACCGCCGTGCCCCGCAGGCGGCGGAGCGGCTCGGGCAGCACGAGCGCCGTCGGCACGCAGTCGCGGCGGGGCTTGCCCCGGCGGACGGCGACGAGGTCCCGGTCCGCCACGAGACGCCGCACCTGCGACGGCGCGAGGCCGAGGGCCGTGCCGACCTCCTCGAGCGTCATCCACGCGTCGACGAGTTGCTCGAGCTCGGCCATGACCGCGGACGGGTCCAGGGGGTCGGGCAGGGTCGCGGGACGACCGTCGTCGGTGGGCTGGGGGCTGCGTGCGTCGACCACGGCGCCAGCCTGCCACGCACCGGTCGCCGCTTCCCGGCACGCCGGCCCGCCCTCTCCGCACCGACGCCGGGAACCCGTCACCCGGGCGTCCGAATTCCACCGGTGCAACTCGTGGACCTGGACATCTCCTGTTGTACGTTCCGTCACAACAGCATCACGATGCTCTGCGGCACCACCTGTCACAGCCGTCGCAGGCCGCCCGGTGCCCGCCCCCCACCTCCTGAGGACGCCATGACGACGCCCCACGCCCCGGCCCTGCGCGACGACGCGCCCCCCGCCCCGCGTGCCCGCCGGCGCGCGCACCTCTCGCTGGCCCTCGCGGCCGCCCTCGGCGCGACCGGGCTCGTCCCGGCCGCCGCGGCGCCCGCCCCGGAGCGCCCCGCCGAGGACCCGCTGGAGCGCCGGGCCGACGCGACCGCCCCGCGGGCCACGCCGTCCGACGAGGTCCAGCTCGGCGCCCCGCTCGCCGTCGTCGCGGCCGCCACCGGCGGCACGTACACCGTCCGCCGCGGCGACACCGTCTCGGCCATCGCCGCCCGCACCGGCGTCAGCCAGCGCACCATCGCCCGCGCCAACGGCCTCGACGCCGCCGGCTCCATCCGCGAGGGCCAGGTCCTGCGCCTGACCGGCACCACCACCGGCAGCAACACCCCCGCGCCCTCGGGCGGGGGCGGCAGCACCTACACCGTCCGCCGCGGCGACACCGTCTCGGCCATCGCCGCCCGCACCGGCGTCAGCCAGCGCACCATCGCCCGCGCCAACGGCCTCGACGCCGCCGGCTCCATCCGCGAGGGCCAGGTCCTCCGCCTGACCGGCACCACCACCGGCAGCAGCGCCCCCGCGCCCTCCGGCGGGGGCGGCGGCTCCTACACCGTCCGCCCGGGCGACAGCCTCAGCACCGTCGCCGCGCGCGAGGGCACGACGGTCGCGGCGCTGCGCCAGGTCAACCCCGGCGTGGGCGCCGACGGCCTCATCCGGGTCGGCCAGCGTCTCTCGGTGCCGGGCGGCACCGCCGCGCCGGCTCCGGCGTCGTCCGACCCGGTGGCGTCCACCTTCCTGGGCCGCTCGTACCCCGGCGCGACGACGCAGGCGGCGACGGCCAACCGCGACGCCCTGCGCGCCCGCTCCGTCCCGAGCCGCGACGCGATGCGGGCGCTCGTGCGCGACACCGCCTCCCGCTACGGCGTCGACCCGTCGCTGGCCCAGGCGGTGGCCTTCCAGGAGTCCGGCTTCGACATGCGCGCCGTCTCCCCCGCCAACGCGGTCGGCGTCATGCAGGTCATCCCGAGCTCCGGCGCGTGGGCGGCCGACCTCTCCGGGCAGAGCATCGACCTGCTCGACCCGCAGGACAACGTCACCGCGGGCGTCGTCATCCTGCGCCAGCTGCTGCGGAGCGCCCCCGACACGTCGACGGCGATCGCCGGGTACTACCAGGGCCTCGGCTCCGTGCGCAGCCGCGGGATGTTCTCGGACACGCGGCGCTACGTCGCCAACGTCCAGACCCTCCAGGCGCAGTACCGCTGACGCCGCCGACCCCGCTGGTCCCCCCGGTGGCAGCGCGCCCGCCCCGTCGTCGCGGGGCGGGCGCGCGCGCCCGTCTCCCTAGACTCCGCCCATGACCGACGACGCCCAGGGCGGGGCCGACGACCCGCTCGTCGGGGTCGCCGTCGACGGGCGCTACGAGGTGGTGCGCCGGGTCGCGCGCGGCGGGATGGCGACCGTCTACCTCGCCCGGGACGTCCGGCTCGACCGCGAGGTCGCGCTGAAGGTCATGCACCCGCACCTCGCGCACGACCCGCAGTTCGTCGAGCGCTTCCACCGGGAGGCCGTCTCGGCGGCGCGCGTGTCGCACCCCGGCGTCGTCGGCGTCTTCGACCAGGGCCGCGACGACGCCGTGGGCGGCGGCGTCGTCTACCTCGTCATGGAGCACGTGCCCGGCCGCACGCTCCGGGACCTCGTGGCCGCCGGCCCCGTGACGACGGGCACGGCCCTCGCCGTCCTCCAGCCGGTCCTCGAGGCCCTCGAGGCCGCGCACCGCGCCGGCGTCGTCCACCGCGACGTCAAGCCGGAGAACGTCCTGCTCACCGACGACGGCCGCGTCAAGGTCGCCGACTTCGGGCTCGCCCGCGCCGCCAGCGCCCACACGTCGACGAGCGGGATGCTCATGGGCACCGTGGCGTACCTCCCGCCCGAGGTGACGCTCTCCGGCCGGGCCGACGCCCGCAGCGACGTCTACTCCGCGGGCGTCACGCTCTTCGAGCTCCTCACCGGCCGGCAGCCCTTCACCGGCGAGGTCCCCTTCCACGTCGCGCACCAGCACGTCACGCAGGACGTGCCCGTGCCGAGCGACGTCGTCACGACCGTGCCCACCGAGGTCGACGACCTCGTCCTCTGGATGACCGCGCGCGACCCCGAGGACCGCCCGGCCGACGCGGGCGAGCTCGTCGCCGCCGTCCGCGCCCTGCGTCGCGAGCTGCCCCACGAGGTCCTCGACGCCGCCCCCCACGTCGTCGGGCCCGCCGCCGCCCCGCCCACCGGGGTCCGCGCGACGACGGCGCTGCCCGCCCGCCACGAGCACGCGCTGGCCGTGCCGGTCGGCGCCGCCGAGGGCGAGCTGCCCGACGGCGGCGGGGCACCGCCCACGACGCCGACGACGGCCCTGCCCGGCCGCGCACCCCGCCGCGCCGGCACGGGCACGGCGCCCCGGCCCGTGGCCGCGGCCGTCCCCGCCCCGCCGCCGGCGCGCCGGCGCCGCGGCCGCCGCCTCGCGCTGGTGCTCGTGCCGCTGCTCCTGCTCGGCGGGGCGGCGGGCACGGCCGGCTGGTGGTTCCTCGCCGGCCCGGGCGCGCCGGTCCCCGTGCCCGTCGTCGCGGACCTGCCGCGGGCCGAGGCCGAGGCGGCCCTCGCCGACGCCGGGCTCGGCGCCGACGTCTCCGAGCGGTTCGACGACGAGACGCCCGAGGGCGTCGTCGTCGACAGCCTGCCCGTGGCGGGCGACGACGTCCGGCCCGGCGAGGTGGTGCGGCTCTTCGTCTCCCGCGGGTCGGAGACCGCGCTGGTCCCCACGCTCGTCGGCACCCCGCTCGACGACGCCCGCGCCGCGGTCGAGGCGCTCGGGCTCACGCTCGCCGAGGACGGCAGCGAGTACGACGAGGAGGTCCCCGAGGGCGCGGTGCTCGGCCAGCAGCCGGCGGCCGGCGAGGAGCTCCGGCGCGGCGACGAGGTGACCGTGGTCGTGTCCGACGGCCGCGAGCCCGTCGACGTGCCGTTCCTCGTGGGGCGCCCGCGCTCCGACGTCGTCGGCGACCTGCAGCAGCGCGGCCTCGAGGTCGAGGTGACCGAGCGCTTCGACGACGTGGCGCCCGAGGACGTCGTCGTCGAGCAGGACCCGGAGGACGGCACGCTGTTCCGCGGCGACACCGTCCAGCTCGTCGTCTCGCTCGGCCCGGAGACGGCCACCGTCCCCGACGTCGTCGGCCGCCAGGTGGGCGACGCCCGCGCCGCCCTCGAGGACGCGGGCTTCGTGGTCCAGGAGGAGACCGTGCTGGGCGGGTTCTTCGGGACGGTGCGCGACCAGAGCGTCGAGGGCGGCACCGAGGCCGAGGTCGGCTCGACGGTCACCCTCACCGTCGTCTGAGCGCGGGACGGCCGGCGACGACGCCCGGGGCCTTGCGCCGCCGACCGGCGGGCGCGGACGATGCCCGCGTGCTGGCCCTCGGACTCGTGCTCGCCGCCGCCGCGGCCGCGCTCCACGTCGTGATCTTCTACCTCGAGAGCTTCGCCTGGGAGAGCGCGCGGGCGCGGGCGGTCTTCCGCACCGGGAGCGTGGCGGACGCCCGCGCCACGAAGTTCTCCGCCTACAACCAGGGCTTCTACAACCTCTTCCTGGCCGTCCTCGTGATCCTCGGGCTGCTCGTGACGGCGGCCGGCGGGCGCACGGCGGGACTGACGCTCGTCCTCGCCGGGACGGGCTGCATGCTCGCCGCCGCGACCGTCCTCCTGCTGTCCTCGCGCCCGCACCGGGGCGCCGCGCTGCGCCAGGGCACGCTGCCGCTGCTGGCCGTGCTGCTCGTGGCGCTGGGGGCGGCCACCGGGTGACCGGGCGGGTGCCTCAGCCGCGGCCGGGCTCCTCCTCCTCCTGGTAGGAGTAGCGCTCCTGCCGCCAGCAGTCGCCGACGGCGTGGTAGCCCCGCTCCTCCCAGAAGCCGCGCTTGACCTCCGTGACGTACTCCCAGCCCCGGAACCACTTGGGGCCCTTCCAGGAGTAGAGGTGCGGCAGCACGAGCCGCACGGGGTGGCCGTGCTCGGGGGTGAGCGGCTCGCCGCCACGGTGGGTGGCCAGCAGCGTGCGCGGCGACGTGAGGTCCTCGAGGCGCACCGTCGCCGAGTACCCGTACTCGGCGTAGACGAGGGCGCCGACGACGTCGTCGGCCGGCGGGTAGGCCTCCACGAGCGTGCGCGTCGCCACGCCGGACCACTCGTTGTCGAGGACCGACCAGCGGGCGGCGCAGTGGAGGTCGGCGCGCACGCTCGTGCGCGGCAGGGCCTCGAAGGCCGCCATGTCGAGGTCGTGGCGCTCGCCGTCGCGGGTGGCTCCCTCGACGGTGAGGCGCCAGCGCTCGGGGCGGTGCCGGGGCACGCGGCCGTAGTGCATGACGGGCAGGTCGGGCAGGGCCTGCTGGCCCGGCGGCAACGTCCGCGGGCTCCGGTAGGGGGCGAGCGGCCCCGTGAGGTCGTGCGGCGCCCGCTGCCCGCCGTGGCCGTCCCCGTGCGCGGCCGGGGGCCCCCCTCCCCCGTCCGTCACGCCGTCCGCCCCCCGTCGGGGGCGAGGAGGCCCGCGAGGACCTCGGCGGCCCGGCCCACGTCCGCGTCGTCGACGTCGAGGTGGGTGACGAGCCGGAGCACGCGCGGCCCGAGGGCCGACACGCGGACGCCGGCCGCGGCGGCCGCGGCGGCGAGGCCGGGGGCGTCGTCGACGTCGAGGACGACGATGTTCGAGCGCACGACGGCGGGGTCCACGCACCCGGGCCGCGCCTGCGCGCACGCCTCGGCGAGACGCCGCGCGCGGGCGTGGTCCTCGGCGAGCCGGTCGACGTGGTGGTCGAGCGCGTGGAGGCCGGCGGCGGCGAGGACGCCGGTCTGGCGCATGCCGCCGCCCATCCGCTTGCGGAGGGTGCGGGCCCGCGCCATGCGCTCGGCGCTCCCGACGAGGACCGAGCCGACGGGCGCCCCGAGCCCCTTCGACAGGCAGACCGAGACGGTGTCGGCGACGGCGCCGTAACCGGCGAGGCCCGCGAGGCCGAGGCCGTCCGCGACCGCGGCGTTCCACAGCCGCGCGCCGTCGAGGTGGACGGCCACGCCGGCGGCGCGGGTCTGCTCACGCAGCTCCTGCAGCACCGGGAGCGGCGTCACGGTGCCGCCGCCGAAGTTGTGCGTGTTCTCGACCGCCACCGCCGCGGTGGAGACGAGGTAGGGCCCGGCGTCCGGCGTCATCATCGCCGTGACGGCGTCGACGTCGACGAGGCCCACGGGGCCGCCGTCCCGCTGGGACGGCCACGTGCGCGTCGTCACGCCGGCGAGCGCGGCGTGGGCGCCCAGCTCGGCCCGGACGACGTGGGCGAGGCTGTCGCACAGCAGCTCCTGGCCGGGGGCCACGAGCGTCGCGACGCCGAGGACGTTGCCCATCGACCCGGTGGGCACGAACAGGCCCGCCTCGTGGCCGAGCAGGTCCGCGACGCGGCGCTCGAGGGCGGCGGTCGTCGTGTCCTCGCCGTAGACGTCGTCGCCGACGACCGCCTCGGCGATCGCCCGCCGCATGGCGGCGGTGGGCCGGGTGACGGTGTCCGAGCGCAGGTCGACGGGGTCGTCGCCGGCGCGGGGGGCCCGCCCCGACGTCGCGGGGGCGGGCGCCGGGGGCGCGGTGGTGGTGCTCACGCGCTCACCGGCCCCGCAGCATGTCCGCCGCGAGGAAGGCCAGCTCGAGGGACTGCTGGTGGTTGAGGCGCGGGTCGCACAGCGTCTCGTAGCGCGTGGCCAGCGCGGCGTCGTCGATGTCCTCGACGCCGCCGAGGACCTCCGTGACGTCGTCGCCCGTCAGCTCGATGTGGAGGCCGCCCGGCACCGTGCCGAGGCCGCGGTGCACCTCGAAGAAGCCGCGGACCTCGTCGACGACCTCGTCGAAGCGGCGCGTCTTGTAGCCCGACGGCGAGGTGAAGGTGTTGCCGTGCATGGGGTCGCAGATCCACAAGGGAGTCCGGCCAGCTGCCCGCACGGCCTCGACGAGGGGCGGCAGGGCGTCCCGGATCGTCCCGGCGCCCATGCGGGTGACGAACGTCAGGCGCCCCGGCTCGCCCTCGGGGTCGAGCCGGTCGGCGAGGGCGAGCGCCTGCTCGGGCGTCGTCGTCGGGCCGAGCTTGACGCCGATGGGGTTGCGGACCCGCGCGAGGAGGTCGACGTGCGCGCCGTCGAGCTGGCGCGTGCGCTCCCCGATCCACAGGAAGTGCGCCGAGACGTCGTACGGCAGCTGCGTCCGCGAGTCGATCCGGGTGAGCGCCCGCTCGTAGTCGAGCAGCAGCGCCTCGTGGCTCGCGAACATCTCCGTCGCGCGCAGCGCGTCGAAGTCGGCGCCGCACGCGGCCATGAAGGCCATCGCGCGGTCGATCTCGCCGGCGAGCTCGCCGTAGCGCGACGTCGCGGTGCTGCCGACGAAGCCGCGGTTCCACTCGTGCACCTGGCGGAGGTCCGCGAAGCCGCCCGTCGTGAAGGCGCGGATGAGGTTCAGCGTGCTCGCGGCCGTGTGGTACGCCTGCACGAGCCGCTGCGGGTCGGGCGTGCGCGCCTCGGGCGTGAAGGCGAAGCCGTTGACGGCGTCCCCGCGGTAGGCGGGCAGGGTCACGCCCTCGCGGGTCTCGTCGTCGCTGCTGCGCGGCTTGGCGAACTGGCCCGCCATCCGCCCCATCTTCACGACGGGCAGGCTCGCGCCGTAGGTGAGGACGACGGCCATCTGCAGCACCGTCTTGACCCGGCGGCGGATGGCGTCGGCGGTGGCGTCGGCGAAGGTCTCCGCGCAGTCGCCGCCCTGGAGGAGGAAGGCCTTCCCCTGCGCGGCCTCGGCGAGGCGGTCCCGCAGCCGGTCGACCTCGCCGGCGAAGACCAGCGGCGGCAGCGCGGACAGCTGGGCGGTGGCGGCCTCGAGCGCGGCGCCGTCCGGCCACGACGGCTGCTGCACGCGCGGCAGGGAGCGGTACGCGTCGAGACCGGCGTCGGCGGGCGTGGACGCGGTCCCCGGCGGGACGGCTCCGGCGGCAGGGCGGGCGGCGGCGGGCGCGGTGCTCACGGCCGTCAGGGTAGGTGCCACGGCGACCCGTCCAGACCACCGGTCCGTCGGGTGGGACCGGCGCCGCGGAGGCCCCGCCCCGCCCCCGCCGCCGGGCCCCGGGGCGGTCCGGGCCGCTCCGTCAGCCGAGCGCTCCTGCGGCCCACAGCATCCCGCGCTCGACGAGCGTGCGGACGGGCGGCTGCCGCAGGACGTCGGGGTCGTGCCCCGGGGTGGCCACGAACACGCGGCCCGCGCCCCACCGCCGCGTCCACACGGCCGGCGACGTGACCGGCCGGTGCCACGGGTCGCCGGGGCGCACCGCCTGCGTCGTCGTGGCGAGGACGTCGCAGTAGCCGTCCGCCAGGACCCAGTACTGCTCCGTGACGAGGTCGAAGTCGCCCAGGCCCGCGGTGACGGGGTGGTCGGCGGCCGCGGGCGTCATCTCGACCCGGTACGGCACGTAGTTGTCCTCCGGCCCGCCGACGTGCTCCTCCGCCGGGCGACCGGGGTGGCACGCGAACTGCCCGCCGACGAGGTGCAGGTAGTCCGCGGACGCGCGGTAGGAGTCGGCGATGCCGCCGTGCCAGCCCGCGAGGCCCGTGCCGGCCGCGACGGCCGCGCGGAGCCCGGCGACCTCGGCGTCCGTGGCGGTCGACATCGTCACGCACTGGACGACGAGGTCCAGGCCCGCCATGGCGTCCGCGTCGGCGTAGACGGCGGGGCCCTCCTCGACCCGGACGTCGAAGCCGTGCTCCCGCAGGTGCGGGAGGAAGAGCTCGGTCGCGGCGACGGGGTGGTGCCCCTCCCAGCCGCCGCGGACGACGAGGGCGCGCCGCTCAGCCACGGGTCACCGCCCGGCCGACGTGCCCGGGAGCCGGGGCGGCGAGGTCGAGCAGCCCGTCGACGGCGGACGGCGGCGCGCCGGCCGTCCGGGTGGTCACGCCGCCGCCGCCCGCGGCCGCCTCCTCGAGCGACACCGTGACGTCGAGGACGTGCTCGGCCACCTCGCCGGAGGCGCGGTGCGGCGTCCCGGCGGCCGCCGCGAGCGCCATCTCCGCCAGCCCGTACCCGCGGCCCGCGCCGACGAGGCCGGCGAGCGGGCCGACGTCCTCCCAGTGCTGGCCGCGCAGCGGCACCGCGGACGCCGGCGCCAGCTCGACCCGGCCGTCGAAGTGGTTGGGGTCGGGGACCTGGAGCGAGCCCTCCGTGCCGTGCACCTCGACGGGCGGCAGCCGGGACGACCACGTGTCGAAGCTCATGACGAGCGTCGTCAGCGCGCCCGAGACGTGCTCGAGGACGCCGGTGACGTACGTGTCGACCTCGACGGGCAGCGTCGTGCCCGCGCGGGGGCCGTCGGCGATGGTGCGCGTGGCCCGCGGCCGGGCCGAGGCGCCGACGACGCGCGCCACCGGTCCCAGCAGGTGGACGAGGGTGGAGAGGTAGTACGGGCCCATGTCGCGCAGCGGGCCGCCGCCGGCGGCGTAGTGGAAGTCGGGGTCCGGGTGCCAGCGCTCGTGGCCGGGGGTCGTCATGACGACGGTCGCGCTGTGCGGGACGCCGATGCTCCCGGCCCCCACCACCGCGCGCGCGGTCTGCACGCCCGTGCCGAGCACCGTGTCGGGGGCGCAGCCGACCCGCACGCCCGCGGCGCCGGCGGCGCCGAGCACCCGCCGGGCGTCCTCCCGCGTCGTCGCGAGCGGCTTCTCGCCGTAGACGTGCTTGCCGGCGGCGATCGCGCGCAGCGCCACCTCGGCGTGCGCCGCGGGCGGGGTGAGGACGAGCACGACGTCGACGTCGTCCGCCGCGAGCATCTCGTCGAGGCCCACCGCGCGGGCCCCGGGGTGCTCGGCCGCGAGCGCCTCGCCGCGGCCGGGGACGCTGTCGACGACGGCCGCCAGCTCGAGCTGGGGCAGGCGCCGCAGGCACGCGGAGTACTGGCCGCTGATGAAGCCGGCGCCGACGAGGCCGACCCGCCACGGGGCGGCCAGGCCGCCGCTCACGGGGCCACCCGCCCGTTCCGCTCGAAGGCCTCGGCCGTGACGGGCATGAGCCCGCGCCAGACCTCCTCCATCACCTCGGCGCACATCTCGATCTCCCGCTGCGGGAAGGAGGGGAACGTGGAGCCCTCCCGCCGCGTGCGCAGCGAGAGGAAGTTCATGAGGGCCCGCGCGTTCATCGTCACGTACATCGACGAGTACGTCGTCACGGGCAGGACGACGCGCGCGACCTCCCGGGCCACGCCGGCGTCGAGCATGGCGCGGTAGGCCTCGTACGCGCGGGTGCTGGACGCGCGGACCTCCGCGTCCACGAGGGCGTGCTGCTCCGGCGTCCCCGCGGTGAAGCGGTAGGCGCCGGGCTTGCCCTCCTGGACGAGACGGCGCTCGGGGCCGGGCACGTAGAAGACGGGGCGCAGCTCGCGGTAGCGCCCGCTCTCCTCGTTGTAGGAGGCGATGCGGTGCCGCATGAACTCGCGGAACACGAAGATCGGCGCCTGGACGTAGAAGGTCATCGACGTGTGCTCGAACGGGCTGCCGTGGCGGTCCCGCATGAGGTAGTTGACGAGCCCGGCCGCGCGCGCCCGTGCCTTCTCGTCCACCGCCCCCGTCCCGAGGGCCCGCAGGTCGTCGAGGCTCGCCTCGCCGCGGGTGGACACCCGCGCGGCGAAGAGGACGTCGGCGTCGGACGCGCTGGAGCGCACCAGCTCGACGGTGACGTCGCTGCGGAAGACCGGCTCGGGCACGGCGGGGCCGCCGGCGCCGTCCGGCGCGGCCGGAGCCGCCGCGCCCTGGACCTGCTCCTGGCGGGCGACCTCCTGCTCGGGCGTGCCGCCGGCGGCGCTCACGCCGCCACCACCGTGACGCCGTCGTCGTCCACGACGAGCCGGACGGCGGCCAGGTCGCGCACGACGACGTCCGCGTCGAGGCCGTCGGGCGGCGTCGTCGTCGTGACGGCGAGGGTGGCGCAGCCGGCGGCGCGGGCCCCGGCGAGGCCGGCGGGCGCGTCCTCGACGACGAGGCAGCGGGCCGGGTCGACGCCCAGCCGCTCGGCGGCCAGCCGGAAGGGCTCCGGGTCGGGCTTGCCGTGGGTGACGTCGTCGGCCGTGACGAGGACGGACGGCGCCGTGATGCCGGAGGCCGCCACCCGCGCGGCCGCGAGCGGGCGCGTGCACGACGTCGCGATGGCCGACCGCCCGGCCGGCAGGGCGGCGAGGGCCTCGGCGGCGCCGGGCAGCGGCGTGATGCCGTCGGTGTCGGCGACCTCGAGCGCCTCGATGCGGCGCACCGCGTCGGGCACCCGCTCCGCGGGGACGAGCGCCGCGGCGATGGCGCGGGCCGGGACGCCGTGCCACCCGAGGAGCCGCTCGAGCGGAACGCCCTCGGCCTCGGCCCAGCGCGCCCAGCACCGCTCGACGGACGGGGTGGAGTCGATGAGCGTGCCGTCCATGTCGAAGAGGACGGCCGCGAAGGGCCCCCGGCCGGGGTAGAGGTCCGTGCCGGCGGCCGCGGGGGCCGGCGGCGCGGCCGGCTCGTCGACGGGCTCGGGGGCCGTCCCGTCGGGCGGCGGCGGGCCGGCGGTGGTCTCGGGCGCAGCGGTCTCGGCCATGCGCGCGACCCTACGGCGACCGGGGCCCGCGACCGCCGCCCGGCGTGGCCGCGCTCCCGGCCACCTCGGCCCCCTCCCGCCGTCCCCTCGCCGTCCCCTCCGGCACATCGGCGCCCTCCTGCCACGGGACCGGCCTCCTGCCGGCACATCGGCGCCCTCCTGCCGTCGGGGTGGCCCTCTCCCGGCAGATCGGCGCTCTCCCGCCGTCGGGGCCCCCGGCGCCGGACCGCGTGCGAGCATCCCCGGGTGACCGCCCCCGCCGTCCGCTCGTCCCCCGGTGCGCGCCTGCGGGCGCCGTCGCGGCTGGTCGGCGTCGACGCCGCCCGGGGGGTCGCCCTGCTCGGCATGGTCGCGACGCACGTGCTCGCGCTGTCCGTCCTCGACGAGGCCACCTTCCTCGAGGAGCCGACCGCGACGGCGCTCGTGGCCGCGGGGCGCGCCTCGGCCCTCTTCGCCGTCCTCGCGGGCGTCTCGCTGGCCCTCGCGACGGGCGGGACGCGCGCCCCCGCCGGCCGCGGCCTCGTCGCCGCCCGGCTCGGGACGGCGGCGCGCGCGGTCGTCGTCGCGGCGATCGGGCTCGTCGTCGGGTCCTTCGGCGCCCCCGTCGCGGTCATCCTCGTCAACTACGGGCTGCTCTTCCTGCTCGTGCTGCCCGTGCTCGGCTGGGGCCCGCGGCGGCTCCTGCCCCTCGGCGCGGCGTGGCTGCTCGTCGTGCCGGTCCTGCTGCACCCGCTCCGCGACGCCGTGGTCGGGGCCGGGCTCCTGCCGGTCGGCCCGGGCGCCAGCACGTCGCTGGCGTCGCTCGCCGACCCCGGTCTCATGGTCGGCGAGCTCTTCCTCACCGGGTACTACCCCGTCCTGTCCTGGGCGGGCTTCGTCGTCCTCGGCCTCGGCGTCGGCCGCCTGGACCTGCGCCGCGCGTCGACGACCGCCCTCGTCGCCCTCGGCGGGCTCGTGGCGGCCGCAGGGTCGGCCGTCGTCGCCGGCGTGCTGACGCCCGTCGCCCTGCCCTTCCTCTCGTTCCCCGAGGGCTTCTACGGCTCGTCCGGCGACCTCGTCACGTCCCTGCAGACCGGCCTCTACGGCACCACGCCGACGACGACCTGGTGGTGGCTTGTCGTCGACGCCCCCCACAGCGGCACCCCGGTGGACCTGGCCGGGGTCGCCGGCTCGGCGCTCGTCGTCGTGGGCGTCCTCGTCCTCGCCGCGCAGCACCTCCCCCGCGTGGTCCGGTGGCTGCTCTGGCCGCTGGCCGCGGCCGGCTCGATGACGCTGACGCTCTACTCGCTGCACGTGCTCTCGTTGGGCCTCCTCCGGGCGTGGGAGGCCGGCGGCGGCATCCCGCCGTCCGAGGGCACCGTCTACGCGCTGCAGGTCGTCGGGCTGCTGGTCCTCGGCTGCCTCTGGCAGCTCACCGGCCTGCGCGGCCCCCTCGAGGCCCTCGTCGCCTCCGCGAGCCGGGCCGCGAGGAGCGGCCTCCGCTGAGGTGTGCGCGTCGATCTGACGGTCTGCCGTCACATCGACGCGCACCCCTCCGGCGTCCACAGGCGCACCCGCACCGACGGCGCCGCTGCGCCACCCTCCCCCCGTGCAGCGGCACCTCCTGCCCCCGGTCCTCGAGGCCGTCGCCGACGCCCAGGCACGGTGCGTGTCGCGACGGCAGCTGGCCGAGCACGGGGTCGGGCCGGGCGTCGTCGCGCGTCGGGTGCGAGCGGGCCTGTGGCAGACGGCGGGCCCCCGCTGCGTCGTCCTGCACCGCGGCCCCCTGGGGGCGACCGAGCGGCGGTGGGCGGCGGTGCTGACCACCGACGGCGTGCTCGGCGGTCTCACCGCCCTGGCGGTCCACGGGCTCGACGGGTGGCCCCGCGACGCCGTCGAGGTCGTCGTGCCTCGCTCCGCCGGACGCGCCGTCCCGCCGTGGGTGCGACGGCGGACGACGACGGACCCGGACGGTGCGGCGGTCACGCACCGCGGCGGCCTGCCCGTGCACCGGGTCGAACGGGCCGCCCTCGACGCCGCCGCGTGGTCGGCGGCCGCCCGGACGGCCGGCGGCCTCGTCGCCGCGGTGGTGCAGCAGCGGCTGACGACCGCCGAGCGCCTGCTCGCCGAAGCGGACGCCCGGGGCTCGTCGCCCTGGCGGCACCGCGCCGAGGTGCTGAAGGTGCTCGCCGACGTCGCCGGCGGCTCGCAGGCGTTGAGCGAGGTCGACCTCCTCCGCCTCGTGCGCCGTCACCGCCTCCCACCGCCGGAGCAGCAGGTGCGGCGGCACGACGCGGCCGGCCGGGTGCGCTACCTCGACGCCCTGTGGCGCCGCGCCGACGGCACGTGCGTCCTCCTCGAGGTGGACGGGGTCGGCCACCTCGACGAGTCGCGCTGGTACGACGACCTCCTGCGGGCCGCCGAGGTGGCGGCGGCCGGCGACGTCGTCCTCCGCCTGCCCGCCCGCGCCCTCCGGGTCGACGCCGCGCGGGTCGCCGCGCTGCTGCGCCGTCATCTCGGGACGTCTGCGTGTCGATCTGACGGTCTGCCGTCACATCGACGCACACACCTCGCCGGGTGACGTCAGGCGTGGAGGGAGATCGCGTGCCGGGCCGCGGCGCGGGCGCGGCGGCGGTCGCCGGCGGCGTCGTACGCCAGCGAGAGGCGGAACCAGCTCGCCCAGTCGTGGGGGGCGGCGTCGACCTCGGCCCTCGACGCCTCGAAGAGGCGGGCGGCGTCCTCGCGGACGACGCGGCCGGAGGGGCGACGGCGCAGGTCGTCGACGGGGAGGGCGCCGGCGGCGTCGAGCTCGCGGGCCAGCCGCTGCGTCGCCAGGCCGAAACGGAGCTCGCGGAGCACCGCCCACCCGCACAGCAGGGGCACGAGGAGGACGGCGAGGCCCAGCCCGACGCCGACCGGCTCGCCCGTCGACAGCAGGCGCACCCCCTGCTGCACGAGCAGCCCCAGGTAGAGCAGGGACAGCGCGAGCAGGACGCCGACGACGACCTTGGTGCGCACTACGCCCCCGCCCTGCCGGGCCCCGGGCCGGGCCCGTCCAGGTCGAGCAGGTGGTCGAGCCCGACGGCGAGGCCCGGATGGTCCGCGACCGTCCGGACGCCGAGGAGCACGCCCGGCATGAACGACTCCCGGTCGAAGGAGTCGTGACGGATCGTCAGCTGCTCGCCCGGCGCGCCGAGGAGGACCTCCTCGTGCGCGACGAGCCCGCGCAGCCGGACGCTGTGGACCCGGACGCCGTCGACGTCCGCGCCGCGGGCGCCGTCGAGGCCGCTCGTCGTCGCGTCCGGCGAGGGGCCGACGCCGGCGGCGCGGCGGGCCTCGGCGACGAGCCGGGCGGTGCGCACCGCCGTGCCCGAGGGCGCGTCGACCTTGTCGGGGTGGTGGAGCTCGACGACCTCGACGGACTCGTAGAAGCGGGCGGCCTGGGCGGCGAAGCGCATGGCCAGCACCGCGCCGAGGGCGAAGTTGGGCGCCACGAGGACGCCGGTGCGCGGCTCCTCCCCGAGCGCGCCCCGGACGGCGGCGAGCCGGGCCTCGTCCCACCCGGTCGTCCCGACGACGGCGTGCACGCCGTGGCGCACGCACCAGTCGACCTGGGCCGGCGCCGCGTCCGGCACGGTCAGGACGACGGCGACGTCGGGCCGCGCCGCACCGAGCACGTCGTCGAGGTCGTCCCCGCGGTGCACGCGGGCGACGAGCTCGAGGTCCGGGGCGGCGTCGACGGCGCGGCAGGCCGCCGCCCCCATCCGGCCGCCCGCCCCGAGGACGGCGACGCGCAGGGCGCTCACGCCGCGGGCCCGGCCGGACGTGCGGCGCGCGGGGCGACGGCGTCGAGCGCCAGCGCCGTCGCGAGGGCCGCCTCGACGGCCTCCCGCCCCTTGTCCTCGCGGCTGCCGGGCAGGCCCGCCCGGTCGAGGGCCTGCTCGACGGTGTCGACGGTCAGCACGCCGAAGCCGACGGGGACGCCGGTGCGGACGGCGACGTCGGTGAGCGCCTGGGTGGCGGACAGGCAGACGTACTCGAAGTGCGGCGTCCCGCCCCGGACGACGACGCCGAGGGCCACGACCACGTCGACGACGGGCGCGAGCCGGGCCGCGGCGACGCCGAGCTCGACCGTGCCGGGCACGCGGACGTCGAGGACGTCGGTGACGCCGGCGTCGTCCAGCGCGGCGCGGGCGCCGGCCAGGAGCCCGCCCATGACCTCCTCGTGCCAGGACGCCGCGACGACGGCGACCCGCAGGTGCCCGGCCCCGGCGAGCGCGGGACGGGGCGCGCCCTCGCCGCTCATGCGCCCACCAGCCCGTGCAGCGGGAGGACGTGGCCCATGCGGTCGCGCTTGACCTCGAGGTAGCGGGCCGCCTCGGCGCCCGCGGGCACCACGAGCGGCACCCTCCCCCTCACGACGACGCCGTGCTCCGCCACGCCTGCCTCCTTCTCCGGGTTGTTCGTCAGCAGCCGGGCGCTCCGCACGCCCAGCGCGCGCAGCACCGCGGCCGGTGCGCCGTACTCGCGGGCGTCGGCCGGCAGCCCGAGGCGCAGGTTCGCCTCGACCGTGTCCGCGCCCTCGTCCTGCTCGGCGTAGGCGGCCACCTTGGCGGCCAGCCCGATGCCCCGGCCCTCGTGGCCGCGGACGTACACCACCACGCCGTCGCCCTCCGCGGCCACCGCGGCCAGGGCGGCGCGCAGCTGGGGGCCGCAGTCGCAGCGCCGCGAGCCCAGGGCGTCGCCGGTGAGGCACTCCGAGTGCACGCGCACGAGGACGTCGTCCGCGGGGAGCCCGCGGCGCCCGCCGCCCGGCGCCTCGGGGACGAGGGCGACGTGCTCGGTGCCCGTCGCCGGCTCGACGAAGGCGTGGGCGGTGAAGCGGCCGGACGCCGTCGGCAGGCTCGCCACGGCCCCGCGGACGACGCGCCCCTGCTCGGCCGGGGGCTCCTGCGGGGCGTCGACGGCGGCGAGGTGCTCGGCGACCTGCCCGATCGTCACGAGCGGCAGGTCGTGCGCGTCGGCGAAGGCACGGCAGCCCTCGCCGCGGAGCATGCCGCCGCGGGGGTCGGCGTCGTCGACGATCTCGGCGATGAGCCCGACCGGCGGGAGACCGGCGAGGCGGCAGAGGTCGACGGCGGCCTCGGTGTGGCCGGGCCGCTCGCGCACGCCCCCGGCCCGGGCGCGCAGGGGCAGCACGTGGCCGGGACGGCGCAGGTCGGCCGGGCGGCTCGCCGGGTCGGCGAGGACCGCGAGGGTGCGGGCGCGGTCGGTCGCGCTGATGCCCGTCGTCGTGCCCTCGAGCGCGTCGACGGTGAGCGTGTACGCCGTGCCGTGGGCGTCGCCGCCCGCGCCGGCGAAGGGGGCCGCCATGAGCGGCAGCGCCAGGCGGTCGGCGACCTCGGGGGTCATCGGCGCGCAGAGGAGGCCGCTCGTCCAGCGGACGACGAAGGCCACCGTCTCGGGCGTCGCGAGCGACGCCGCGACGACGAGGTCGCCCTCGTCCTCGCGGTCCACCCCGTCGAGCACGACGACGGGCCGCCCGGCGGCCAGCGCCGCGAGGGCGTCGGCGACGTCGTCGACCCGGACGGTGGGCCGCTCGGCGTCGACGGTCACGGCGTCGGGGCCGGTCTCGCCCGCCTCGGCGGCGGGCACCTCGACGGTGCCGGGCAGGTCCTCGGGGCCGACGGGCCGCGGGCCGCTCATCGGGCCACCGCCCCGGGGCCGGTGAGCAGCCGCTCGACGTGCTTGGCGAGGACGTCGACCTCGAGGTTGACGGCGTCCCCGACGGCGCGGGCGCCGAGCGTCGTGGCCGTCAGCGTCGTCGGGATGAGCCCTACCTCGAACCAGGACCGCTCCGCGGCGAGGTCCAGGCCGCCGGGACCCTCGGCCGGGCCGTCGTCGCCGACGCCCGTGACCGTCAGCGAGACGCCGTCGACGGTGATGGAGCCCTTCTCCGCGACGTAGCGCGCGAGCGACGTCGGGACGGAGAAGCGCAGGAGGTCCCAGCGCTCCCCCGGCGTGCGGGCGAGGAGGTGGCCGACGCCGTCGACGTGGCCCTGGACGACGTGGCCGCCGAGCCGCGCGTCGGCGCGCAGCGCCCGCTCGAGGTTGACCGGGTCGCCCGGGCGGCGGGCCCCGAGGGCGGTCCGCCGCAGCGTCTCCCCCATGACGTCGGCGGTGAGGACGCCGTCCGCGGCCTCGCCCACGACGGTGAGGCAGACGCCGTCCACGCTGATCGAGTCGCCCTCGCGGGCGTCCTCCGTCACGCGCGGGCCGCGCACGCGCAGCCGCGCGTCGTCCCCCGCCACCTCGATCGCGACGACCTCGCCGCGCTCCTCCACGATGCCCGTGAACATCCGCTCCTCCTCCTGACGCCGGGCCCACGGGCCGGGACGTCCGGGCCGGCGCGGGCCCCGGAGGGGTCGTGCGGGAGGCAGCTCCGCCGGTCGGGGCGGTCGGTGAGCAGGGGTGCGCGGACGACGTCGTCACGCCGGCGGGGAGCCCGCGGCGGGACGACGGCGCGCTGCGCACCACCGGGCCACCGCGTGCTGCCTCCCCTCCGGACTCTCACCGTCGGTCCCGGAGTTCCACCGGCTCGGCCGTGGCGGCCGTCGCGCCTGGAGGGCGCGGGGTCACCGCGGTTCGCGGACTGTCACCGCCGGTTCGGAATTGCACCGACCCCGGGAGCACGCGCTGGACGGGGCGCTGGCCACGTCGAGCCCTCCTATGGTGCCACCGTCCGCGGCCGGGTGCGTACCGCGCAGGCCCGACCGGGGACGGCGCACGCCGGAGGCGTCAGCGCAGCACGTGGACGGAGCCGACGGAGTCCCGCTCGTCCACCCCCGGGCTCGGGCGGACCAGGACCACCTCGAGCCCGGGCACGTCCCGCAGCTCGACCGGCAGGGTCACCCAGGAGACGGTGGGCCCGAGGTCCGCCGTGCAGGCCCGTGCCGGGGCGACGTCGACGGTGACGACGAGCCGCCGTGGCCCGTCCGGTCGCCACCGGTCCACGAGCGCGGGGCAGCTGCTGCTCCCGTAGGTCGTCACGCGCAGAGAGGTCGGCGTCCGCAGCACCTCGTCCCCGGGGACGTGGGTGACGTCCGCCGCCCGGGGCGTGCCGGCGTCGATCTCCCGTGGCGCGAGCAGCCAGGGCTCGCCGCCCACGGCGGACGGCGGGGGGTCGGGCTCGACCGGCGCCGCCGCGGCGGCGCCCCCCAGGACGGCGAGCAGCACGAGGGGGACGAGGACCCGGCGACGGCGCACGCGCCTCGGACGCCCCCGGCCGCCGGGCGGTTCCGGGCGCGCGCCGCCGGGAGCGACGAACGGCAGGTCCCCGCGGTCGGGTACCTGCCGTCCGTCCGTCCCTGGCGCGCCGTCAGGGGGCGACGGGCACCGGGTCGTCGTCGAAGGGGCCGAGGACGAGCAGGGAGCGCGGGGCGGCGAGCAGCTCGCCGGCGAGCGCCACGACGTCGTCCGCCGTGACGGCCGCGATGCGGGCGAGCGACTCGTCGACACCCGTGAAGCGGCCGTGGACGAGCTCGGCCCGCGCGAGGCGGGTCATGCGCGCGCCGGAGTCCTCCATGCCGAGGACGAGCGAGCCCGAGAGCTGGCCCTTGCCGCGGCGCAGCTCGTCCTCGCCGAGCCCGTCGCGGGCCAGGAGGGCCCACTGCTCGGCGAGCAGCTCGGTCACCTGCGGCACCCGCGACGGCGTGCACCCGGCGTAGAGGCCGAAGAGCCCGTCGTCGCTGTACCCCGCGTCGAAGGCGTACGTCGAGTAGGCCAGGCCCCGGCGCTCGCGGACCTCCTGGAAGAGGCGCGAGCTCATGCCGCCGCCGAGGACGGCCACGAGGACGCCGAGCACCCAGCGGCGCTCGTCGGTCGCCGTGAGGCCCGGCCCGCCGAGGAGGACGTGCGCCTGCTCGGTGTCCCGCTCGAGGGTCAGCACTCCGCCGGGGCGGAGCGTGCTCGGCAGGGGCTCCCCCGCCGGGCCGCCGGTGCGCCGCGGCAGCGGGACGGCGTCCGCCCCCGCCGGCCACCCCGCGCGGGCGAGGGCCTGCTCGACGAGCGCGCAGACGGCGTCGTGCTCGAGGCCGCCCGCCGCCGTGACGACGAGGCCCTCCGGCACGTAGTGGCGCCGGTAGTGCGCCTCGACGGCGTCGCGCGTGGCCGCCTCGATGTCGGCGGGCGTCCCGCCGATCGGGCGGCCGAGCGGTGTGTCGCCGTGCACGAGCAGCGAGAACCGCTCGTGCGCGACGTCGTCGTCGTCGTCCTCGGCGGCCGCGAGCTCCTCGAGGATGACGCCGCGCTCGCCGTCGACGTCCTCGGCGCGCAGCGACGCCGAGGTGACCATGTCGAGCGTGACGTCGACCGCCACGGGCAGGTCGGTGTCGAGCACCCGGGCGTAGTAGGAGGTGTTCTCCTTGCCCGTCGAGGCGTTGGCGTCGCCGCCCACCTCGTCGAACGCCGCGGCGATGTCCATCGCCGACCGGCGCCCGGTGCCCTTGAAGAGCAGGTGCTCGAGGAAGTGCGTCGAGCCCCGCTGGTGGTCGGCCTCGTCGCGGCTGCCGACGCCGACCCACGCGCCGAGGGTCGCCGAGCGGAGCCCGGGGACCGCCTCGGTGAGGACGACGGCGCCGCCGGGCAGGACGGTGCGGCGGACGCGCGCACCCTCCCGCCCGGCGGCGTCGGTCTCGGCGACGCCCGAGGGCGTGCCGAGGGAGGCCAGGGGGACCGGCATCAGATGTTGGCGGCCTCCGCCTGGGCGCCCTGCGCGTCGCCGTCCTCGGCGCCCTCGGCGAGCACCGGCTCGAGCGACAGCTTGCCGCGCGGGTCGATCTCGGCGATCTGCACCTGGACCTTCTGGCCGACCCCGAGGACGTCGTCGACGGAGTCGATGCGCTTGCCGCCCACCATCTTGCGGATCTGCGAGATGTGGAGCAGGCCGTCCTTGCCCGGGGTGAGCGAGACGAAGGCGCCGAACGTCGTCGTCTTCACGACGGTGCCGACGAAGCGCTCGCCGACCTCCGGCATCTGCGGGTTGGCGATGGCGTTGACCATCGACCGCGCCGCCTCGGCGGACGGGCCGTCCGTCGCGCCGATGTAGACCGTGCCGTCGTCCTCGATGGAGATGTCGGCGCCGGTCTCGTCCTGGATCTGGTTGATCATCTTGCCCTTCGGGCCGATGACCTCGCCGATCTTGTCGACGGGGACCTGGACGGAGATGACGCGCGGCGCGTGCGGGCTCATCTCGTCGGGCGCGTCGATGGCCTCGGCCATGACGTCGAGGATGTGCAGGCGGGCGTCGCGGGCCTGCGTGAGGGCACCGGCGAGCACCGAGGCGGGGATGCCGTCGAGCTTGGTGTCCAGCTGGATCGCCGTGACGAACTCCTTGGTGCCGGCGACCTTGAAGTCCATGTCACCGAAGGCGTCCTCGGCCCCGAGGATGTCCGTGAGCGCCGCGTAGCGGGTCTCGCCGTCCACCGTGTCGGTGATGAGGCCCATGGCGATGCCGGCGACCGGGGCGCGCAGCGGCACACCGGCGTTGAGCAGCGACAGGGTCGAGGCGCAGACCGAGCCCATCGAGGTCGAGCCGTTGGAGCCCAGCGCCTCGGAGACCTGGCGGATCGCGTAGGGGAACTCCTCGCGGCTCGGCAGGACCGGCACGAGCGCCCGCTCGGCGAGCGCGCCGTGGCCGATCTCGCGGCGCTTGGGCGAGCCCACGCGCCCCGTCTCGCCGGTGGAGAACGGCGGGAAGTTGTAGTTGTGCATGTACCGCTTGCGCGTCACCGGGCCGAGCTGGTCGATCTGCTGCTCCATGCGGAGCATGTTGAGCGTCGTGACGCCGAGGATCTGCGTCTCGCCGCGCTCGAAGAGCGCGGAGCCGTGGACGCGCGGGATGACCTCGACCTCGGCACCGAGGGTGCGGATGTCGGCGAGGCCGCGGCCGTCGATGCGGACGCCGTCGCGCAGGACGCGCTGGCGGACCAGCTTCTTCGTCAGCGAGCGGAAGGCGGCGGAGACCTGCTTCTCGCGGCCCTCGAAGGCGTCGGCGAGCTCGCCGCGCACCGAGTCCTTGACGGCGTCAATCTCCGCCTCGCGCTCCTGCTTGCCGGCGATGGTGAGGGCCTGCGCGAGGCGCTCGGTGCCCGCCTGCTCGACGGCGGCGAAGACGTCGTCGTCGTAGTCGAGGAAGCGGGGGAACTCGACGGTCTCCTTGGCGGCGCCGTCGGCGAGCTGCTGCTGCGCCGCGCAGAGCTGCGCGATGAAGGGCTTGGCGGCCTCGAGGCCGGCCGCGACGACCTCCTCGGTCGGCTTGGTGGCGCCCTCGGAGACGAGGTGCCACGAGCCCTCGGTGGCCTCGGCCTCGACCATCATGATCGCGACGTCGGCGGAGTCGCCGGAACCGACGACGCGGCCGGCGACGACCATGTCGAAGACGGCGCGCTCCATCTGGCTGTGCTTGGGGAAGGCGACCCACTGCCCGTCGACGAGCGCCACGCGGACGCCGCCGATGGGGCCGGAGAAGGGCAGGCCCGAGAGCTGCGTCGAGAGCGACGCCGCGTTGATCGCGAGGACGTCGTAGGCGTCGTCGGGGTCGAGCGCGAGGACCGTGATGACGACCTGGACCTCGTTGCGCAGCCCCGAGACGAAGGACGGGCGCAGCGGCCGGTCGATGAGGCGGCAGGTGAGGATCGCGTCGGTGCCGGGGCGGCCCTCGCGGCGGAAGAACGAGCCGGGGATGCGCCCGGCGGCGTACATGCGCTCCTCGACGTCCACCGTGAGGGGGAAGAAGTCGAAGTGGTCCTTGGGGTGCTTGCCGGCCGTGGTGGCCGACAGGAGCATCGACTCGCCGTCGAGGTAGGCCGCGACGGAGCCGGCGGCCTGGCGGGCGAGGCGCCCGGTCTCGAAGCGGATGGTGCGGGTGCCGAAGGAGCCGTTGTCGATGACGGTCTCGACGGCGCTGGGGGTGGTCTCCACGAAGGAGGCTCCTGTTCGTCGCTGGTGGGGTGCCGGGGCGACGACGGCCGGAGGCCAGTACCCGATCGAGGCCCACGGGCCCGGCGCTCTCGCGCCCTCCCGGGGGCCACCACCGAGGACCGGCGGGCCGGCGCGTCGACGCGCGGGGCTCGCGGTGCCCGGCGTCCGGCCGGGTCGCGGCGGGGCCTGGGCCCCTGCTGGTGGTGCTGGTGGTGCTCCTGCTCAGGTGCAGGTCGTGCCGGTGGTGCGGCCGCGCCGGGTCAGCCCCGGACGCGGCGACGCCGCCCCTCGCAGGAGGGGCGGCGTCGGGGCGTCAGCGGCGGAGGCCGAGACGCGCGATGAGGTCGCGGTAGCGGTTGACGTCCTGCTTCGCGACGTAGCCGAGGAGGCGGCGGCGCTGGCCGACCAGCAGCAGCAGCCCGCGGCGGCTGTGGTGGTCGTGCTTGTGCTCCTTGAGGTGCTCGGTCAGGTCGGTGATGCGCTGGGTCAGCATCGCGACCTGCACCTCCGGCGAGCCGGTGTCGCCCTCGTGCGTGGCGTACTCGGTCATGATGCGCTGCTTGGTGGCGCTGTCGAGGGGCACTGCTCTCCCTGGGGTTCGTTGCGCGGTGCGCCGGGGCGGGTCCACCCGGGCTCTCTGGGTCCGCGGCCGATCGGACGGCTCTCCCAGGGTAGCAGCGCGGCGTCCGCGGACCTCCGCGCGCGGCCGTCGGCGCCCGCGGTGGTGCCCGGCCGTCCTCACGGGACGGCCGGGCACCGGCCGGGGCCGGGAGGTCAGGCGCAGTCGACCGGCGTCGCCTGGACGAGGTCGTAGGCGGCCCGCTCGTCCATCAGCAGCGGGATGACGCCCCGCGCCGGCTGGCCCATGGGCACCCGCGCGGTCCCGTCGGCCCGCTCCACCACGCGGATGTCGTGGAGCGACAGCGTGCTGCTCACGGCGTCGAGCTGCTCGCCGGTGAGGTCGTAGGCGCACGGCGGGTCGAGCAGGAGCTCGGACGACGTCGGCAGCACGTTGTCCGCACCCCCGAAGCGGATGTAGCCCTCCCCCGCCGCGCCGAGCCGCGCGGCCTCCCGCTCGGCGGCCGCGGTCTCGCGGCGCAGCTCCGCGCCCTGGGTGCGGAGCATGTCGAGCGAGCCGCGGAGCGCGAGGACGTTCGTGTCGACGCGGCGGTTGGTGTTGACGGTCGGGTCCGCCTGCTCCTCGGCCGTCAGCGCCCGGGTCTGGGACTCGGTGAGCTGGCCCACCGTGTGCTTGAGGCCGACGGCGTTGCGCATGATCCGCTCGTCGCCGTCGCCCGCCACCTGCGCGATCGGCTCGCCGCCCGGCCCGTTCCAGATGCCGTAGACGCCGGTGCTCCAGCCCTCGGCCTCGACCGCCGGGTCGATGAAGTCGTCGGCCAGCTCGACGGCGCGCGCCCGCAGGCCCTCGTCGACGTTGAGGTTGCGAGGCCACAGGCGGATGAGGTCGCGGTCGTAGACGTCGGCCCGGCCGCCGTACTCGTGGACGTCGACGACCATCTCCGGGTCGTAGTCGCGCACGAGCGCGGCGATCGTCTGCGCCTCCAGCGTCTCGAGCGCGAGGTGGTCGCGGTTGACGTCGACGCCGTCGGCGTTGGCGCGCGTGTTGGCCGCGCGGCCGTCGGGGTTGACGGTGGGGACGACGAGGACGGTCGACCGGCGCAGGAGCTGCTGCGTGGCGGGGCTCGTGTCGAGGGCGACGTCGCGGACGACCTCGAGGCACCCCTCGCGGGCGGCCGGCTCGTTGCCGTGCTGGAGGCAGGTGACGAGGATGCTCGGGCGCTGGGCCACCTCGCGCGCCGAGAGCTGGCGGGTGCCGATCTGCACGAGCTGGATCGGACGGCCGGCGGCCGTCGTGGCCAGCGTGCTGATGCCGACGCGGTCGCTCGCCGCGTCGACCGCCGCGAGGAAGCTCTGCTCCTCCTCGAGGGTCGTCCACGCCGCACCGCCGGACGTCTCGAAGCCCGTGCGGGGGGCGTCCGCGGGCAGCACGGGCTCGGCGGCGGCCAGGGCCGTGACGGGGGCCTCGGGCGCGTCCGCCGCCCCCGCGGCGACGGGGGCGCCGGTGAGGGCGAGGACCGCGCCGAGGCCGACGGCGACGAGGCTGCGGCGGCGGGCGGACGAGGGAGCGGAGGGGCGACGCTGCACGGACGGCTCCTGGCGTGGGGGGAGCCCGGCGTCTCGTGGACGTACCGGGCCGAGGTGGGCGAAGCGGACATGCTCACCCGACCACCCGGTGCACCCCCGGTCAAGGGGGTCGGCGCGTGGTGCCCACCACGGGCCGTCGCGCTCAGCCGGCGGCGAGGACCTCACGGGCCGTCGCGACGTCGAGCGCCATCTGGTCGCAGAGCGCCTCCACGCCGTCGAAGCGCAACGTGTCCCGCAGCCGCTCGACGAGCTCGACCCGCACCCGGACGCCGTAGAGGTCGAGGGGCGCGCCCGCCGGGACGTCGAGCACGAAGGCCTCGACCCGTCGCTCGAGCCCGTCGAAGGTCGGGTTGGTCCCCACCGACACCGCGGCCGGCCGGCGCTCGCCGGCGCGCACGCCGCCGCCGGGACGGCCGTCCCCCAGCGCGGTCAGCCACCCGGCGTAGACGCCGTCGGCGGGCACGAGCCCCTCGGCGTCCGCCGAGAGGTTGGCCGTGGGGTAGCCCAGCTCGCGGCCGCGGTGGTCGCCGTGGACGACCTCCCCGACGACGCGGTGCGGGCGGCCGAGGACCGCGGCGGCCCCGCGGACGTCGCCGGCGGCCAGCAGCTCGCGCACCCAGGAGGAGGACCAGCGCCGCCCGTCGGACACGGCGTCGTCGAGGACGACGACCTCGAGGTCCACCTCGGCCGCGAGCGCGTGCATGACCGCGAGGTCGCCGGAGTTCCCGACGCCGAAGCGGACGTCGTGGCCGACGACGGCGACGCGCATGCCGAGGGCCCCGACGAGGTCCTCGTGCACCCACTGGCGCGGCGTCCGTGCGGCCAGCGCGTGGTCGAAGGGCAGCACGACGACGCCGTCGAGACCGGTGCCCTCGAGCAGGTCCAGCCGCTCCGCCATCCCTGTCAGCAGCGCGGGCGCGCGGTCGGGGTGCAGGACCTGGAGCGGGTGGGGGTCGAAGGTCACCGCGAGCGCGCGGCGCCCCGCCGCCCGGGCGCGGGCGACGACCTCGTCGACGAGGACGCGGTGGCCGCGGTGGACGCCGTCGAAGTTGCCGACGGCGACGACGGAGCCCTGCGGGGCCAGGGGCACGTCCCCCAGCCGGGTCCAGCGCTCCACGCGGGGCGCCCTCCTCCTGCTGCTGCCGCCGGCGGTGGCCGGCGGGGCGGGCACCGCCCGCACCGCCCACTGTGCCAGCCCGCGGCGGCACGCCACGGCCCGCCCCCGCCGTCGGGGGCGGGCCCGGGTGTCAGCGGCGCGGCTCGCCCGCCGTCGCCGCGGCGGGCGCGTCCTGGCCCATCTCCTCCAGCGACTTGCCCTTCGTCTCGGTGATCTTGATCTTGACGAAGAAGAACGAGATGACGGCGAAGACCGTGTACATGAGGTACGTCGCCCACAGGGACACGTCCTGCGACATGACGGGGAAGCTGACGGTGACGGCGAAGTTGGCCACCCACTGCATGGCCGCGGCCACGGCCAGGCCGGCGGCGCGGATGCGGTTGGGGAACATCTCGCCCAGGAGGACCCAGACGACCGGTCCCCACGAGGCGCCGAAGGCGACGACGAAGAGGTTGGCCCCGACGAGGGCGATGACGCCCCACGGGGAGCCGAGCGTGGCCGTCGTCGTGCCGTCCCCGGCGTCGACGAGCTGCGCCTGCGTGAAGGCCACCGTCACGGCGCCGAGCCCGAGGGCCATGCCCGCCGAGCCGGCGAGGAGCAGGGGCTTGCGGCCGACCTTGTCGACGAAGGCGACGGCCACGAGGGTGACGAGGACGTTGAGCACCGCGGTGCCGACGGAGATCGAGAAGGAGTCCGACTCGGCGAAGCCGACCGACTGCCACAGCGTCGTCGAGTAGTAGAAGATCACGTTGATCCCGACGAGCTGCTGCAGCGCCGACAGGATGATGCCCACCCAGACGACGGGCTGGAGCCCGAACCGCGGGCCGCGGAGGTCCCGCATGGACGGGCGGTCGTCCCGCTGGAGGCTCTTGCGGATCTCCGCGACCATCGCGTCCGGGCGGCGCAGGTCGAGCTTGTCGCGGAAGACGCGCAGCGCCTCCTGCGTGCGGCCGCGGGAGACGAGGTAGCGCGGCGACTCGGGGATGAGCAGCGCGAGCACGCCGTAGACGACGGACGGCACGACGCCCGCGAGGAGCATCCAGCGCCAGGCCTCGAGCCCCCACAGGTCGGCGCCGGCCCCGCCCGCCTGGCCGGCGAGGAAGGCGTTGGACAGCAGCGCCGTGAAGATGCCGAGCGTGATGGCGAGCTGCTGGAACGAGGCGAGGCGCCCGCGGATCGCGCTGGGCGAGATCTCCGCGATGTAGGCGGGGGCGAGGACGGACGCCATGCCGATGCCGGCGCCGCCGATCACCCGCCACAGCGCGAGGTCCCACGCGGCGAAGGCGAAGCCCGACCCGATCGACGAGATGGTGAAGAGGAAGGCCGCGACCACCATCGCGCGGGTGCGCCCGATGCGGTCGGCCAGCGTGCCCGCGAACCAGGCGCCGGCCGCGGCGCCCACGAGGGCGACGGCCACGACGACGCCGACGACGATGGCGTCGAGGCCGAACTGCTCGCCGACGGCGTCGACGGCGCCGTTGATGACCGAGGAGTCGAAGCCGAAGAGGAACCCGCCGACGGCCGCGGCCACCGCGAGCGCGATGACCTTGCCGTGGTGCTCCTCGAGGGGCGCCTCTCCCCCGCGGGCGGCGTCCCCGCCCCTGCCCTGCCGTGCGTCCTGGCTGCTCACCGGTGCTCCCACCCGCTCGACGTGCGTCGCCGGGGTGCCGGTGCGCTCGTCCGTCCTACTCCCCGTGCGCCGCTCGCGCAGCCCGGGGCACGGGGCGGAAGCGGGCCCGCGCGGTCAGGCGGGGGCGAGGACGAGGACGGGGCGGGTCACGCCCCGCTCGTCGCGCACGAGCGCCACGAGGGTGCCGTCCGGGGCGACGGCGGCGACGGGGGCGGCCTCGGTGCCCGCGGGGCCGTCGGGGTCGGGCGCCAGGCGGCGGCCGTGCGCGAGGTCGGCCGCCTCGTCGGCGGTCAGCCGGCGGACGCCGAAGGCCGCCGCCGCCGCGTCGGCGACGGGCAGCAGGCTCGTCAGCGGCCCGGCGTCGGCCTCGGCGGCGAGCTCGTCGGGGGTGCGGGCGCCGTCGAGCCCGTAGGGCCCCACACGGGTGCGCCGCAGGGCGGTGAGGTGCCCGCCCGTGCCGAGCGCGGCGCCGAGGTCGCGGGCCAGCGCCCGCACGTAGGTGCCGGAGCTGACGACGACCGTGACGTCGAGGTCGAGGACGGGACGGCCGGTGACGCCGGTCGCCCGGGCGGCCCCGTGGACGTCGAAGGCGGAGACGGTGACGGGGCGTGCGGCCAGGACGACCTCCTCGCCGCCGCGCACCCGCGCGTAGGCGCGCTGCCCGTCGACCTTGATGGCCGACACCGAGCTCGGGACCTGCTGCAGCGCACCGGTGAGCGCCGCGACGCCGGCCCGGAGCGGCTCCCCGTCCGGGTCGACGTCGCGCGCGCCGGCCGGCGTGCCGACGTCGGGGAGCGGCTCGCCCTCGGCGTCGTCGGTGGTGGTCGACTCCCCCAGCCGGACGACGGCGTCGTACGCCTTGTCCGCGCCGACGAGGTAGGTGAGCAGCCGCGTGGCCCGCCCGACCCCGACGACGAGCACGCCCGTCGCCAGGGGGTCGAGCGTGCCCGCGTGGCCGACCCGCCGGGTGCCCGCGACCCGGCGGAGCCGCGCGACGACGTCGTGGCTCGTCCAGCCCTGCGGCTTGTCGACGACGAGGAGTCCGCCCGGGCCCTCCGTCGACAGGTCGCCGCGGCGGCTCACCGGCGGCGGGCCCGCACGTCGGGGTCGAGGACGTCGTCGCCGAGGCGCTCCGGCCCGGGGCGGGCGTCGGGGTCGTGCGCGACGTCCTCGACCTCGTCGTCCTCGAGGTCGTCGTCGTCCTCGTCGTCCTCGAGGTCGGCCTCGGGGCGGTACGGGTCCGCCTCGCCGGCGTACTCGGCGGACGCGGCGAGGCCCGCGACGGCGGCGTCCTGCTCGCGGGCGGCGCGTAGGAGGTCCTCGATCGCCTGGGCGTTCTCGGGGACGGCGTCCTCGACGAACTCCAGGGTCGGCGTGAGCCGGACGCCGGTGCGGCGGCCGACCTCCGCGCGCAGCACGCCCCGGGCGCTGGCGAGCGCCTGCGCCGTGTCCTGCTTCTCCGACTGGTCGCCGAAGACCGTGTAGAAGACCGTCGCGTGCTGGAGGTCGCCCGTCACCCGGGCGGCCGTGATGGTGACGAAGCCCAGCCGCGGGTCCTTGATGCGGCGCTCGAGCGTCTCGGCGACCACCACCTTGATGCGGTCGGCGAGCTTGCGGGCCCTCGCGGGGTCGGCCATCGGTCCTCCTCGGCGGTGGCGGGGCCTGGGCCCCGCCGGTGGTCGCCCGCGGCAGCCCGCGGGCAGGTCGGTCGGGTGGTGCGGGCGGCCGGGCCTGCCCGGTCGCCCCGGTCGTGGCCGTCGGCTCGACGGCCTCGCCCGCTCAGTCGTCGGTGTCGGACCGCACGAGGCGGCGCGCCTGCAGCAGCTGCAGCTCGGGGCGGTCCGCGGCCACGCGCTCGGCGCGGTCGAGGACCTCCCCGACCCGGGCGGCGTCGGCCGCGACGACGCCGACCGACACCTCCGCGCGGCGGTGGAGGTCGAGGGCCCCCGTCTCGGCGACGGAGACCTCGAGCCGCCGCAGCGCGGCGACGAGCGGCCGGACGACGGCGCGCTTGGCCTTGAGGGAGCCCACGTCGGCGGGCAGGAGCAGGTCGAGCACGAGCGCGCCGACGAACACGGGTCCCCTCCTCGGTGGCCGGTGGCCCGGGACGAGCCCGGCGGGCGCCCCCAGGGGGACGCCCGCCGGCGAGGTGCGGTCCGCGCTCAGGCGCGCGGCTTCTCCCGCATCTCGTACGTCTCGATGACGTCGTCCGCCTTGACGTCGTTGAACGAGCCGAGGCCGATACCGCACTCGAAGCCCTCGCGGACCTCCGTGGCGTCGTCCTTGAACCGTCGCAGCGACTGGATGGACAGGTCGTTCGAGACCACGACGCCGTCGCGCAGGAGCCGCGCCCTGGCGTTGCGGCGGACCACGCCGGACCGCACGAGGCAGCCGGCGATGTTGCCGAACTTCGAGGAGCGGAACACCTCGCGGATCTCGGCGGTGCCCAGCTGCACCTCCTCGTACTCCGGCTTGAGCATGCCCTTGAGCGACTGCTCGACCTCGTCGATCACCGCGTAGATGACCGAGTAGAACCGCAGGTCGACGCCCTCGCGCTCGGCCAGGTCGGCGACGCGCTCGGCGGGCCGCACGTTGAAGCCGATGATGATGGCGTTGTCGACCGTGGCGAGGTTGACGTCGTTCTGGGTGATGGCGCCCACGCCGCGGTGGATGATCCGCAGCGCGACCTCGTCGCCGACGTCGATCTTGAGCAGCGCCTCCTCCAGCGCCTCGACCGAGCCGGAGCCGTCGCCCTTGAGGATGAGGTTGAGGTTGTCGACCTTCCCCTCGGCCAGGGCGGCGGTGAGGTCCTCGAGGCTGATGCGCTTGCGGCGCTTGGCCAGGAGGGCGGCCCGCTCGCTCGCCTCGCGCCGCTCGGCGATCTGCCGGGCGGTGCGGTCGTCGGTCGCCACGAGGAACGTGTCGCCGGCGCCCGGGACCTGCGTGAGGCCCAGCACCTGCACGGGGCGGGACGGGCCCGCCTCGACGACGTTCTCGCCGCGCTCGTCGAGCATGGCGCGCACGCGGCCGTGCGCCCCGCCGGCGACGATCGCGTCGCCGACGCGCAGGGTGCCCGACTGCACGAGCACCGTGGCGACGGAGCCGCGGCCCTTGTCGAGGTGGCCCTCGATGGCGACGCCGCGCGCGTCCTTGTCGGGGTTGGCGCGCAGGTCGAGCGCCGCGTCCGCGGTGAGCAGGACGGCGTCGAGCAGCCCGTCGATGTTGATGCCCTCGCGGGCGGAGACCTCGACGAACATCGTGTCGCCGCCGTACTCCTCGGCCACGAGGTTGTACTCGGTGAGCTGCTGCTTGACCTTGTCCGGGTTGGCGCCGGCCTTGTCGATCTTGTTGACCGCCACGACGATCGGGACGCCGGCCGCCTGGGCGTGGTTGAGCGCCTCGATGGTCTGCGGCATCACGCCGTCGTCCGCCGCCACGACGAGCACGACGATGTCGGTGACGTCGGCACCACGGGCACGCATGGCCGTGAAGGCCTCGTGGCCCGGGGTGTCGATGAAGGTGATGGCCCGGTCGACGTCCTCGTGCTCGGTGACGACCTGGTAGGCGCCGATGGCCTGCGTGATGCCGCCGGCCTCGCCCGCCATGACGTCCGCGGAGCGGATGGCGTCGAGCAGGCGCGTCTTGCCGTGGTCGACGTGACCCATGACGGTCACGACCGGCGGGCGCGCCTCCAGGACGTCGTCGCCCTCGCCCTCGAGCTCGCCGGCCAGGTCGATGTCGAAGGACGCGAAGAGCTCGCGCTCCTCCTCCTCCGGCGAGACCAGCGAGATGTCGTAGCCGAGCTCGGAGCCGAGGAGCTTGAAGGTGTCCTCGTCGAGCGACTGCGTCGCCGTCGCCATCTCGCCCAGGTGGAACAGGACGGTGACGAGCGACGCCGGGTTGGCGTCGATGCGCTCCGCGAAGTCCGTCAGGGACGCGCCCTGGCGGATGCGGATGACGGTCGAGCCGTCGCCGCGGGGGACGCTGACGCCGCCGACCGACGGCGCCTGCATCGCCTCGTACTCCTGGCGCTTCGCGCGCTTGCTCTTGCGCCCGCGGACCGGACGGCCGCCGCTGCGGCCGAACGCGCCGGCGGTCGCACCGCGACCGCCGCCACCGCGGCCGCGGAAGCCGCCGCCGCCCGCACCGGGGGGACCCCCGGGGCCGCCGCCGCCGGGACGGCCGCCCGCACCGGGACGACCGCCCGCACCGGGACGACCGCCGCGCGCGGGGGCGCCGGGACGGCCGACCGTGGAGCGGCCCGGCATCATGCCGGGGTTCGGGCGGGGGCCGCCCGGGCCCGCCGCGCCACCGGGGCGCGGGGCCGGACGCGGGCCGCCGGGACGGTCGCCCGCCGCCGCGCCGGCGCCGGGGGCACCGCCGCCGGGACGGGGGCCGCCGCCGCGCGGCATCCCCTGGCTCGTCGCGAAGGGGTTGTTGCCCGGGCGGGGACCACCCGGACGCGGGGCACCACCGGGCGCGCCGGCGCCGGGGGCGCCGCCGGGACGGGGGGCACCGCTGCGGGCGGCGGGCTCGGCGCGCTCGGCGCCGCGCTCGGGAGCGCCCGCACCGGGACGCGCGCCGGGACGGGGCATGCCCTGGCTCGTCGCGAAGGGGTTGTTGCCCGGACGGGCGGGGCCGCCCGGACGGGCGCCGCGGTCACCGCGGTCACCGCGGTCGCCGCCCGGCGCGGGGCGGGTGCCCGGACGCTCGGGACGGTCGCCGCCGCGGGCCGCGGGGGCCTGCGGGGCGGGCGACGGGGCGGCCGGGGCGGGACGGGCCGGGCCCGGACGGGCGCCGGGCGTCGGCGCCGTGCGGGCGGCCGGGGCCGCGGGGACCTCGGCGGGCGCCGGGCGCGACGGCGCGGCGGGGGCGGCGGGGGCCGGTCGGGCGGGGCCCGGGGTCGGCGCGCCGCCGGCGGCGGGGGCCTGCGGCGCGGGGGCCGCGGGTGCCGCAGGGGTCGCCTGCGGGGCCGGCGCCGGGCGGGCCGGGCCGGGACGGGCTCCGGTACCGCGCGGGGCGGCCGGGGCGGGGCTGGGGGCGCTCGCGCCGCCGGCGGCGGGGAACGCGTCCTTCAGGCGTCGGACGACGGGAGCCTCGACGGTCGACGACGCCGACCGGACGAACTCGCCCATCTCCTGGAGCTTGGCCAGCACGACCTTGCTCTCGACGCCGAGGTCCTTGGCGATCTCGTGGACCCGGGGCTTTGCCACATCTCTCCTGTCCTGGCCCACGCCGGGACAGGCGGGGCCTAGTGCTGCTGGGGGGTGCTCATCGCTGGGAGCTCATCGGGTGCCCATGAGATGCAGACCCGCTCTCGCTGTCGACGGTCGTCCCGGACCCGAGGCGCGGTGCGCCGCGGGCGTGCCGACCCGCGCGCGACCGTTACCGGTGCGACGTGCGGGAGGGTGCGGGCCGACCGGGGGTCCGGCGCGCACCGCCCCATGGTGCCACCTCGACGGGGGTGCGCGCGTCACCGCGGGTGCCGGCCCGCCGGTCGGGCGACGTCGTCGATCGCCCTGCGTCGTCGTCGGGTGCGCTGCGTGACGGAGGTGCGGCGCGCCCGGCGTCGACCCGCAGGCCCGCTCCGGGCCCGGCTCCCCCACCCACTTCGCTGCCGAAGTCGATCCCAGGAGCCGCTCCCCAGTCACTTCGCTGCCGAAGTCGACCCCCGGGGCCCGCCCCCACCCACTTCGCTGCCGAAGTCGGCGCTGGGATGCTTTCCCGCTCCACTTCGCTGCCGAAGTCGTGGTCCGGAGCCGTCCGCCACCCACGTCGCTGCCGACGTCGCCCCCCATGACCGCTCCCCACCCGCGTCGCTGCCGACGTCGGTCCCCGGACCGGGCGCCGGGGCGCGGCAGGGCTACGGCGCGTCGCGCCCGTCGGCGGCGGCGAGGTGCTCGGCGACGGCGTCGGTCGCCAGCGGGCCCGGCACCCGGAGGGCGCGGGGCAGCGCCCGGCGGCGCACCGCCAGGGCCAGGCAGGCGGGGTCGGCGTGGAGCCAGGCGCCGCGGCCCCCGAGGCGGCGGCGGACGTCGGGGACGACGGCGTCCGTCCCCGCGAGGGCGAGGCGGAGCAGGCCGTCGGCCTCCGTCGTCGTCCGGCACCCGACGCACGTGCGCCGGGGCCGGTGCGCCGTGCCGGCCACGTCCGTCAGCCGCGGGGGTCGCGGCGCGGGCGCTCGTCGCGGGGGCCGCCCGTGCGGGGCGCCCCCGTCCGGGGCCCGCCGGGGGCGCCGTACCCGCCGGTGCGCGGCGCGCCCGTCCGCGACCCGCCGGGGCCGCCCGTGCCGGTCCGCGGACCGCCCGCACGGCCCGGCGCCGGGCCGCGGCCCTCGCCGCCGCGCGGCGCGTCGGAGCGCGGCCCGCGCAGGGGCTCCCGGCGCGGCGCCGAGGGGTCGAGCGGCGGCGGCTCGGGGGCCGTGTCGCTGCGGATGTCGATGCGCCAGCCGGTGAGCCGGGCGGCGAGGCGGGCGTTCTGCCCCTCCTTGCCGATGGCGAGCGAGAGCTGGTAGTCGGGGACGACGACGCGGCAGGAGCGCGAGGCGGCGTCGACGACCTCGACCGAGCTCACGCGGGCCGGGGACAGCGCCGCGGCGACGAAGGCCGCCGGGTCGTCCTCCCAGTCGACGATGTCGATCTTCTCGTCGCGCAGCTCGGTCATGACGGCGCGCACGCGCTGCCCCATCGGCCCGATGCACGCGCCCTTGGGGTTGAGCCCCGGGACGGTCGAGCGGACGGCGACCTTGCTGCGGTGCCCGGCCTCGCGCGCCAGCGCCATGATCTCGACCGAGCCGTCGGCGATCTCGGGCACCTCGAGGGCGAAGAGCCGGCGGACGAGGTCGGGGTGCGTGCGCGACAGCGTGATCGACGGGCCGCGGAAGCCTCGCTTGACCTGCACGACGAGCGCGCGCACGCGCGAGCCGTGCGGGTAGCTCTCCCCCGGCACCTGCTCGGCCGGCGGCATGACGGCCTCGACGGGCCCGAGGTCCACGTGCACCATCGAGCGGTCCCGGCCCTGCTGGACGACGCCGGAGATGACGTCGCCCTCGCGGCCCTGGAACTCGCCGAGCACGGCCGCGTCCTCGGCGTCGCGCAGCTTCTGGAAGATCACCTGGCGCGCCGTCGTCGCGGCGACGCGGCCGAAGCCCGTCGGGGTGTCGTCGTACTCGCGGACCGGCGCGGGCGGCGCCGGCGGCGCGGCGGGCGCGGCGTCGTCCTCCGACGTCGTCGCGTCGGCGGGCCCCTCCTCGGCGCCGTCGGCCGGCGCGGGCCGTCCCTCGGACGCCTGCTCCGGCGTCTCCTGCGCCCAGACGGTGACCCGCCCGGACACGCGGTCGAGCTCCACGCGGGCGCGGCGGGCCGAGCCCTCCTCGCGCTGGTAGGCGAGGAGCATCGCCGTCTCCAGCGCCTCCACCAGCGTCTCCAGCGGCATCTCCCGCTCGCGCGCCAGCATCCGCAGCGCGGCCATGTCGACGTCCATCAGCCCTCGTCCTCGTCCTCGTCGTGCGCGTCGTCGTGCTCGTCGTCGTCCGGCTCGTCGTCGAGGTCCTCGTCGTCCTCGTCGGCCGGGGCGTCCTTGCGGTCGAACTCCACCTGAACCGCGCCGGTCCCGAGGCGGTCCCACGGGACTTCGAGCCGCTCGGCGGCGCCCTTCTCGTCGACGACGAGGACGACGCCGGCGGCCCCGGCCTCGACGACGCGGCCGGTGACCCGGCGGGCCGTGCCGTCCTCGCCCGTGACGTCCACCTGGACGAGCCGCGTGCGGGAGCGGCGCCAGTGGCGCGGCTCGGTGAGCGGGCGGTCGACGCCGGGGCTGCCGACCTCGAGGAGGTACGGCTGCTCGCCGAAGGCACCGGCGTCGTCGAGCGCCGTGGAGACGGCCCGCGTGACGTCGGCCGCCTGGTCCAGCGACATGGCGCCGACGGCGTCCTCGGGGAGGTCCACGACGACGCGGACGACACGGCGTCGGCCGGCCGGCGTCACGGTGACCTTCTCGAGGACGAACCCGGCCCCGCCGACGACGGGGTCCAGGAGCTCCGTGAGCTCCGCCGGCCTGCTCGGGGCGCTGCTCGCCACGACGTCCTCCCGTGTCCAGTTGTGGTGCGCCGCGCCGGGGTGGGCCCCGGGGCGCTGGTCGGTCCGCGCCCGGTCGCCGGGCGCCCCCCGATGCTAGCCGCGGGCGCGGGGCCCGCCGGACGCCGCGGTGCCGCCCCCGGCGGGACGGCGCGGCCCCCGGGCTCGCCACGACGGGACGGCGCCGTCACCCATCCGGAGCAGCGCGGGCGCCGAAGCGGCCGGACGTCCACGTCGGACGGAGGGCCCGGGGGGGGCGCTCGACGACCCGGCACCCCCAGCCCCGGAGGACCCGCCACCGTGCCCCTGCACCCCGCCGCCCTGCTGCGCGCCGCCCGCGAGCGGGCCTACGCCGTGTGGGCGAGCCCGCGCCTGCTGCACCCGGCCGACCACCTCGTGGCCGCGGCCGTGCGCCGCCGCGCCCGTCGCCCGGGCCGGCCGACGGGCGCCGTGACCCGCGCGCACGTCCTCGTCTGCCCGCCCGGCGACGGCAACATCGGCGACCAGGCCATGGTCGAGGCCTTCCTCGGCGCGACCGACGGCCCGGTCGTCCTCCTCGTGCGCGAGCACGGCGACGTCGCCGTCCCGGCGGCCGACCGGTCGCGCGCCGAGGTCGTGGCGCTCCCCCGCCTCGTCTACGGCGGCGGCGTCGGGCACGTGCGCGACGCCGCCCGGCTCGCCCGGCTCCTGGGGCGCGCCCGGTCGGTGTCCGTCGTGGGCGCCGACCTCATGGACGGGGGGTACGGGCACCGGGCCGCCGCCAACCTCTCGCTCGTCGCGGCGCTCGCGCGGCGGGCGGGCCTGCCGAGCCGCGTCCTCGGCTTCAGCTGGAACGGCCGCGCCCACCCGGGCGCCCGGGCCGCGCTCGGCCGCGCCGCCGCCCGGGGCACGCGCCTCATGCTGCGCGACCCGCTGTCGGCCGACCGGGCCCGCCGCGACGGCCTCGCCGGGGTGGAGGAGGTCCTCGACACCGTCTTCATGGCCGCCGACGACCTCGACCCGACGGCGGCCGACGCCCTCCTCGGCGCCCCGCGCCCGGACGACCCGCCGCTCGTCGTCGTCAACGTCAGCGGGCTCGTCGGCGCCCGTGTGGACCAGCACGCCGACCACGTCGCCGTCGTCGACCACCTCCGCGCCCGCGGGGCCCGCGTCGTCCTCCTGCCGCACGTCCGGCGCCCCGGCGGCGACGACGTCGCGGAGGTGCGGCGCCTGGCCGCGGCCTTCGCGGCCGACGCGCAGGTGCTGGCCGTCGACGAGCTGCTCCGCCCCGCGCAGGTGCGGGCGCTCGCGGACCGGTCCGACGCCGTCCTCACCGGCCGCATGCACCTCGCCGTCATGGCGCTCTCGCGCGGCGTGCCCGCGGTCTGCCTCTCGACCCAGGGCAAGGTCGACGGCCTCATGGCCGCCTTCCGGTCGCCCGGCGCGAGCGTGGAGCCCCGCCCCGGGATGGCGGCCGAGCTGACGCGGCGGCTCGACGACGCCCTCGCGGCCGACGGCGCCCGGCGGGCCGAGCTCTCCGGCCTCGCGGCCGACGCCGCCCGGATGGCGCGCCGCAACGTGGCGGGCCTCGACGCCGCCTGAGCGCTGCGGCCGGTCCGAGGGGGCGGCGTCGACGCGGCGGGGGACGGCCCGGCCCGGCGCCGTGGCAGCATCGCGGCGTGCCCGACCGACCCGCGCCGCGGCCCTCCCGCCGCCGGGTGCTCGGGCTCCTCGCCGCCGTGCCGCTCGCCGGGCTCGCCGGCTGCTCCTCGCTGCCGGACCTCTCCGCCGTGCGCGTCGACCCCGACTGGCCCGGCACCGCCGCCCCGCCCGTCCCCGACGCCGACGAGCGGGCCCGCGCGCGGGCGGCCGACGACGCCCGGGCCCTCCGGCGGGCGGTGGAGGCCTTCCTCGCCGCGGGCGCGGAGGGCGCCCCGGCGGTGGCGGCCGCCCTCGTCGTCGCCGCCGGGACCGAGCACCTCGCGGCGCTCGGGGAGCCCGACGACGGCCCGGACGGCGCCCCGGGCACCGGTGCCCCGACGACCGCGCCGACCGACGCGCCGGCCCCCTCGGCCGCGGCCCTGGCGGAGCAGGTGGCCGGGGCGGCCGAGGCCGCCCGCGCCGACGTGCCGGGGACGTCGTCGGGGCTCGCCCGGCTGCTCGCCGCCGTCGCCGCGTCCCGCTCCTTGCTGGCGCAGCGGGTGCAGGGCGCGCCCGAGGTGCCCGACCCCTCCGCCGTCACGGGCGCCGGCCCGGCCGGCTCGGTGACCGGGACGGTCCTCACGCCGCCGCAGGCGGTGCCGGGCGAGGCGGCGGCGCTCGAGGGGCTCGCCGCGGGGGCGCTGGCCGCGGCGCGCGGGGTCGAGGTCGCCGCGGCGTCGCTGGCCGACGACGCCCGCGCCCGGGCTCTCGACCTCCGCGGGGCGCTCGAGGACGAGGCGGACGTCGTCGCCGCGGCGCTCGTCGCGGTCGGCGGACGGGCCCCCGTCGCGGCGCCGGACTACGTGCTGCCCGCGCCGCTCGGGGGCGCCGACGACGCCGTCGCGCTCGTGACGCTCGTGCTCGACCGCCTCGCGGCGACGGCGCTCGACGCCGTCCCCGCGCTCGTCGGCGAGCGACGGCTCATGGCGGCGGACACGACGGTCCGCGCCGCGGCGTGGGCGGACGCCTGGCGCCCGGGCGGCCCGGCGGACGACGTCCGCCTCGCCCTCCCCGGCACCACCGCCCCCGCCTGACCCTGGGGGGTGACGTCCCGGCGCGCCTGCACGGTGAAGTCGACGTCGACTTCACCTCCCGGCACCCCTCCGGGGTGAAGTAGACGTCGACTTCACCTCCCGGCACCCCTTGGGGGTGAAGTAGACGTCCACTTCACGACCAGGCACCGCTGAGGGCCAGGGGGGCGTCAGGCCAGCAGGTCCCCGACCACCTCGGAGCCCAGCCGGAGCACGAGGGCGCCGACGACGACGAGGAAGACGACGCGGACGAAGCGGCTCCCCTTCGCCACCGCCGTCCGCGCGCCGAGGTAGCCGCCCGCGACGTTGGCGACGGCCATGAGGAGGCCGAGGCCCCAGACGACGTGGCCCTGCGGCACGAAGACGAGCAGCGCGCCGAGGTTGGTCGCGACGTTGACGAGCTTCGCCGTCGCCGTCGCCCGGAGGAAGGCGAGGCCCACGACGCCGACGAGCGCGAAGACGAGGAAGGTCCCCGTCCCGGGGCCGAGGAGTCCGTCGTAGCCGCCGATGGCGAGGCCCAGGGCCGCCGCGACGGCGACCTGCCGGCCGCCGTGGAGGCGCTGGTGCGACGTCTCCCCCAGGCGCGGCCGGGCCACGACGACGACGAGGACGACCAGCAGCGCCACGAGGACGAGCGGCGTCAGCGCCTCGCCGGGCAGCGAGGAGGCCAGGAGCGCGCCGACGGCGGCACCGCCGAGCGCGCCGACGACCATCGGCACCGCCACGGGCACGGGCGGCCGCTGCCCCGGCGGGGCGTGCCGGAGGAACGTGACGGCGCTCGTCGTCGTCCCCGCGATGCCGGCGAGCTTGTTGGTCGCGAGCGCCTGGACGGGCGAGAGGCCCGGCACGAGCAGCAGCGCGGGCAGCTGGACGAGCCCTCCCCCGCCGACGACGGCGTCCACCCACCCCGCCGCCAGGGCGGCGAGGAGGAGGAGCAGGACGGTGCCGACGGTGAGGTCCGCCGGCAGCACGCCGCCGAGCGGGCCGCCGACGGCGAGGACCGCGGCGGGCGCGCTCACCCGCCGCGGACGGCGGAGAGCACCGCGCCGGTCGTCGCCCCGCCCACCGGGAGGTCGGTGACCTCGCCCGTGCGGCGGTCGACGAGCTCGACGACGCCCTCGGCGAGCCGGCGGCCCACGCGCACGACGTACGGCATGCCGAGCAGCTCGCTGTCCTTGAACTTCACGCCCGGGGAGACCTTGGGCCGGTCGTCGAGGAGCACGTCGAGCCCCGACGCGACGAGGTCGGACGACAGCTGCTCGGCGTAGGCGAAGACGTCGTCGCCCTTGCCGGCGGCGACGACGTGCACCTGGGCGGGCGCGACGGCGACGGGCCACACGAGGCCCTGCTCGTCCGCCCCGGCCTCGGCGACGGCGGCGAGCGCGCGGCTCACGCCGATGCCGTACGAGCCCATCGTCACGGTGACCTGCTTGCCGTTCTCGTCGAGCACGGTGAGCCCGAGCGCCTCGGCGTAGCGGCGCCCCAGGGCGAAGATGTGCCCCATCTCCATGCCGCGCGCGGCCTCGAGCGGCCCGGACCCGTCGGGGGCGGGGTCGCCCTCGCGCACCTCGGCGGCCTCGACGGTGCCGTCGGCGGCGAAGTCGCGGCCGGCGACGAGGTCGAGCACGTGGCGGCCCAGCGCGTCCGCGCCGGTGACCCAGCGGGTCCCGGTGACGACGCGCGGGTCGAGCAGGTAGCGGATGGTCCCCGCCGCGCGCTCGCCGTCCTCCCCGAGGGGCGCGTTCGGGCCGAGCACGCCCGGCCCGATGTAGCCCTTGGCCAGCTCCGGGTGCGCCGCGAAGTCCTCGGCGCCGAAGGGCTCGACGACGGCGGGCGCCAGCGAGGCCTCCAGCCGGGCCGTGTCGACGTCGCGGTCGCCGGGCACGCCGACGGCCAGCGGCTCGCGCCGGCCGTCCGGGTGGCGCAGGACGACGAGGACGTTCTTCAGCGTGTCGCCGGCCTCCCACGCGCGGTCGTCGCGCGGGAACGCCTCCTGCAGGTGGGCGACGAGCGACTCGATGGTCGGCGTCCCCGGCGTGTCCTCGACGTGCGCGGCCGGGAGGCCCTCGAGCGGCTGCTCCGGGGGGACGACCGTCGTCACGGCCTCGACGTTGGCCGCGTACCCGCCGGGCGAGCGGACGTAGGTGTCCTCGCCGACGGGCGTGGGGTGGAGGAACTCCTCCGACCGCGAGCCGCCCATGGCGCCGGAGGTGGCGGACACGACGACGACCTCGAGGCCCAGGCGCGCGAAGACGCGGAGGTACGCCTCGCGCTGGCGGGCGTAGCTGCGCTCGAGCCCGGCGTCGTCGACGTCGAAGGAGTACGCGTCCTTCATGACGAACTCGCGGCCGCGCAGGAGGCCCGCGCGGGGCCGCGCCTCGTCGCGGTACTTCGTCTGCACCTGGTACGCGAGCAGGGGCAGGTCCTTGTACGAGGAGTACAGGTCCTTGACGAGGAGCGTGAACATCTCCTCGTGGGTGGGCGCGAGCAGGTAGTCGGCCTGCTTGCGGTCCTTGAGCCGGAAGATCCCGTCGCCGTACTCGGTCCAGCGGCCGGTGGCCTCGTAGGGCTCGCGCGGCAGCAGCGCCGGGAAGAGGACCTCCTGGCCGCCGACGGCGTCCATCTCCTCGCGGACGACCCGCTCGACGTTGCGCAGCACCCGCAGGCCGAGCGGCAGCCACGTGTAGATGCCCGGCGCGGCCCGACGGATGTACCCCGCCCGCACGAGGAGCCGGTGGCTGACCACCTCGGCCTCGGCGGGGTCGTCCCGCAGGGTCCGCAGGAACAGGGACGTCATCCGCAGCAGCACGCCGCGAGGCTACTGGCCCCGTGCGACGGCCCGGGCGGCACCGACGCGCCGCGGGCGCCGTCCCTGCGGGAGGGACGACGCCCGCGGGCCGGCCCGGCGGCCGACCGCCGTCGGTCAGGGCACGAGGATCGCGCGCCCGCGCACCCTCCCGGCGTCGAGGTCGGCGACCGCGGTGGCGAAGTCGTCGAGCGCGTACCGCGTCGTGTGCAGGGTCACCGCGCCCCGGGCCGCGAGGACCATGAGCTCGGTGAGGTCGGTGTAGGAGCCCACGAGGTTGCCGACGAAGCTGATCTCCGTCGAGATGATGTCGATCGTCGGGACGTCGATGTTCTCCCCGTAGCCGACGACGAGGTAGTCGCCGGCGCGGCGCAGCATCCGCACCCCCTCGGCCGTGGCGCCGCCCTCGCCGACGAAGTCCACGACCACCTCGGCGCCGTGGCCGCCCGTGAGCTCGAGGACCTGCTCGACCTGCGTGCCGTCGGCGACGACGCCGTGGTGCGCGCCCATCTGCACGGCCAGCTCGACGGCGGCCGGGTTGCGGTCGACGACCACGACCTCCGCCGCCGTCATGGCCGCCAGCACCTGGACGCCGATGTGCCCGAGGCCGCCGGCCCCGATGACGACGCACCGGTCCCCCGGGCGGAGCCGCCGGGCCGCCTTGGCGCACGCGTGGTACGCCGTCAGACCGGCGTCGGCCAGCGCCGCGACGCCCGCCGGCTCGAGGCTGTCGGCGATCTTCACGACGCTCCGCGCCGTCGTCAGCAGCTTCTCCGCGTAGCCGCCGTTCGTGTCGATGCCGGGGAAATGGCTGCTCTCGCAGTGCACGTCGTCGCCGGACCGGCACGCCCGGCAGAGCCCGCACGTCATGAGCGGGTGGAGGATGACCTTGTCGCCCTCCTGGACGTTCGTCACGGCGGAGCCGACGGCCTCGACCCAGCCCGCGTTCTCGTGGCCGATCGTGTACGGCAGCGAGACACCGGACTTCGCCTCCCACTGCCCCTCGAGGATGTGGAGGTCGGTCCGGCACACCCCCGCCCCGCCGACCCGGACGACGACGTCGAGCGGGCCCGTCGGCTCGGGCGCCGGGACCTCCGTCATCTCGAGCGGCCGGTGGTAGCCGACGACCTGGACTGCGCGCATGGTGCTCACCGCGGGGGCCTCCTGGGGCGGGGTGCTGGTGCTGGGGTGGTGGGGCGGGCGAGGGGGCTCAGCCGCCCACGGGCGTGATCATGAGGAGCCGGGCGCCGGCCGGCACGTCGGCGGCCTCGGCGCCCTCCGGCCGGTCCACCTGGTCCTCGCCCGACCCGGGGTAGCGGGTGCGGAGCAGGCCCCGGCAGAAGTGGGCGTTGCCGTCGACGGAGATCCGCGTGGAGCGGGCCCGCCGGAGCCGCAGCGGCACCTCGTCGGCGGGGAAGCCCCGCCCGGTGTGGTCGACGAGGACGAGCGCGCCGTCGTCGGCCGGCAGCCCGAGGGCGGCCCGCCGGCGCAGGAGGGCGTCGCGCTCGCGCCCGGGGGCGAGGTCGCCGAGCACGACGCCGCCGGCGGCCCCCTCGGGCTCGTCGGGGTGCGCACGGAGCCACCCGGTGAGGCACCGCTCGGCCGCGGCCGTGTGCGCCTTGCGCCGGAAGGTCTCCCGCAGCTCCTCGAGGTCGGTCTCCGCCTCGTGCCCGAAGGTGCCGCGGTACCCCGCGTCCGCGGCGAGGCCACGGTTGACGAGGTCGGAGTCGTGGTGGTCGTCCAGCTCGACGACCACCCGGCCCGTCCAGGGGAGCGCCGTCAGCGCGTCCTTGGCGTCCGAGGCCATGAGGTAGGCGAAGTTCGGCGAGCAGAAGGACGTCGGCAGGCGCAGGTGCACCCGCAGCTCCTCGTCGTCGAGCGCCACCGACCGGACGAAGCCCAGGTCGGTGATGGGCTCGTCGAGCTCGGGGTCGAGGACCGTGCCGAGCGCCGCCCGGACCTGCTCGGCGCGCCCGTGCGCCGTCGGGCGCTCCAGCGTGGCCGTCATCACGCCACCGCCACGGCCTGGGGCTCCGCCGCGGCCGGCGGGTGCGCCACCTGGAGGTGCTCGGGCACGGGGATGTCGTAGAGGGCGGCGGCGTTGAGGCCGAGCACCTTCTTCTTCTGGTCCGTCGTCAGCGGCGCGTACTCGGTCATGTCCTCGGGGATCTGGAAGTCCACGAAGCGCTCGACCAGCCAGCGCGGCGTCCACAGCGCGTAGTCGCTGGAGAAGAAGACGCGGTTCTCGTCGAGCCAGTAGAAGAGCTCGCCGATGATCTGCGCGAAGTAGCGCGGGCGGGTGTGGATGAACGGCAGCGCGACGGCGAGGCCGGCGTAGACGTTGGGCTCCTGCGTGGCGATCCAGCAGAAGTCCTCGAGCCGCGGCAGCCCGCAGTGCTCGACGACGAAGTTGAGGTCGGTGAAGTCGGTCGCCGCGTGGTCGACGTCGGCGACGTCGAAGGCGTCGCGGTCCAGCGGCCGGATCGTGGGGCCCTTGTGGACGTGGATGTTCTTGATGCCGAGCTCGCGGCACAGCTCGAGGTACCGGTAGGACCACGGGTCGTCGAGCCGCCAGCCGCGCGAGTCCCCGTGCCAGTCGGCGGTGTAGAGCTTGACGCCCTTGAGGCCGAAGCGCTCGGACGCCTCGCGCAGGCCGTCGAGGCCCCGCTCGCCGTCGCGCGGGTCGAAGTAGTGGTTGTAGGTCAGCTTGTCGGGGTGCGCCGCGGCGAGCGCCGACGCCTCCTCCGTCTGCCCGAAGCCCGTGCGGTAGAACTCCGCGAGCCGGGCGGGCTGGAAGATCGCGTGGTCGACGTACCCGTCCTCGAAGAGGTCCTTCATGAGGCGGTCGCCGCCCTGGTACAGGTACTCCTCGTACGACCAGTGCTCGGACTCCGGGCTGAGGTTGCGGTGGTAGTCGAAGAAGCAGTCGATGAACTGCTTGCCGTGGACGTTCCGCCGGTTCTCGACCCGGGCGTCCCACAGGGCCACGTGCGCGTCGAGCACGAAGTAGTCGACGCCGTCCTTGCTGTACATGGTTCAGCCTTCCCATCGCCGGTGACGGTGCTGTGCGAGGAGGGTCCGCCCGCGCCGCGGGACCGGGCAAGGGGGTCGGTGTCTCACTTCGAGACACCTCCCCCGGAGGGCCCTACCGTGGGGGCCGCGGAGGTGGTGCCCGTGGGCGAGGAGGCCCGACGTGGCGGTGAGCAGGCCCCGGGCGGCTCGCCCGCGGTGCCCGACCGGGTGGCGGCGTCCTGGCGGCGCAGCGCCGACTACGGCGTCGCGGCGCGCGACGCCACCCCCGTCTTCGCGGGCACCGCGCGCGAGGGCTCGCTGTTCTCCACGTGCGGGCGCGAGGTGCTGGCGGACCTGCACCGCACCCTCGTCGACGAGCCGCTGGGGCTCGTGCTGACCGACGCGGACGGCCTCGTCCTCGACCGGCTCAGCGGGGACACCTCGCTGCTGCGCTCTCTGGACGCCGTCCACCTGGCGCCGGGCTTCGCGTTCTCCGAGCGCGAGGCCGGCACGAGCGGCCTCGGGCTCGCGCTGGCGGACCGGCTGCCCGCCCTCGTCCGCGCGTCGCAGCACTACAGCGCCGACCTCACGGCCTACACGTGCGCGGCCGTGCCCGTGCTCGACCCCCTGACGGGCCGGCTCGAGGGCAGCGTCAACATCACGACGTGGTCGGCGTCGTCCGGCCAGCTCCTGCTGGCGCTGGCCCAGTCGGCCGCGAGCGCCACGGGCGCGCTCATGCTGGCCCGCTCCCGGGGCCGCTCGGCGCGCCCCGCGCCCCGCGGGGAGGTCTTCCGGGTCCTCGCCCCGCGACCCGAGCCCGGGGCGGGCACGGTGACGGCGCTGTCGGCCGCGTGGACGGACGCCGTGGCGGCGGCCGAGGCCGCGGTCCGCGCCGGCCGGCTCACGGCCGCCGTCGGCGAGCCGGGCTCGGGCCGCGCGACGCTGCTCGCGCAGGCGCTGCGCCGCGCCCACCCGCGCGACCGCGTCCTCGACGTCCGGCCGCCCGCCCCCGAGGACGTCGACGCCTGGCTCGGGCTGTGGGCGCCCGAGGCGGCCAAGCCGGCGACGACGGTGGTGCTGCGCGACGTCGACGCCCTCTCCGTCGCCACGGCCGACCGGGTGCGCGACGTGCTCGCGGGCGGGGGCGGCCCGGCGCCCCGCGTCGTCGTCACCGCCGAGGACCTCGGGGACGTGGCGCCCCCGCTGGCCCGGCTCGTCGCCTCGGTCGTGCGCGTCGCACCGCTGCGGGAGCGACCGGACGACGTCCTGCCGCTGGCCGCCCACGCCGCCCGCCGCGCCCGCGGCCGCGAGGTCGACCTCACCCCCGCCGCCGCCCGCGCCCTCGCCGGGCACGCCTGGCCGGGCGGCGTCGAGCAGCTGCAGCGCGTCGTGCGCCGGGCGGCCTCCCTGGCCGACCGGGTGGACGTCGGCCAGCTCCCGCCCGAGGTGCTCACGGGCGCGGGCCGCTCCCTCACCCGGCTCGAGCGCGTCGAGCGGGACGAGATCGTCCGCGTGCTGACCCGACCCGGCACGACCGTGGTCGGGGCGGCCCGGGAGCTCGGCCTCTCGCGGGCGACGCTCTACCGCCGGATCGCCCACCTGGGCCTCGAGGTGCCCCGGTGACGGGCGCGGGCACGGGGCGACGACGGCCGGGCGCCTAGGCTCCGCCGGATGACCGACGTCGTCCTCGGCACCGCCCACCTCTTCGGCCTGGCGGACGCGCCGACCTCCGAGCGCCTGCTCCACGACGCGTGGGACCTCGGGGTGCGCCGCTACGACACCGCGCCGCTCTACGGCGGCGGCCGGTCCGAGCCCGCCGTCGGGGCCCTGCTCGCCGACCGCCGCGCGGCGGTGCGCTCCCTGACGACCAAGGTGGGCCTGCTCCCCCGCACGGGCCCGCGCTCGCCCGCGCACCTCGCCGGCGGCGTCGCCCGGCGCGTGCTCCCGGCGCCCGTGCTGGGCCGGGCCCGCGACGTCGTCGGGCGGGCGCTCGGCCGGGGCACGGGAGCGGCCGACGGCACCGGCCCGACCGGGCGCTTCGCCCCCGACGCGGTGCGGGCCTCGGTCGAGGAGTCGCTGCGCCGGCTCGGCGGCCGCGTGGACCGCCTGCTGCTGCACGAGGTCTCGCCCGGCGACGTCGACGACGAGCTGCTGGGCGCGCTGCGGCGCCTCGTCGACGCGGGCGACGTCGGCGCGGTCGGCGTCGCGACGCAGAACCACCTGACCCGGCCGGCGCTGGACCGCGGCGCGGGCCTGCTCACGGTCGCCCACGTCGCCGTCGGGCCGCTCTCGCCGCCCGTCGACGTCCCCCCGGGCGTCCTCGTCGTCGGGCACGGCCTCCTCGGCGGGGGCGGCTCGCACCTCGCCGCGCTGCGGGAGGCCCTCGCCGGGCCGGGCGCCGGCACGGCGTGGGACACCGCCGTCGCCGGCACCCCCTTCGCCGGGCCCGACGGGCTCCCCGCGGCGCTGCTGGCCCGCGGCGCCGCGCTCGGCCTCGCCGAGGTGCTCGTGGCGACGACGCGCCCGGCCCGGCTGGCTCGCACCGTGGCCCTCGCGCGCGGCGAGGAGCCGCTGCCGCCGGCCGCCCTGGCCGTGCTCGAGCACGTGGCCCGGGGGCTGCCCGCCCCCCGCGGCTGACCCGCGGCGGGGCTCAGGCCCCCGGCAGCAGCCGGGCGGCCAGGCGCAGCGCGAGCGCGACGACGGTGAGGGTCGGGTTGGCGTAGCCGGAGGTCGGGAAGACGCTGCCGCCGACCACCGAGAGCCCCGGCACGCCGTGCACCTGCAGGTCCGTGCCGACGACGCCGTCCCGCGCCGTCGTCGCCATCCGGGTCGTGCCGGCGGGGTGGGCGGCGTCGGTGACGGTACGGCGCCACGCGTCGTCGTCGGTCTGCGCCGGCAGGGGCCGCACGCGGCCGACGCCGAGGCGCTCGAGGTCCTCGGCGACCCAGCGGGACATCGTCCGCGTCGTCCGCAGCTCCTCGTCGTCGCACGTCCACGTGACGCGCGCCCGCGGCTGCCCGTGCGGGTCGAGCCGGTCACGGTCGAGCACGACGCGGCGGGCCGGGTCCGGCGCCTGCTCGACCCAGAGCTGCAGCCACACGTGCGAGGGCCGCGCGCCCAGCGGGAGCCCGTGCGCCGCACGGCGGTACGCCGCGTGGGCGACCGGCCCCAGGGCGGTCGCCGCCGTCGCCGCGGTGCGCAGCGCCCCCGCCGGCAGCCGCCGGGCGCGGACGGCGCGCCCCAGCTCGTGCGCGGCGCGCAGCCCCGGGTGGTCGTGCTCGTGGACGAAGACGGCCGTCGCGTCGAGCAGCTGCTCGCGCTCCTGCGCCTCCGGCGCGAGGCGGACCTTGGGGAACAGCCGCCGGCCGTCCTTGCGCAGGACGACGTAGCGGTCCTGCAGCACCCGGAAGTCCGGGGCCAGCACCTCGCCGGTGCGGATGATCGGGTGGTCCTGCAGGTACCGGCCCGTGTGCTCGCGGCCGTCGCCCAGCCCGACGCCCGCCGGGTCGCTCAGCTGCAGCAGCCGGGCGTTCTCCAGGGTGCCCGCCGCGAGGACGACCTCGGCGGCGCGGAGCTCGGCCCGGCCGCCGCCGGGCAGGGCGACCTCGACCCCGGCGGCGCGGCCGGCGTCGTCGAGGAGGACCCGCGTGGCGGTCGCCTCGACGACGACGCGGACGTGCGGCGACGCCGCGAGCGCGTCCCGGTGCTCGGTGCCGAGGTACGGGCGGCGCATGTACTCGGTGAAGTCGTGCCGCAGCCGGCTGCCGTCCCACGGCACGGGCGCCAGGCGCGGGAAGTCCGCCCACCGGTCCTCGCCGTAGCCGCGGCCGGAGACGTCGAGGAAGCGCTCCGCCGCCGCGTACCAGGGGTCGAGGTCCTGCGGGGTGAGCGGCCAGCCGCTGCGCGGGACCCACGACCGCTCGGCGAGGTCGACGGGGTGCAGCCGCATGCACTGGCCGTGCCAGAGCTGCGTGGTGCCGCCGAGGACCCGCGCGCGCCCGACGTCGAGCCCCTCGTACGGCAGAGCGTCCGCCGTGCCGCCGTTGAGCGCCGCCCCGCGGTCGACGGCCGTCGGGTCGGCCACGTCGCCGCCGGACTCCAGGAGGACGACGTCCCGCCCCGCGCCGGCCAGCGCCGTCGCCAGGGCGATGCCCGCGGCGCCGGAGCCGACGACGACCACCGCCCCGGCGGGGACGGCGGGCAGGTGGTCGGTGCGCAGGTCGGTCAGCACGGGCGTCCTCGAGAGGCTCGGGGCCGTCCGGCGGGTCGGGCGGCGGGTCGGTCGGGGCGGGCGGCGGCCGGTCGGGCGGGCCCGGGGCGGCGCCCGGCGGGGGCGGCGCGCGGCCGGGGGCGGGGGGCGCCGCCCGGCGCGGTGATGGTAGTCCGCGCGCGGGACGGGGGCGTCCCACCGAGGGGGGCGGGTGGTCCGGCCGGGTGGCCGGGTGCCCCGGCCGGGTGGGGGGACGGCGGACGGGCGACGTCCGCACCGGCCCGGCGCGGCACACTGCTGCCCATGCCGTCTGCCGCGTCCCCCTCCGTCGCCCTCGTCCACGAGCGCTTCACCGAGTGGGCCGGCTCGGAGATGGTCGTCGAGCAGCTCGCGCACGAGTTCCCCGAGGCGCTCGTGCACGCCCCCGTCGCCGACCCGGCGAACGTCCCCGCGGAGCTGCGGCCGCGGCTGCGCCCCGGCCGCCTGTCCCGGCTGCTGCGCCCGGGCGGCGGCTACGCGCACCTCCTGCCCGCGCTGCCCGTGGCCATGGCGCGCACGCGCCTGCCCGACGTCGACGTCGTCGTCGCGAGCCACCACGCCTTCGCCTCGCAGGTGGTCCACGCCACCGACGCCCCCGTCGTCGCCTACGTCCACAGCCCGGCCCGCTGGGTCTGGGACCGCGAGATGCGGCGCGGCGAGGTGGGCGGCGCCGCCGGCGAGGCGCTGCTCGGCGCCTTCTCCGCGGCCTTCCGGCCCGCCGACCACCGGGCGGCGCAGCGGCTGCGGACCGTGGTCGCCAACTCGACGGCGGTGGCCGACCGCGTGCGGCGCTGGTGGGACCGGGACGCCGTCGTCGTCCACCCGCCCGTCGACGTCGACAGCTACACCCCCGACGCGTCCGTCGGGCGCGAGGACTTCTACCTCCTCGCCGGCCGGCTCGTGCCCTACAAGCGCCCCGAGCTGGCCGTGCGGGCGGCCACCGCCGCCGGCGTCCCCCTCGTCGTGGCGGGCGACGGGCGCGCCCGCGCCGACTGCGAGCGGGTCGCGGGGCCGAACGTCCGCTTCCTCGGCCGGACCACCGACGCCGAGCAGCTCGACCTCTACCGCCGCTGCAAGGCGCTGCTCATGCCGGGCGTCGAGGACTTCGGCATCGTCCCCGTCGAGGCGCAGGCCTGCGGCGCGCCCGTCGTCGCCGCGGCCGAGGGCGGCGCCCTCGACACGGTCCTGCCCGGCCGCACCGGGGTGCTCGTGCCCGAGGACGGCGACGGCGAGCACGCCGTCGCCCGCTGGGCCGAGGCGCTGGCGTCCACGACCGGGGACTTCGACCCGGGGGCGATCCGCACGCACGCCGAGGGCTTCTCGCGGGCGCACTTCCGCGAGCGCATGCGCGAGGTCGTGCTCGCCGCGCTCTGAGGTCCGGCGCGGCCACCGGGCGCCCCGACGCCGCACCGGGAGGACGTCCGTCGGCACGCGGGACGGCGGGGTTGAGCCCCGTGTCACGGGCGGCGCAGCGGCGGGGTCCGCCCGGGTGACCGCGGTGGGTGCGCCCGGGTGACGGCACCGAGCCCCGGCTCCAGCGGCTCCGGGGGCGCCCCGAAACGGCGGCATGACCTCCTCCCCCGCCCCGTCGGCCCGCCGGGCCGCGACGACGCGCGGCGGCCGCCATGCCGCCCGCCGCGCCCTCGTCGTCGCCGCGCTCGGCCTCGCCGTCTCCGCCGGCACCCTGCCCGCGACCGCCGCCCCCTCGTCCGCCACCACCGCCGCCGCCTCGACCACGGCCACGGTGCCCACCGCCGTCGGCAAGGGCTACCAGCTGACCGTCGACGGCACGCGCCTCTTCGGCTCCACGCAGCCCGCCGGCGTCGTGCAGCTGCGGGTCACCTCCCCGCCGCGGACGACCGCCGTCCGCCTCACCGACACCTCCGGCCGCGTCCTGGCCGAGACGACGGACGTCGTCCGCGACAGCCTCGGCCAGCACACCGCCGTCCTGCCGCTGGACCTCACCGCCCTCGCCGGCCGCTCCACGGGCGTCCTCGCCCGCGTGACCTTCCCCGGCGGCGTCACCCACCGCCTCGAGGCGACCTTCAAGGTCGGCGCCGCGGCGGCCGCCCCCGCGCCGACGCCGACCCCGACGCCCACGGCGACCCCGACCCCGACGCCGACCCCCACGGCCACGCCCACGCCCACCCCCACGGCGACCCCGACGCCCACGGCCACGCCGACCCCGAAGCCGACGACGCCCGTCGTCGTCACCCCCGCCTCGACGTCCACGGGCGCCGTCGTCGGCACCTCGCTGCTCGCGCTCGGCGCGGTCGGCGACGGCCGCACCGACGACACGGCGGCCATCCAGCGCGCGCTCGACAACGCCAAGCCGGGCGACACCCTCGTCGTCCCCGCCGGCAAGGTCCTGCGCCACTCGGACGTCCTGCGCGTGCGCACCCCCGGCATCACCATCACGGGCGGTGGCACGCTCCTCGCGACGCAGGAGCGCCGCTCCTCGGTCATGGTCCTCGCCGACCGGGTGACGCTGCGCGACCTGACGCTGCGGCTCGAGACGTCGACGGCCCGCTTCGGCACCTTCGAGGACATGAAGCTCACCGTCATCCGCACGACGGGCGTCGTCGTCGACCGCGTGCGCGTCGAGGGCTCGGCCGCCGCCGGCATGTACATCTGGGGCGCGCAGAAGTTCACGCTCTCCGACGTCTCGGTCCGCGACTCCCGCGCCGACGGCGTGCACATCACCGGCCCCGCGGCCGACGGCACCGTCGTCCGCCCGACCGTCCGCGACAGCGGCGACGACGGCGTGGCCGTCGTCTCCTACGAGCAGGACGGCCAGCCCGTCCGCCGGGTCACCGTCACCTCCCCGACCGTCCTCGGGACCCACTGGGGCCGCGGCGTGACGGTCGTCGGCGGCGAGGACATCACCTACACCGACATCCGGGTCGAGCGCTCGAACGCGGCGGCGGTCTACATCGCCAAGGAGCCGACCCCCTGGTACACCTTCGCGCCCGTCCGGGTGAAGGTCTCCGGCGGCACGGTCGTCGGGGCCAACCAGTCCCGCACCGTCGACCACGGCGCCGTCCTCGTGTGGGACGGCCGCAGCAACGGCGGCGGCCAGCTCCGCGACGTCGTCGTCGAGGGCCTGTCCATCACGGGCACCCGCTCCTCGGCGAGCCGGCAGGTCGGCTTCCTCCGCACCCCCGGCGCGACCGGCCGCGGCGTCCACCTCAACGACCTCCGGATCGACGGCGGCCCCTCCAACCTCCTCGTCGCCCAGGCCGGCCTCGCCGACTACGAGGCGAAGAACTGGGTGCGCGACGGCCAGGCGGTCTGCGTCGAGAAGTGACCCGGGCCCGCGGCGCGGGCCCCCCGCCCGCCGCTCACCCGATCGGGCACGACCACCGGGCTCCTGCCGCAGCAGGGGCCCGGTGGTCGTCCGGGGCCCTGCGGCGCCCGTACCCTGGCGGTCCCCGGTGCGCCGGGGGGCCGTCCCGTCCGGGGGGTCACGGACGCAGCGCACCGGCCCCCGCCGGCGCGGCACGAGCACAGGGGGTCGGCGTGGCGGCGAGCGACGACGCGCCCGCAGGTCCCCCCGCCGGCCCGCCCTCCCCGGACGACGAGCCCGCGGCGCCCGCCCCGGCGCGCTTCGGCGGCCACAGCCGCAGCAGCGTCCTGCGCGGCGGCGTCTGGTCGGCCGCCGCCAACATCCTCCCGATGGGCTCGACGCTGGCCCTGTCGGTCGTCATCAGCCGGGTCCTCGGCGCCGAGGTCCTCGGCGAGCAGAGCCTCGTGGCCTACGTGGCCTCGCTCATGGTCTCGGTGCTCATCTACAGCTTCACCATGGCGAGCGTGCAGCTCGTCGCCGCCGCAGGCGGTGCGGGCGACCGGGCCCGCCTCGCCCACCTCGGCCGCTGGTCGATGGGCGCCCACCTCCTCGGCGGGCTCGTCGCCGTCGTCGTCCTCGTGGGCACCGGTCTCGGCCGCGACTCGTACAACCTCATCTGGTACCTCGCCGCCGCGACCGCCTTCGTCGACGCCGTCGGCTGGGGCCTGGCCAGCCGGCACATCGCCCAGCACGGCTGGAGCGCCACCTCGGCGAGACGCCTCGTCTCCCAGGCGCTGACGCCGCTCCTGGGCATCGCGGCCGTCCTGCTCGGCGCCGGCGTGGCGGGGGTCTTCGCCACGCAGCTGCTCGTCTCGCTGGGGCTCCTCGTGGCCCTGCGCCGCCTCGAGCGGCGCGACCCGCTGCCCTCCCCCGCCGGGCTCCCCGCGCCCGCGGCCCTGCCCGTCGTGCGGCTGTGGTCGCTCTTCGCCCTCGCGGCCCTCGTCACCCAGGTCGTCGACCGCCGGCTCGAGCTCGTCTTCCTCGACCTGTACCGCACCTCCGTCGAGGTGGCGCAGTACTCGGTGGCCTTCAACGTCGTCGGCATCGCCCTCGTCGTCTGCTCCTCGCTCGTGGCGGCGTCCGTGCCGGCCGTGGCCGCGGCCCACGGCGCGGGCGAGCACGACCGCGTCGTCAGCGGCATGAGCCGGGCGGCGCGGGTCCTGGCCGCCGTCAGCGTCCTGCTCGCCGCCGGCGTCGCCGCGGTCGGCCCGGCCGTCGTCCTCGCCTTCTGGGGCGCCGAGGAGTACACCGAGGCGGCCGGCGTCGTCCGGCTACTGGCGATCGGCCTGGTCGTCACCCCGCTCGGCGCCCTCTGCACCGCCTACTGGACCGGGACGGGCCGGCTGCGCCCGGTGCTCGTCTGCGGCGGCACCGGCGCGGTCGTCGACATCGCGCTGGCCTTCCTGCTCATCCCCGACCACGGCACCTCGGGCGCCGTCGTCGCCACGCTCAGCGGCCAGGGCTCGGCGGCGCTGCTCATCATCGGCCACACCCTCCGCACGGGCCTGCCCCTGCGGATCCGCCCGACCGCCCTGCTCCGCGTGGCGCTCGTCGCCGTCGTGGCGGGGGTCGGGGCCTCGGCCGTCACCGCCGTCCTCGCCTCCGCCTGGCTCGGCCTCGTGCTGGGCGGCGGCACCTTCGTCGTCCTCGCGGCCGTCGGGCTCCGGCTCGTCGGCCTCCTCGACCCCGAGGACGGGCGCTGGCTGGCCGAGACCCTGCCCGGGCCCGCCGCGCGCGGCCTCCGCCTGCTCACCCCCGCCCGGAGCCGCTGAGTGCGCATCCTCCTCGCCGGCCACACCGCCCCCGGCGGCGTCTTCACCGTGGGCAGCCACCACCTCGCCCGGGCCCTCGCCGCCCAGGGCCACGACGTCGCGCACCTCTCGTCGCCCGTCTCGGCCCTGCACCTCGCCCGCGTCCGCGACGCCGAGGTCCGGCGCCGGCTCCGGCTGTCGCTGCGCACCCACGAGGCGGCGCCGGGCGTGCCCGGCGTCCTGCCGTTCACCCTCCTCCCGCTGTCGCTCGGCCCGGCCCACACCGGTCCGCTCGCGCTGCGGACGAGCGTGCCGTCGGTCCGGCGACGCCTGCGGCCGCTGGGCATGGACGCCGTCGACGTCCTCCTCGTCGACCAGCCGCTCGTCGGCGGCCTCGAGGAGCTCGTCCGGGCCCGGGCGGTCGTCTACCGCTCCACGGACGTCTACGAGGAGCCCGCGCGGCGGGCCGGCGAGGCACGGGTGCTGCGCGCGGCCGACGGGCTCGTCGCCACCTCGGCCTTCGTGCTCGAGCGCCTCCGGCAGGTGCGGCCCGACCTGCCCTCCCTCGTCCTCGACAACGGGGTCGACTTCGCCCGTTTCGCCGGCGCCCCGGCCCCCGCCGAGCGGCGGGGCCTCGTCTACGTCGGCGCCGTCGACGACCGCTTCTGCTGGGACGCGCTGCGGTCGGTCGCCGCTGCCGCCGGGGACGAGCCGGTCGACGTCTACGGCCCCGTGCAGGTCGCGGTCCCGGACGGCCTGCCCCCGAACGTCCGGCTGCACGGTCAGGTCTCCTACGGGTGCACCCCCGCCCTGCTGCGCGGCGCGCGCGTCGGCCTCCTGCCGTTCCGGACGACGGCCGTCAACCGCGGCCGCAGCCCGATGAAGCTCTTCGAGTACCTGGCCGCGGGCCTGCCCGTCCTGTCGACGCTGCCGCCGTCGGTGAGCCCCTGGCCGCCGGGCGTCCACGTGCTGCCCGAGGACGGCGGCGACGTCACCGACCTGGTCCGCGACGTCCTGGCCGCCGGGGTCAACGAGGCCGGCGTCGAGGCGGCCCGCTCCATGGACTGGGCCGACCGCGCCCGGACCCTCGTGGAGCACCTCGGGCGCGTCCTCGCCACGCGCCCCGCCGTGCCGCGGTGACGGGCCCCGCCCCGGCCCCGGACCCGTCGTCGGGGGACCGCGGCGTCGTCGTCGGCGGCCTGTGGCGCGTGGCGGCGACGCTGCTGCCGATGGTCTCGGCGCTCGGCCTGTCCGTCACGGTCAGCCGCGTGCTGGGGCCCGAGGCGCTCGGCCTGCAGAGCCTCCTGTCGTACCTGCAGGGCTTCGTCCTCAACGTCTTCGTCCTGTCCCTCACGCAGGCCGGCATCCAGCTGCTGAGCAGCGCCCGCGGCCGGGGGGACGAGGACGCGCTGCACTGGCTGCGGCGCTGGTCGCTCCAGGTGCACGCCGTCGTCGGCCTCGTCCTGGCCGCGCTGCTGCTGGGCGTCGGCGGCCTGCGCGAGGAGTCGATGCTGCTGTGGGCGGTCATCGCCGCGACGGCGCTCGTCGACGCGCTCTCCTACGCCCTCACGGTCCGGGTCGTCACCTACGACGGCTGGGGGCGGGTGAGCCGCCGCCGGCTCGTGAGCCAGGGCGTCGGCCCCCTCCTCGGCATCGCGGCCGTCCTCGGCGGCCTCGGCGTCACGGGCGTCTTCGTCGGCCAGGCGGTCGGCTCCGCCTACCTCCTCGTGGCGCTCCTCGTGCTCCAGCGGCGGGTGCCGCGCACCCGCGGCGGCGGCCCCCGCCCCGCCGTCGGCCCGGTGGCCCGGCTGTGGCTGGGCTTCGTCGTGACGCTCGTCCTCACGCAGGTCGTCGAGCGCCGCGTGGAGCTCGTCTTCCTCGACTGGCTGTCGACCCAGCGGGAGGTCGGCCTCTTCTCGGCCGCCTTCACGCTCGTGTCGGTGGCCGTCGCCGCCACGGCCGCCGTCACCGGCGCCGCGCTGCCCGCGGTCGCCCGCAGCAGCGCCGCCGGCCGCGACGAGCGGCTGCAGGGCGTCCTCGGCCACGCGCTGCGCGTGCTCGCCGTCGGCACGCCCGTCCTCGTCGCCGGTCTCCTCGCGCTCGGGCCCGTGGCGCTGCTGGCGCTGTACGGCGGCGACTTCGGGCCCTCCGGGCCGCTGCTCCAGGGGCTGTCGCTCGTGCTCGTCGGGGCCCCCGTGGCCGGCGCCATGGCCGCCCTGCACCTCGGCACGGGACGGGTGGGCGTCGTCGTCCGCGGCGGGCTCGCCGCCGCCGCCGTCGACGTCGGCCTGTGCCTGGCGCTCGTCCCCGGCCTCGACGCCGCCGGGGCCGTCGTCGCGGCCGTCGCGGCGCAGCTGACCTACGCCGTCGCGCTGCTGCTGCCGGCCCGCCGCCAGGCCGCCGTGGCCTCGCTGCGCCCCGGGCTGCTGGGCCGGCCGCTGCTCGTCGCCGTGCTGGCGGGGGCGGCCGCCGCGGTCCCGGCGCTGCTGCTGGCGCCGTGGCCGGGCCTCGTCGGGGGCGCGCTGGTCTTCGCCGTCGTCGCCGCGGTCGCCGCGGTGCTCGTCCGGCCGCTGCGCGCCGACGACGCCCGCTGGCTGTCCGGCGTCCTGCCGGGCCCCGCCGGCCGCGCGGTCGTCCGCCTCGGCGCCCGACCGGGTGGGACGGACGGCCCGGACGGCGGACGGCGGTAGCGTCCCGGCCGTGCCCGCCGACGCCCCTGCCCCCGCCGGAGGCCGCGCGCGACCGCGCGCCCTCGTGACGCTGCCCGACGTCGCCTGGCCCCTCGACGGCGGCAAGCGCCTGCGCTGCGCCGGCGTCCTGCGGGGGCTGGCCGAGGTCGCCGACGTCGACCTCGCCGTCCTGCACTCGCGGGCGCCCGAGGACGTCGCGCCGGTGCCCCCCGACGTCGCCGTGCGGCGGTGGACCCGCACCGCGCCCGACCCGCTCCCCCGCTCCCGCGCCGCGCTGCAGGCCGCCCGGCACGCCCTCCCCGTGCACGTGGCCGCGCAGCGGTGGGACGAGGTCCGCGAGCACCTGGCGGCGTGGACCGCGGGGCAGCAGTACGACCTCGTGTGGTTCGGCGGGCTCGACCACGCCGTCGCCCTCGAGGGCGACCTCGCCGCCCCGGTCCGGGTCGTCGACTGCGACGACGTCGAGACGGAGAAGTGGCGCGCCTACCTGCGCGGGCCCGCCACCGGCGTCGACCGCACGGAGCGGCTGCAGCGCCGGGTCGAGCTGCCGCTGTGGGGCCGCGTGCAGCGGCAGGTGCTGGGGTGGGCCGACGCGGTCGTCGTCTGCAGCGACGTCGACGCCGCGCGGCTCGGCGGTCCCTCGACCGTCGTGGTGCCCAACACCTACCCCGACCCGGGGCCGCCCGCGCCGCGCACCCCGCCCGCCGAGCCCGTCGTCGTCGTCGTGGCCAACTACGCCACGCCGCAGAACGTCGACGCCGCCCGCGCCGCCGCCCTCGGCGTGCTGCCCGCCCTGCGGGCCCTCGCGCCCACGGCGCGCCTGCGGCTCGTCGGCCGCGACGCCGACCGCCTCGAGGACCTGCGGGGTCTGCCCGGCCTCGACCTCGTCGGCCCGGTGCCGTCCGTGGACGCCGAGCTCGCCGGCGCGACCGCCGTCGTCGTCCCCATGCGCTTCGGCGGCGGCACCCGGCTCAAGGTCCTCGAGGCCTTCGCCCGCGGCGTCCCCGTCGTCTCGACCGCCCTCGGCTGCGAGGGCGTGGGCGCCCGGGACGGCGAGCACCTCCTCGTCCGCGAGGACGCCGCCTCCACGGCGGCCGCAGTCCTCGACCTGCACCGCGACCCGGCCCGGGCCGACGCCCTCGCCCGCGCCGCCCGCGCCCTCTACGAGCGCTCCTTCACCCCCGCCGCCTCGACGGGCGCCGTGACGCGGCTCGTGCGGGACGTCCTGGCCTGACCGACGCCGGGGCCCGGCCCCGACGGACCTGCACAAGGGCCCGGTCCCGGACGGCGTCGCAGGTCAGCGGCGCGGAGGGCGGCGGGACCCGGACTTGTGCAGGTGGGCCGGGGCGCACGACACCGACGGCTCACGGCGTCGAGCGGCGGGTCGTCGGCTGATGCGGTCGCCGGGTGCCGGCCGCGCCTCAGGCCGGGGCGCCCACGAGCTCGGCGAGCACCCGGCGGTGGCTCTCGGCGGAGGCCTCCGCCGACAGCCGGCGCGGCACCGTGGTCCCCGCGACGTCGGCCGCCGCCCGGCCGCGCGTCCCGTCCTCCAGGGCCGCCGCGAGGGCGCGGGCCAGGGCGGGCACGTCGTCGACCGGCACGACGGCACCGACCTCGTCCGGGCGCAGCACGTCGCCGGGCCCGCCGACGCAGTCCGCGGCGAGGACGGGCACGCCGAGCACCGCCGCCTCCGCGAGGACGAGGACGAAGCCCTCCCAGCGGCTGGGGAGGACGAAGAGGTCGGCCGCCGCGAGGACGGCCGGCACGTCGCGGCGGAACCCGCCGAGGGTCACCGAGGCCTCGACGCCGAGCTCGCGGACGAGGTCCTCGAGCGCGGCGCGGTCCGGCCCCTCCCCGACGACGAGGACGTGGTGCGGCGGCGCGCCGTCCGCCAGCGCGCGGGCGTGCGCGCGCACGAGGAGGTCGAAGCCTTTCTGCCGGGTGAGCCGCCCGACGGCGACGACGAGGGGCCCGGGCGGCAGCGGTGCGTCGGGGCCCAGGTCGGCCGCCGCCCGCAGCGCCGCGACGTCGACGCCGTTGGGCACGGTCCGCAGCCGCCCCGCGGGCACGCCCTCGGCCTCCAGCTCGCGCTCGAGCCCCGGGGAGACCGCCACGAGCCGGTGCGCCCGCCGCAGGACGCGCCAGGTGAGCGCCCGCAGGCGCGGCGGGACGTACTGCTCGACGGCGGCGGACGGCGACGACTGCACCGTCACCGCCAGCGGCGTGCGGGTGGCCCGCGCGGCGAGGGCCGCCCCGAGCAGCCCGTCGCCGATCTCGCGGCCGGACACGACGACGTCGGCCCGCCGGGCCTCCCGGACGAGGGCGCGCAGGGCCGCGGGCAGCCGCCGGCGGAAGCGGGCGGGGCCCGGCGTCACGTGCCGGAGGTCGAGCCCCGCGGGCACCTCGACGGGCCGGCCGTCGTCGTCGTGGGACAGGACGAGCACCCGCACGTCGGCCCCGGCGCCGGCCCAGCGGGCCGCGCGGTCCAGCGAGACGCGCAGCGCCCCGTCGTCGGCCAGGCCGGGCTCCACCACGAGGACGCGCACGCGCCCCACCCTGCCAGCCGGGACCGGCTGCGCCTCAACGCCCCCCGCGCGCCGAGCGGTGCGCCCGCACGGCGTCGACCGTGCCGGCGGCCACGTCGTCCCACGAGCGCGGGGCGGGGACGGGGCCGCGCGCCGCGTCGGAGGCGGCCCGACCACGGCGCAGGGCGGCCACCGCCGCGTCCACCCAGGGCGCGGGGTCGTCCGGCGGGAGGTGCGGCGCGGCGTCGCCCGTGACCTCGACGAGCGCCGGGTCGGTCGACGTGACGACGGGCGCCCCGAGGTCGAGCCCCTCCAGCGCCGGGAGGCCGAAACCTTCGGCGAGGCTCGGGCAGAGCACGACCGCGGCCTGCTCGTAGCACCACCGCAGCGGCGCGTCCGGCAGCCCCGTGAGGCGGACGACGGACCCCGCCCGCACGAGCTCGTCGAACCGGGCGCCGTGCACCGTGGCGCCCCAGCTGTCCGGGCCCACGACGACGAGGACGGCGTCCGGGACCTGCTCGACGACGCGCGGCCAGGCGTCGACGAGCAGCGGCAGGTTCTTGCGGGGGCTGGGGTCGCCGACGACGAGCGCGAACGGACGCCCGCGCAGGGCCTCGACCGGCTCGGGGACGGCGTCGAGCAGCGTCGGCGAGGTCGCCAGCGGGACGACGTGCGTGCGCGGCCGCGCCGAGGGCACCCACGCGGCCACCCGGTCGGCCGTGGCCGCGCTGACGGACGCGAGGACGTCCGCCTCGCGGAGGCTGGCGAGGTAGGGCCGGCGCAGCAGCACCCGCTTGGCGAGGTCGAAGTCGCCGGCGCGGTCGAGCAGGATCATGTCGTGGACGGTGAGCACCGTCGTGGCGCCGCCGGTGCGCCGCCGCAGCGGCAGCAGGTGCTTCGTGCCCTGGACGACGTCCATGCCGCGGCCGAGGGCGCCGGCGCCCAGCCGCTCGACGAGCGCCGTCGCCACGCGCGGCAGCCGCGGCGCCTCGTGGACGCGACCCTCCGGCAGCCGGTCGCGGAACCACCCGGCGGCCTCGGTCGCGAGGACGTGCAGCTCGACGTCGTCGCGGCGCTCGAGGGCGGCGGCCAGCTGCGTGGTCACGCGGACGATGCCGCCGCCCTGCCCGTCGGGGCCGACGTGGGTGGCCATGAGCAGCCAGCGCAGGGGACGCTCCCCCACCGCGCTCACGCGCGGCCCCGCTCGGCGGCCCGGGCCTGCGCGAGCGCCAGCGGCGCCCGGTGGACCGGGACGGCGCGGCGCCGTGCGCGGGACCGCGGCGGCGGCACCGTGCGCGACAGGGTGACGTAGGCGGTGACGGCGACGACGCACAGCACGGCGGGCAGGACCCTCCCCTGGCTCCAGTAGACGTAGCGCGGGATCTCGAAGACGCCCGTCGCGGCGATCGGGTACAGCAGCAGGCCGACGAGCCGGCCCTCGACGAAGGCCTGGTACGCCAGGCCGAGGAGGACGCCGGCGACGGCGAGGTAGACGAGCCCGCCGACGACGCCGAGGTCGAGCAGCGGCACGGTGAGCCCGCCGGGGTTGTTGAACTCCGGGTTGCCGAAGCGCTCGAGCAGGTCCTGGGCCGACGGGGGCACCGGGGCGGACCACTGCTCGTACAGGCCGAGCGAGGAGACCCCGGGGGCGTCCCACGCCCCCTGGAAGCTCTCGTACGGCAGACGGCCCGGGTAGCCGCCCTCGTCGAGGCGGATGGCGCCGTTGTTGTACGCCGTGGCGTAGTAGCCGGCGATCCGCGCGACGACGAAGCCCCAGAACCCCTGGCTGGTGCGCTCGGAGAAGAACTGCCAGCTGCGCGAGTACTCGAAGGCGCCGAAGACGGCCACGACGAGCGGGACGAGCAGCACGGGCGCGAGCACGACCGCCCGGCGCACCGCCGGCGGGCCGCTGCGGCGGACCGCCACGGCGAGGACGACGACGAGCGGGACGGCCAGCTCGAGCAGGGCGAGGCGCTCGGTGTTGACGAAGGAGCGCACGAGGGCGAGCAGGACGACGACGCCGAGCCGGCGGGCGGTCCGCGCGTCCCAGCGGTGCACGAGCAGCACGCCCGCCATGACGGCGTAGGCGAGCCCGCACTGGGTGAGCGTCGTCACGCCGGGCACCGGCGCGAGCTGCTCGCGGAACTGCGACGAGTAGTTGTCCTGCGCGACGAAGGCCTGCACGAGGGCCTGCAGCGACAGGCCGCGCGCCGCGGCGGCGACGGCGAAGGCCGCGTAGCCGATCGCGGTGAGCCAGAAGACCACGCCGGCGCCGCGCTCGAGGCGGGCCAGCTGGTCGGGCGCCAGGCCGGGCCACGGCCGGACGGGGCGCCGGCGGGCGGCCACGCGCACGACGACCGCGCCGACGGCCAGGGCCAGCGCGGCCGCCGCGGTGAGGAGCGCGGTCTGGTCGGTGAGGACCTTCGGGGTCCGCCACAGGAGCCGGTACGTGTCGTCGTCGAGCGAGGCGGCGTACCAGAGGGTCGTCGGCACGACGAGCGCCAGGGCGCCCACCGGCGACACCCACCACAGCCCCCCGGGCAGGGTGGTGCTCACCGACCGGCCACGCGGCGCCGCCGGGGCCGGCCGGTGCGGCGCGCGGGTGCGCTCAGGCACGCGGCGCCCTCGGGCGCGGCCGGGCCGAGCCCGCGGCCGCCGCCCGCTCCCGCAGGCTGCGCGGCGGGCGGTCGACGAGGCCCGCGACGAGGCCGCGCAGGTAGGCGGCGTCGGCGCGGGCGACGACGCGCTCGCCGCGCGCGGTCCGCACGCCCACGCCCGCCACCTTGCGCGCGGCGTAGTACGCGAGCTGGGCCCGCGAGAGCCCGTGCAGCCGCCACAGGTTCCCCATGCCGCAGCCGTAGAGGAGCATCTTGGCGACGAAGCGCTCGTCCGGGGCCTCGCGCGGCTCCTCCTGGAGCACGACGAGCTCGGGGTCGTAGCGGACGGCCCCGCCGGCGGCGAGGACGCGCAGGACGAGGTCGGACTCCTCGCCGGCGCCGTACCAGCCGAAGGACCCGACCCCCATCGTCTCGTCGAAGTGCCCGGTGGCGTCGATGTGCTCCCGGGAGAAGAACATCGTCGACATGATCGAGGTGTGGAGGAAGTTGGTCCGCGTCACGGGGCCGGCGGTCGCCTTCCACCGCAGCATCGACGGGCGCCCCTCCTCCGTCAGCTGACGGCCGGACAGGCCGGCGAGGGACGGGTCCGCCGCGAAGGTCTCGACGACGCGCCGCAGCGCCCCGCCGGGGTACCAGCAGTTGTCGTCGGGGAAGCCGACGACGGGCGCCGTCGCCAGCCCCAGGCCCACGTTGCGGCCGTGGGAGGCGCCCCGTCCGGAGGTGGTGCGGGCCGTGCGGGCGAGGGTGCCGGGGGCGGCCGGCGGCGCCAGGGCGTCGAGGACCGCGGCGCAGGACTGCTCCTGGCTCTGGTCGACGAGGACGAGCTCGACCCGGTCCGCGACGTCGGAGGCCATGACCGAGCGCAGGAGCCGCTCGAACTCCTCCGGGCGCCCCACCGTCGTGACGACGAGCGAGAGCGCGGGCGTGCTCACCGCGCGCCGCCGGTGGACGACGGCCGGCCCTCGAGGAGCTCGGCGCCGAGGCCGGCGTCGCCCGCGGGACGGGCGCCGGCGGCGGGCCGTCCGGCGGGCCGGGCCGGGGCCGCCGCGCGGCGGCCGGTGCGCGGCTCGGTGACGAGGACGGCCGGCTGCGCGCCGTCCGCCCGCGCCAGCGCCCGCAGGCCCACCTCGACGTCGGCGCGGGAGGTGGTGCCCACGCCGGCGACGAGGGCCACGGCGTCGGCCTGCGCCGCGAGGCGCGGCGCCGCGCCGGAGCGCTCCAGCGAGGGGGCGTCGACGACGACGTCCGCGCCGGTGGCGCGCAGCGCCGCGACGAGGCCGCGGTTGACGAGGTGCTCGAGGTCGGCGGGCGAGCCGGTCCCCGTCCCGGCCGTGAGGACGGACAGGTCGCCGACGGCCGTGGCCTGGCGGAGGCGGGCGACGTCGTCGGCGGTCACGACGCTGCCCGAGCGGGCGAGGTCGAGCAGGCCCGGCGCGCCGGCGTCGACGCCGGCGAGGGTCGAGGCGGGCGAGGCGCCCGTACCCGGCACGACGTCCCCGGCGCAGACGAGGACGACGGGGCCGCGGCCGGCCATCGCCGCCGCGTGCTGCAGGGCCGCGGTGCTCGTCCCGGCGCCGGGACCGGCGCCCACGAGGGCGACGACCGCGGTGAGGGTCTCGTCGCGGCCGGCGAGCAGCTGCACCGACTGGCGCTGCGCCGCCCGGGCCAGCGGGGTGGTCGCCGCCGTGGCCGTGGGGACGAGGTCCCCGGGCGCGGAGTGCGGCAGCCGCGGCGGCAGGACGGCCTCGGCGCCGGCGAGGTCGGACTCCCCGCGCACGGTCGAGCTGCTCTGCCGCCACAGCGCCGCGGCGCCGGCGCCGAGCAGCGCGCCGAGGAGCGCGCCGAGGACGACGCCGACGACCGTCGGCGAGAGGCCGTCGGCCTCGTCGAGGACCGCGGTCTGCACGACCTGGACGCCCTGCCCGGCGCTCTCGCGGGCGACGGCGAGGTTCGTCGAGAGGGTCAGCAGGCTCTCGTAGCGGCCCTGCAGCGCCTGGGTCGTCCCGGCGTCCGACGGCAGCACGGTCGAGGCCTGCGCCGCGTCCAGCTGCTCCAGCACGCCGTCGAGCTGCTCCTGCACCGTGCTCGCCTGCGCGTCGAGGCGCTCCGTCGCCTGCGTCGTGCGGCGGTCGACGTAGAGGGCGGCGGCGGCGTCCGCGCCGGCCGTGGCCGCCGCGGCGCTGTCGGCCGTGACGCTGACCTGGGCGACGTTCGACTGGGTGACGCGGCTGGCCTCGAGCTCGAGCTCGGAGCCGACCTCCTCCTCCACCTGCGCGAGGAACTGGTCGCTGCCGAGGTAGACGAGCTCGGTCTGGAGGAAGCCCTCGGAGACGTCGCTCGCGCCCTGGAGGCTCGCGTCGGCGTTGCCGCTGACGGTGGGGTCCTGCTGGAGCGCCAGCAGGGTGGTGGCCGTCGCGGTCGTGGGCCGCGAGGACCCCACGAGACCGCCGACGACGCCGCCGACGACGGCCGCCAGGACGACGGCCGCCAGGGCGACCTGGGCGGCCCCGAGCCGGGTGAGCTTTCCTCCGCGCACGGGTGGGTGTCCTCTCGACGTTCTGGCGACGTTCTGGCGGTGGGGTGCGGGTCCGGCCGGGGGGGGCCGGGGTGGTGCGGACGAGCGGGCCGAGGGTAGCCCTCCGTGACGGACGGACCCCGGGGATCGGGCCCTCGGCGCGAGGGACCGCCCGGTCGGGCGACCGTGCGTCACCGCCCCGGCGGGGGCGGCTGGGCCGGACGGGTGAGGGGGGCGGTCAGCCCCCGGCGAGCGGGTCGACGTCCTCGCCGTCGCGGGTCCAGCCGCTGACGTCGACGTCGGTCGCCGCCGGCGCGGAGAGGAGCCCGTCCGGGCCCCCCTCGACGGCGAGCCCGGTGAGGGTGACGCCGGTGATCGTCTCGCCCTCGCCGTCGGCGATGACGCCGACCTGGCGGCTGGCGGACGCCCGCGTGCCGACGACCTCGAGGTCCTCGACCGTGACGTCGGAGACGGAGGACTCGCTGCTGCCGTCGTAGACGAGGACGGCACCGTGGTCGATGCCCTCGTCGGTGTTGGCGTCGGCGACCCGGCCGCCGTCGAGGACGACGCGCGCCACCGACGTCGTGAAGTAGGGCTCGCCCTCGGCCGCCACGTAGACGCCGGCCGCGCCGGTGCCCTCCACGTCGACGTCGGTCCACGTGACGTCCTCGCCGCCGACGACCGACAGGCCGCGCGCCGCGGAGCCGCGGACGACCGGGCTCTCCACCTCGACGCGCGCGGAGGGCGCGCCGTCCTGGGCGTAGGAGACGACGGCGATGCCGTCGTCCCCGGTGTCCCGCGTCGTCGCGTCGACGACCCGGCCGTCGTGGGACCCGCCGCTGACGTGGATCCCGTCGGCGCGCGTCCCCTCGACGACGACGTCCTCGAGGAGGAAGTCCGAGGAGGCGCCGTCGAGGAAGATGCCGGCCGCCGCGGAGCCGCGGACGGTGACGTCGCGGACCTCCACGCCGGTCGTCCCCCGCAGGAGCAGCCGCTGCTGCTCGGTGGCGTCCCAGCGGCGCGTCGTCTCCGGCACGGTGAGCAGGAGGTCGGAGATCTCGACGTCGTCGGCCTCGACCCGGAAGGAGGACCGCTCCTCGTCGGTCGCGCGCAGCTCGCCCCCGCCGGTGACGTGCACGTCCGGCACGGTGAGGACGAGGACGTCGGCGTGGGTGTACGTCGAGCCCTCGGCCAGCTCGAGGCGCTGGCCCGGCTCGAGGGCGTCGAGCGTCGTCTGCAGCGCCGCGGTGTCGTCGGCCACGCCGTCGCCGACGGCGCCGAAGTCCTCGGGACGGACGGTCTCGGGCCGCGTGAGCAGCCAGACGACGAGCCCTACGACGAGCGCGAGCAGCACGACGCCGGCCACGACGACCGGCGCACGACGACGGGCGGGCCGCCGGGGCCCCTGCGTCCCCGCGGTCGCCGCCGCCCCGTCCGTCGTCGTCGGCCCGGGGGCCGTCACGCCCCACCGCCGCGCAGGACCTCGCGCAGGGTGAGGAGGACGATCTTGATGTCGAGCCAGAGCGACCAGTTGGCGATGTAGTAGTTGTCGTACCGGGCGCGGTCCTGGATGGACGTGTCGCCGCGGAGGCCGTTCACCTGCGACCAGCCGGTGAGGCCGACGGGCACGCGGTGCCGGGCCCAGTAGCGCTCGTGGTCGCGCGAGAACTGCTCGACGAAGGTGGGCCGCTCCGGGCGGGGGCCGACGACCGACATGTCGCCGCGGAGGATGTTGAAGAGCTGCGGCAGCTCGTCGAGCGAGGTCTTGCGCAGGAACTTGCCGATGGGGCTGACCCTCGAGTCGTTGGCGATGTTCCAGTTGGTGCGGCTCTCCTCCTCGTTGGCGGGCCGCATCGAGCGGAACTTCAGCACCGTGATGGGCCGCGACCAGACGCCGACCCGCTCCTGGCGGAAGAGGACCGGGAAGCCCGAGTCGATGACGACGGCGGCGGCCACCGCGAGCATGACCGGGGCCAGCAGCAGGAGGGCGACGGCGGCGACGGCGCGGTCGACGACCGTCTTGACGAGCCACGTCGGCGAGGAGCGGACGTCGGTGCGCAGGCGCACCAGCGGGAGGCCGCGGAGGCTCTCCACGTCGGGGCCGTCGTGCTGCAGCTCGAACAGGCGCGGCACGACGAGCACCTCGCAGCCGTGCGAGGCGGCGACGATGACGCTGTCGACGACCTCCGCCTCCGGGGAGGAGCTGTAGGCCACGACGACGACCTCGACGTCGTGCTCGACGATCGCCTCGTGGAGGCGGGACTCGTCCTCGAGGAGGACGGGGACGTCGGCGACGGCCGAGGCCCGGTTGCCGCTGTGGCCGTCGATGAAGCCGACCGGCAGCAGCCCCCGCTCGGGGTGGCGCAGCATCGCCGCGACGAGCTCGGTGCCGACGGAGCCGGCGCCGAGGACGAGCGTGCGGCGGCGCGTCCGCGGGTCACGGCGGAGCCGGCGGCGCAGCGCGCCGTAGAGGACGACGCGCAGCAGGGTCGAGGCGACGACGAAGAGCGTGAGGAAGACGACCGTCGGCTCGAGCAGCTGGGCGCTGCCCCACAGCACGACGGAGATGCTCGCGACGCCGAGCGTCGCGACGGCGCTCTGCGCGACCTGCGGCAGCTCGTCGAGGACGCTGAGGCCGAGGCGGCGGCGGTAGAGCCCGAGGGTCGTCCGCGCGAAGACGAGCAGCAGCGCGGTGAGGACCGTCATGAGGCTGTGGAGCTCGACGGCGAGGGCCGCGGCGACGACGACGACGACGTCGACCGCGACGACGAGCGCCGTCGTCCGGCTGATGCGCCGGCGGCGGCGGGTGCCCGTGGCGGCCGCCGCGGCGAGGATGTTCCCGACGTCGGTGGCCGGGCGGCCGTCCCCGCCACGCTCGGTGACGAGCGCGAGGCGGGTGGCGGCGCGGGTGCGCGGGCCGGGGATGTCCGTGGCACGCGGGGCGACGACACGGTCGACGCCCCCGGCGGCGACGGGGCCGCCGTCGCGGTGGTGACCGGGCGTAGGGCTCGCGGGCTCAGCCATGCGTCTCGGGGCCTCCGTGGTGACGGTTCGTGCGGGGCAGCGGCTCCCTCGACGCCACGGACAGCACCATGGAAGCACGTCGGGCCCTCCGGCGTCATGCTCCTCGCCGGGTGCGGGCCCTCGCTCCGCCCGTTCGGGCGAAGCGGGCCGATCACTGTCCGTGAGCGCCGAGCAGGGTCACTGTTCGGTCACATCATCACGTTCGGCACCCTGCCCGCAGCGGTTTGGCGCGACCTGCCACCCGAAGGGGTGAGTGCCCGGGGCACCGGGCGGGGGGCGGCCGCGTCAGAAGAGGACGGTGGCCAGGACGCCGGCCTGGCGGAAGCCGGCACGGCGGTACGCGGCGAGGGCCGCGGTGTTGAAGTCGTTGACGTAGAGGCTGACGACGACGTCGTCGTGCTCGCGCGCCAGGGCCGCCACCGCCGCCGTGCCGGGGGCGGCGAGCCCCCGGCCGCGCAGCGCGGGGTCGACGAACACGCCCTGCACCTGGACCGCGCGCCGCGAGACCGCCCCGAGCTCGGCCTTGAAGGCCGTCCGGCGGGCGGCGCGCGGGTCGGAGGTCGGCTCGGGCGTGCCGCCGTCGCCGGCGTCGAGGCGGACGAAGGACCGTCCCGCCGCCACGAGCTCGGCCACGCGCGCGCGGTACGCGCGGCCGCCGTCCCAGGCCGTCGGCGAGTAGCCGACCTCCTCGGTGAACATGGCCACGCAGGCGGGGACGAGGAGGTCGAGGTCCGCGGCCGTGGATCGCCGCACCCAGGGGTCGGGCTCCACCGCGGGCGGGCCGTCGAGCACGAGCAGCGGCTGGCGGGGCCGGACCTCGCGCGCCGCGCCCCACGCCGGGGCCAGCCGCTCCCAGAGGCCGAGGGCGGCGTCGGCCGGGCCCACGACCGACGAGCAGCGCCGGCCCTGGGTGCGGGCCCGGGCGGCGAAGGCGTCGAGGGCGGCGGGACCGGCCTCGACGGGGACGAGGTTGGCGCCGCTCCAGCACACGGCCTCCAGGGAGCCGCGGGAGCCGTACCCCCACAGCTCGCCGCCGAGGCGGCGCGGGTCGGCGCCCACGGCCTCGACCCGGCCGGCGACGAAGACGTTGGCGACGGGGTCGCGGTCGCACAGCGCCAGGACCTCCGCCCGGTCGCCGTCGTCGAGCACCCTCGCCCCGGTCCGCAGCACGTCCGTCATCCCACCACCTCGCGGCGCCGCCCGCCGCGCACGACGCCCGGGCGGCCCCGTGCCGCCGCGCGGGGGCTCAGCGGAGCGGCCCGCCGCGGTCGGCCACGGAGGCGAGGAGCCGGTCGAGCACCGCTCCCCCGCTCGTCCGCAGGCCGTCGTGCTGCATCTCGTTCGTCACCCACACGTCCGTCGACCCGACGGCGCGCGCGGTGGCCAGCGAGAGGTCGACGTCGACGTAGAGGTCGTCGTGGTACGCCAGCGCCGCCACGGGCACCTCGTTCGCCGCGAGCACCTCGGGGTCGTAGAGGGGCGTCCAGTCCTCGACCGCGTGCAGCCGCTCGGTCGCCCCGCGCAGCGGCCGCAGCGCCGCGACCTCCTCGACCATCCACGGGTAGGTGGCCTCGCCGAGGAGCCCCAGGGGCCGCACCTGCGGGCGCAGGGCGTCCGGCAGCTGCCGCTCGGCCGCCCAGGCCGTCGGCCCCTGCCCGCGGTCGGGGCCCTGCGCGTAGATCGACTCGTGCAGCACGCCGTAGAGCGGCTCGCCGGCGAAGCCGGTGCGCTGGTCGACCTCGGCGAGGAAGGACGGCGCGAGCGGGCCGTCGGGCGCCGCGCCCGGGCCGTCGCGGAAGGCCTCGTCGAGCAGCCAGTGGAGGTCGTCGGAGCCGTCGAGGCGCCCCAGGGCGATGCCGAGGGACTGCAGCCGGCGGGTCGTCAGCCGGTCCCCCGACGGCAGCCGGACGTCCTCGGCGCCCGTCCGGTCGGCGAGCGCGTCGAGGAGCACCTGGTCGCCGGGGAAGCGGGCCCGGTGGCGCTCCGAGCGCTCGAGCACGCGGGGGGCGAGCCGCGCGTAGACCTCGTCGGCGTCCGCCGCGAGGCCCGCGAGCCCCCCGGTGACGTAGCAGGCGGCCAGGCCGCGCGCGGCGCGCGAGAGGTAGGTGAGCGTGACGAAGCCGCCGTAGCTCTGCCCCAGCGTCTCCCACCGCCGGCCGCCGTAGACGACGTGCCGGACGTGCTCGGCGTCGGCGACGACGGCGTCCGCCCGGTGGTGGCGCAGCCGCTCGGCGAGGACGTCGTCGTCGCCGACCTCCGCCGCGAGCGACGCGTCGACGCGCGTGCTGCGACCGGTGCCGCGCTGGTCGAGGAGGACGACCCGGTGCGTCCGCGTGGCCTTCGCGAGCCAGCCGCCGCCCGGCACGGGCCGCGGGCTCTTGCCGCCCGGCCCGCCCTGGAGGAAGAGCAGCAGCGGGAGGTCCTCCCCCTCGCGGCGGACGTCGACGACCTCCCGCGCGAGCACCTGCAGCGTCGGGCCCGGGTCGTCGGCCGCCCGGGGGCCGTCCGCGGGCAGCTGCCCGAGGCGGCCGCCGACGACGGGCAGGTCCCAGCGGAGCGGGACGTCGACGACGTGGTCGGTGACCGCGAGCCCGCGCAGCAGGACGCGGGTCGAGGAGCGCAGCGGCACGGCGGGCCGGCTCAGCGGACGCTGACGGTGGGCCCGCCCGCGGCGGCCCCGGCGGCGTCGGCCTCGAGCCCCATCTGCTCGGCGAGGCGCTCGGCCTCCTCGATGAGCGTCGCGACGATCTGGTCCTCGGGGACGGTCTTGATGACCTCGCCCTTGACGAAGATCTGGCCCTTGCCGTTGCCGGAGGCGACGCCGAGGTCGGCCTCGCGGGCCTCGCCCGGGCCGTTGACGACGCAGCCCATGACGGCGACGCGCAGCGGGACGGTCATGCCCTCGAGGCCCGCGGTGACCTGGTCGGCGAGCGTGTAGACGTCCACCTGGGCCCGCCCGCACGAGGGGCAGGACACGATCTCGAGCTTGCGGGGGCGCAGGTTGAGCGACTCGAGGATCTGGGCGCCCACCTTGACCTCCTCGACGGGAGGGGCGGAGAGGGAGACGCGGATCGTGTCGCCGATGCCCTTGGACAGCAGCGCGCCGAAGGCCGTGGCCGACTTGATGGTGCCCTGGAAGGCCGGGCCCGCCTCGGTGACGCCGAGGTGCAGGGGCCAGTCGCCCCGCTCCGCGAGCAGCTCGTAGGCCCGCACCATGACGACGGGGTCGTTGTGCTTGACGGAGATCTTGAAGTCGTGGAAGTCGTGCTCCTCGAAGAGCGAGGCCTCCCAGACCGCCGACTCGACGAGCGCCTCGGGCGTCGCCTTGCCGTACTTCTCCATGACCCGGCGGTCGAGCGAGCCGGCGTTGACGCCGATCCGGATGCTCACGCCCGCGTCCTTCGCGGCCTTGGCGATCGACGCCACCTGGTCGTCGAACTTGCGGATGTTGCCCGGGTTGACGCGGACGGCGGCACAGCCGGCGTCGATGGCGGCGAAGACGTACTTCGGCTGGAAGTGGATGTCGGCGATCACCGGGATCTGCGACTTCTGCGCGATGGCCGGGAGCGCGTCGGCGTCGTCCTGGCTCGGGCAGGCGACGCGGACGATGTCGCAGCCGGTGGCCGTCAGCTCGGCGATCTGCTGCAGCGTCGCGTTGATGTCGGTGGTCGGCGTCGTCGTCATCGACTGGACGCTGACGGGGGCGTCGCCCCCGACGTCGACCGTCCCGACCTTGATCTTGCGGCTCTTGCGCCGCGGCGCCAGCACGGGCGGCGGGGCGGCCGGCATGCCGAGGGAGATCGGGACCGAGGGGCTCATGGGCGCAGTATCCCCCTGCCCGCCCCGGCGGCCGGGCAGGTGGTCCCGCCCGGCCGCCGGGGCGGCCGGCCCCCCCCCCGTCAGGGGCAGTCGCCCCAGTCGAGGCCCAGCGCCCGCAGCTGGCGGTGCCGCTCCTCTGGGGTGGCGCCCGGCACGACGCCGCGCACGCGGAGGCACTCCTGCTCCCACTCCGGCTGGCCGGAGAGGGCGTACACCTCCTCGCGGGTCTGCCACAGCCCGTCGACGTGGTGGAACTCGGTCTCGTAGCAGGCGTCGTCGGTGCCGTCCTGCACCGCGGCGTCGGAGACGACGAAGCGGTACACGAGGTCGTGGTGCAGCACGCTGCCGAGCTCGTGCCCGGCGTCCGCCATGCAGCCGCGGTAGCGCTCGAAGGCGGCGGCGTACTCCTCCGCCGTGACCACGCGGTCCTCGATCTCGGCGGCCTGCTCCGGGCCGACCCGGGACAGGTCGGAGCCGGCCAGCGGGTCCTCCTCCTCCGCGGCGGTCACGGGCGCGGGCGCGGGCCCGCCCGTCGGTGCGCCCGCCGCGAGCGGCTCGACGTCCGTCGTCGTGGCGCAGGCGCCCAGGAGGAGGCCCAGCGCCACCGCGCCCACCACCGCCCCCGTGACCCTGCGCGTCCCTGCTCGTGCTCTCGTCGTCGTCATGGCCGGACCCCCCGTGGACCGTCGTCGTCGTCGGTCGGCCCGACGCTACCGGCGCAGGTCCGGTTCGGGGGCGCGGTGGGCGGCGCTCACCCGAGCAGCGTCACGGGCCGGACGATGTCCGCGTAGACGAGCAGCACCGACATCGCCACGAGGAGGCCGCCGACGACGTAGGCCACGGGCATGAGCCGGGCGACGTCGAAGGGCCCCGGGTCGGGGCGGCGGCGGAGCGCGGCGACGCGCCGCCGCGCCCCCTCGTAGAGCGCACCGGCCACGTGGCCGCCGTCGAGCGGCAGCAGCGGCAGGAGGTTGAAGACGAAGAGCGCCATGTTGAGCCCGCCCATCGTGCCGAGCAGGAGCGAGACCTTGTCGCCGGCGGAGAACTGGTCGATCGCCGCGATCTCCCCCGACAGCCGGCCCACGCCGACGATGCCCACGGGTCCCTCCGGGTCGCGCGGCTCGGAGCCGAAGGCGGCCTGGGCGACGTCGACCATCCGCACCGGCAGGCTGACGACGACGGTGACGGTCCGCACAAAGGCGTCGGCGACGAGGCCCGGGACGTCGGACACGGGCTGCGCGCGGCGCTCCTGCGTGGGCGAGAAGCCGACGAAGCCGGCCTCCTCGGTGAGCGGGACGCCGGCGTCGTCGAGGACGGGGTCGCCGTCGTCGTCGAGGCGCACGACCTCGTTCGGGATCGGCGCGATGGTGAGGTCCACCCGCTCGCCGGCCCGCTCGACGACGAGCGGCACCCGGCGGCCCGCGGCGTCGCGGATGTCGGCGCGCAGCTGCTGCCAGTCCTCGACCGGCCGGCCGTCGAAGGAGACGACGACGTCGCCCGCCTCGAGGCCCGCGGCGGCGGCCGGCGTGGGCGGCGCGTCGGCGGGGCACTCCGTCGCCGTCGAGCCCGCGGGCAGCACGCACTCCTGCACCAGGCCGACCGTCGTCGTCGTCTGCGGCGCGACGCCGAGCGTCACGGCCGTGCCGCCGAGCAGCAGGACAGCGAGCAGCGCGTTCATCGCCGGGCCGCCGAGCATGACGACGACCCGGCGCGGGACGGACAGCTGCCAGAACTGCCGGTGGGCGTCGTCGGGGCCGACCTCCTCGGCGGACAGCCGCCGGGCGTCGTCGGCCATCGTCTGGAAGATGCCCGTCGAGGACTCCCGGACGACGGACGGGTCCTGCCCCGGCCGCGGCGGGAACATGCCGATCATCCGGATGTAGCCGCCGAGCGGGACCGCCTTGACGCCGTACTCGGTCTCGCCCCGCTGCCGGGACCAGACGGTCGACCCGAAGCCGACCATGTACTGCGTCACCTTGACGCCGAAGCGCTTGGCGGGCAGCAGGTGCCCGACCTCGTGCAGCGCGATGGACGCGGCCAGGCCCACGACGAAGAAGAGCACCGCCCCGACGACCCACAGGACGGTCGCGAGCGACCACGTGACGGTCAGCACCTCGGCACCCGCCTCACGCCCGGCCTGCGGCGGGCACTCCGAGGACCTCGCGGGCGCGCGCCCGGGCCCACCGCTCGGCGCCGAGGACGTCGTCGAGGGAGAGGTCGTCGGCCGTGCGGCCCGCCGCGACGTCGGGGGCCGAGGCGGCCTCCTCGACGACCCGGGCCACGGTGTCGACGATGCTGACGAAGGACGTGAGGCCGGCGAGGAACGCGTCGACGCACTCCTCGTTGGCGGCGTTGAGGACGGCCGGGGAGGTGCCGCCCGCCGTCCCCACCTGACGGGCGAGGCGGACGGCCGGGAAGGCGTCGTCGTCGAGCGGGAGGAACTCCCACGTCTGCGCCGTCGTCCAGTCGCAGGCGGGGCCGGCGTCGGGGACGCGGTCCGGCCAGCCGAGGCCGAGCGCGATGGGGATGCGCATGCTCGGCGGCGAGGCCTGCGCGAGCGTGGCGCCGTCGACGAACTCGACCATCGAGTGGACGACGGACTGCGGGTGGACGACGACGTCGACGCGGTCCATCGGCAGGTCGAAGAGCAGGTGGGCCTCGATCACCTCGAGGCCCTTGTTGACGAGGGTCGCCGAGTTGGTCGTGATGACCGGCCCCATCGCCCACGTCGGGTGGGCGAGCGCCTGCTCGGGGGTCACGTCCGCGAGCCGCTCGCGCGACCAGCCGCGGAAGGGGCCGCCGCTGGCGGTCAGCACGAGCCGGCGGACCTCGTCGGCGCGCCCGCCCCGCAGGCACTGGGCGAGCGCGGAGTGCTCGCTGTCGACGGGCGCCACGGCGCGCGCCATGCCCCCGGCGCGCCCGGCCGCGGCGAGGACCAGCGGCCCGCCGACGACGAGCGACTCCTTGTTGGCGAGGGCCAGCACCGCGCCCTCGGCGGCCCCGCCGGGCGCGGCCGCGGCGAGGGCGGCGAGGGTCGGAGCCAGGCCGACCGAGCCGGTGATGCCGTTGAGGACCACGTCGGCGGGCAGGCCGGCCAGCGTCGTCGCGGCGTCGGGCCCGGCGTGCAGCTCCGGGAGGGGGCGGCCGGCCAGGGCGGCCGCCAGGTGCTCGCGGAGGGCCGGCAGGGCCCGCTCGTCGGCGACGGCGACGTGCTCGGCCCCCGTGGCGACGGCCTGGCGCGCGAGCAGGGCGGGGTCCGAGCCGCCGGCCGCGAGGGCCGTGACGCGGAAGCGGTCGGGCGCCGCGGCGACGACCTCGAGGGCCTGGACGCCGATCGAGCCGGTCGAGCCGAGGACGACGACGCGGCGGGGTCCGTCGCGCCGGGGCGACGTCGCAGGGGTCACGTCGCGATGGTGCCACCGCTGCCTGCGCGGCTCCTGCGTGGCGCCGCCACGGCCGCCGGGCGGCAGGCTCGGGGCGTGACGACGCCCCCGCGCCCGCTCCCCCCGACGGACCTGCGCGTCCGCGACGCCACGGCGGCCGACGCCGTCGCCTGCGCCGCGGTCTACGCGCCGTACGTGACCGGCTCCGTGGCGACCTTCGAGACCGAGCCGCCCGACGCCGCCACGACGGCCCGGCGGATCGCCGCCGCGCAGGAGCACCACGCCTGGCTCGTGCTCGAGGACGCCTCGGGCGTCGTCGGTCTCGCGCACGGCGGCCCCTTCCGCCCGCGTCCGGCGTACCGCTGGACGTGCGAGACGACGGTCTACCTCGCCCCGGCTGCCACGGGGCGCGGTGCCGGTCGCCTGCTCTACGGCGCCCTGCTGCAGCGGCTCGCGGAGCGGGGGCTCCGGACGGCCACCGCGGTGGTGGCGCTGCCGAACGCCGCGAGCGAGGGGCTGCACGCCGCGCTGGGCTTCGAGCCCGTGGGCACCTTCCCGCGGGTGGGGTGGAAGCTCGGCGCCTGGCGCGACGTCGCCTGGTACCGGCGCGACCTCGGCGACGGCCCCGTCGACGAGGCGGCCGGGGCCGCGCCGCCCGAGCCGCGCTGACCGCGTCGCCGCGCGGCGCCCGCGGACGTCGCCGGGACCGCCCGCCCCGACGCGGCATACTGCGCGCCGCCCGGCACCGCGCCGCGGCACCGGGAGGGGGACGCGTGGTCGACCGCCTCGACCCCCACCCCGACGCCGAGGGAGGCGTCGCCCCCGTGCGCGGGGCGGCCGGCGTGCCGACGCTCGAGTCCGTGGCGGCCGCGGCCGGCGTGTCGCGGGCCACCGCGAGCCGCGTGCTCAACGGCTCCCCGCGCGTGAGCGAGGCGGCGCGCGCCGGCGTCCTCGCCGCCGCGGAGCAGCTGTCCTACGTGCCCAACGGCGCCGCCCGCATGCTCGTCACCCGGCGCAGCGACGCCGTGGCCTTCGTCGTCTGCGAGCAGGAGGAGGTCTTCTTCTCCGACCCCTTCTTCGCGACCGTCCTCAAGGGCGCGCACCGCGTCGTGGTCCGCAGCGGGCGGCAGGTCCTCTTCGTCGTCGTCGCGGACGAGGGCGACCGGCGCCGCCTCGAGCGCTTCGCCGCCGGGGGCCACCTCGACGCCGCGATGTTCCTGTCCGTGCACCGCGGCGAGCACTCCCCCGCCCGGCTCGCGGAGCTCGGGATGCCGGTCGTCGTCGCCGGCCGACCGCCCGCGGGCGTCGGGGCCCAGCCGCACGTCGACACCGACAACGTCGGCGGCGGCCGCCTCGCCGCCGGGCACCTCCTGGCGGTGGGGCGGCGGCGCCCCGTCGTCCTCACCGGTCCCCCGGACATGCCGAGCAGCGCCGACCGCGTGCGCGGCCTCCGCGAGGTGCTCGCCGCGGGCGGTGTCCACCTCCCCGACGCCGCCGCCGAGCCCGGGCACTACTCGGTGGAGGGCGGCCGGACGGCGATGGCCCTGCTGCTGGACCGCTTCCCGGACCTCGACGGCGTCTTCGCCGCCAACGACCTCATGGCCGTCGGCGCCCTTGGCGTCCTGCGCGAGCGGGGCCGGCGGGTGCCCGAGGACGTCGCCGTCGTCGGCTACGACGACATCCCGCTGGCCTCGGCCACCTCTCCGCCGCTGACGACGGTGCACCAGCCGCTCGAGGAGCTGGGCCGGCGGATGGCGACGGCGCTCGTCCGCGCGCTCGACGGACCGCCCGGCGGCGACCCCGCCGGGACGGCCGAGGTGGTCCAGGCGGCGCTCGGCGAGCCGCTCCAGACCCGGCTCGTGGTGCGCGGCAGCGCCTGACGCGCCCTGCCGCCGGCCCGGGGCGGCGTCGTCGCCCGCGGGGCGGCCGGCACCGCGCCGCCCCGTCCCCGGTGGTGCTTGACACGTCCCCGTGCCGGGCAGCACCCTCCGCGCAGACGCTGTGAGAGCGCTTCCACGTGCGACGTCGACCTCGACGACGAGGGCGGCGCCCCGCCGCGTCCGCCCGCCCCGAGCCGCACCGCCCCGAGGAGCCCCCGTGCCCGACGCGACGACGACCGCCCCCGACACCGCCGAGACCCCGGGAGCGCCTGCCGGGCGGGCCTTCCCGGACGGGTTCCTGTGGGGGTCGGCGACGGCGAGCTACCAGATCGAGGGGGCGGTGGACGAGGGCGGCCGGACGCCGTCGATCTGGGACACGTTCTCCCGCACGCCGGGCAAGGTGCAGGACGGCGACACCGGCGACGTGGCGTGCGACCACTTCCACCGCTTCCGCGAGGACGTCGCGCTGATGAAGGAGCTGGGGCTGCAGTCGTACCGGTTCTCGGTGGCGTGGCCGCGGATCACCCCGGGCGTGACGGCCGACGCGCTCGGGCCGGTGGAGCAGCGGGGGCTGGACTTCTACTCCGCGCTGGTCGACGAGCTGCTGGCGGCGGGGATCGCGCCGGCGGTGACGCTCTACCACTGGGACCTGCCGCAGGCGCTGGAGGACACCGGGGGCTGGGCCGACCGTCGGACCGCGGAGCGCTTCGGGGAGTACGCCGCGGTGGTGGCGGGGGCGCTGGGCGACCGGGTGCGGACCTTCATCACCCTCAACGAGCCGTGGTGCGCGGCGTACCTGGGCTACGCCTCGGGGGTGCACGCGCCCGGCCGCACCGAGCCGGCGGCCGCGCTGGCGGCGGTCCACCACCTCAACCTCGCGCACGGGCTCGCGGCGCGGGCCGTCCGCGAGCACGCGCCGTCGGCGGAGGTCGCCGTGACGCTCAACCTCGGCTGGTTCCGCCCCGAGGACCCCGCCTCCGCGGGCGACGTCGACGCGGCCCGCCGGGTCGACGGCCTGCAGAACCGGGTCTTCCTCGGCCCGATGCTGCGCGGGGAGTACCCGGCCGACGTCCTCGAGGACACCGCCGGGGTCACCGACTGGTCCTTCGTCCACGACGGGGACCTCGCGGTCGTCCGGCAGCCGCTCGACGCCGTCGGGCTGAACTACTACTCCCCCAGCGTCGTCCGGCACTGGGACGGCTCCGGCGACCCGGCCGAGAAGGACGGCGCCGACGGCCACGGCGCCGCGGCGGGCACCCCCTGGATCGCCTGCGACGACGTCCAGTTCGTCAGCCTCCCGGGCCCGCGCACGGAGATGGGCTGGAGCATCGACCCCCGCGGCATGACCGCCCTGCTGACCCGCCTGGCCGAGGAGGCCCCGGGCGTCGACCTCTACGTCACCGAGAACGGCATGGCCGCCCCCGACGTCGTCGGCGACGACGGCGTCGTCCACGACGACGACCGCATCGCCTACCTCCGCGACCACCTCGCCGCCGTCCTCGACGCCGTCGACGCCGGCGCGCCCGTGCGCGGCTACTTCGTGTGGTCGCTGCTCGACAACTTCGAGTGGGGCTACGGCTACTCCAAGCGCTTCGGCGTCGTCCACGTGGACTACGGCACCCAGGTCCGCACGCCCAAGGACTCCGCCCGCTGGTACGCCCGGGCGGCGGGGGCGGGCGCGCTCCCGGCCTGACCCGACGCCCTTCCCCGCCCCTCGCCGTCAGATCCCCCCACCTCGTCCTTCCCGACGCGTGACCTCGTCGGGCTCCGTGAGCGCTCACGAGGGCCCACGAGGTCACACGTCGGGGGACGGGGGGCGGGAGCAGGACGGGCGAGGGCCTCTCGGCGTCGCCTCCTCCGGACGGGCGACGCGCGTGACCCTTCCGAGACCGCGCCGTGACCGCATCGTGATGAAGGTCTACCCAGATCGGGCAGATCGACCTACGGTCGCCGCCTCGCGGGCGTCAGCTGACGCCCGCGTCCCTCGGGAAGGACCCCACCATGACGCGACGCCTCGCCGCCCTCGTCCTCGGGCCGGGCATCGTCCTCGGGGCCGCGCTCGCCGCGGCCCCCGCGCAGGCCGCCCCGGCGCCCGCGGCCGCCGCGACCGCCACCGGCGCCGACACCGCCGACGAGCGCTCCGCCGTCGCCGGCTCCTGGACCGCCGAGCGCATGCGGGCGGCCACCCCGGGCTCCGTGCTCGTCGAGGACGCCGCCGCGGAGGCCGAGCGCGCCCTCGCCGCCGGCACGCCCTCCTCTGCCGTCGCCGGCGGCACCGCGGAGGTCGTCGACGGCGTCCTCGGCGCCGCCGCGGTCCCCGGTGGCCTCCTGTCCGCCCTGGCCCCCACCGCCGCCGGGGTGCCGTGGGCGGGCGGCGGCCAGGTCGTCGCCACGACCGGCAAGGTCTTCTTCACCCTCGGCGGCGAGGACTACGTGTGCTCGGCGTCGTCCGTGGCGTCCGACAACCTCTCGACCGTGCTGACCGCCGGCCACTGCCTCTACGGCGAGGGCGCGTTCGCCTCCGACTTCGTCTTCGTGCCCGGCTACGACGAGGGGGCCGCCCCCTACGGCCGCTGGACGGCCACCGACCTCGTGACGACGCCGCAGTGGGAGGCGTCGGAGGACCTCAACTTCGACGTCGGGTTCGCCGTCGTGGGCCGCAACGGCTCCGGGCAGGCGCTGGCCGACGTCGTGGGCGCCCAGGGCATCGGCTTCAACCAGGCGCGCGGGCAGCAGACGTCGTCCTTCGGCTACCCCGCCGCCGCGCCGTACGACGGCGAGAGCCTCCAGTACTGCGCCGGCGTCGTCCGCGACGACCTGCTCGGCAGCACCGACCAGGGCCTCACCTGCGGCATGACCGGCGGCTCCAGCGGCGGCCCCTGGTACTCGGGCTTCGACGAGGCGACGGGCAGCGGCGTCGCCACCTCGGTCAACAGCTTCAAGTACACCGCCGACCCGACGACGATGTACGGCCCCTACCTCGGCGACCAGGCGTCGGCGACGTACGCCACGGCGGCGGCGTCCTGACCCGCGCCGCCGAGCCCGGGCCGCCGGAGGTGGTGCGCCCCTCCCGGGTGCACCACCTCCCGCCGGGCGCCCCGTGGACGGCGGAGCGCGAGGCGGCCGCCCGCCCGCGCGAGCTCGTCGTCGACCCGACCGACGGCGACGGCGCCGACGAGGACGACCAGGCGCCGTCCCCGCCCGCCTGACCCCTCCCTCGCGACGTGTGGCCATGACGCCCCTCCCGACGCTCGCGGGGGCGCGTCGTGGTCACACGTCGCGAGGGGGGGGCGGGTCGTCGGGGCCCCCCTCGCGACGACGAGGCGGTCGTGACCGATGAGGCCGGGTGCTTCTGTCGGTCTGCCCCTGCGACGAGACCCCACCCGACGGAGGACCCATGTCGTACCAGGCGTACCTCGACGCGCTCGAGGCGCGGACCGGCAGGACCCCGCAGCAGCTCCTCGACCTCGCGGCCGGGCGGGGCTACGGCCCCACGACGAAGGCCGGCGAGGTCGTCGCCTGGTTGAAGGACGACTTCGGCGTCGGCCGCGGCCACGCCATGGCCTTCTACGGCGTGCTGAAGAACGGCTCGACGATCAGCGAGAAGCACGTCGGCTCGACGGGGAGCCACCGGGACACCTCGACCGAGCTGCGGCTCGACGGGGTGGCGGCCCGCGGCGGGCCGGCCGGCTGACTCCCGCAGGGCGAGGTGGCTGCACGAGGACGCGGTCAGACCGCGTCCTCGTGCAGCCACCTCCGGCCCGCGGCGTGTCAGGCCGGCAGCGCGTCGCCCGCCCGCCACGGCAGCGTCGTTGCGGCGTCCCCGGCGACGACCTCGACGGCGTCCCCCGCCGCGCCGCGCACGACGACGTCCGCGCCCGTCGGGGTTTCGTCCCCGGCGAGCACCACGGTCGCGCCCGCGAGCAGCAGCGCCGGGACGAGCGTCGCCCGCGCGACCGCCCAGCCCGTCGCGGGGGTGACGGCGACGACGTCACCCGCCTCGACACCCAGGCGCCGCGCGAGGAGCACGAGGTCCACGAGGTCGCCCGCCACGACGTCGCCGCCCGCCAGCCGCACGAGGGGCGCGTCCTCGTCGACGACGACGCTCTCGGCCGGCGGCGCCGCGCCCGGCGTGAGCGCGAGCTCCCACGCGACGTCGCGGTCGGCCGCGGGCGCGCCCTCCACCGCGTCGACGACGACGTGCTGCGCCGGCGCGTGCCCGGCGCGAGCCAGGGCCGCGGCGAGCACCTCTGCCGCCCCGGACCCCGTGACGACGACGGCCGGGCGCGCCCCGTCCAGCAGCGCGGCGAGCTCCTCGGCGGACGCGTCGACCGCCACCGGGACGGCGACGGCGCCGGTCCGCGCGCAGGCCAGCAGCGTCAGCGCGGCCTCCGGCCGGGCCGAGAGGCGCACGAGCACCCGCTCCCCCGTCCCCGCCCCGAGCGCGCGCAGCGCCCCGCCGAGCCGGGCCGCGACGTCGAGCAGCTCTGCGCAGGACCACGAGCCCTCCGGCAGCCCGGGCGCGACGAGCGCGGGGCGGTCGGCCTCCCCCGCGACGACGACGCGGTCGAGCAGCAGGTAGCCCGGCGAGAGGCTGCCCGTCACCCCGGGCCGGGGGCGGCGCACCCACGTCAGCGAGCGGGCGGCGGCCTCGCGGTCGGCGTCGCCGGGGGTCTCGGTCGCGGGGCGGGGGACGTCGTCGGGAGCGGGCACGACCCCATCCTGCCGACCGGCCGCACGGCTCCCCGAGGCCGCCCGTCGCGCGCCCTCCGCCCGCACGGCAGGCTGCGCCCGTGGCTGCCTCTCCCTCCGGGCTCGACCCGGCCGCGCTCCCCCCGCACGTCCTCGCCTTCCTCGCCGAGCGGCACCTCGCGACGCTGACGACGCTGCGCGCCGACGGGAGCCCCCACGTCGTGCCCGTCGGCTTCACGTGGGACGACGGGGCCGGCCTCGTCCGCGTCATCACGTCCGGCGCGTCGGTGAAGGCGCGCAACGCCCGCCGCGGGCCGCGCGCGGCGGTGAGCCAGGTCGAGGGCGGCCGCTGGCTGACGCTCGAGGGACCCGTCACCGTGCTCGACGCGCCGGACGAGGTCCGCGAGGGCGAGACCCGCTACGCCGCCCGCTACCGGGTGCCGCGCGAGAACCCCGAGCGCGTCGTCGTCGCCATCGCCGTCGACCGGGTCATGGGGCGCGTGCCCCCGCCGGCATGAGCACACGCACCTCCGTCGAGGCCGGAGGACGGGGCGGTGCGCGTCCTCCTCGGCCCCGCGCGGTGACCGCCGCGGTCGCGGTGCTCGCCGTCCTCGTCGTCGTCGCGGTCCTCGTGACGGCGGGCGGCCCCGTCCTCGCCGGGCACCCGGTCTACCCGGCGCTCCTCGCGGTGACCCTGCTCGTCGCCGTCGTGGCCCTCGTCCGCGCGGTCCGGCGTCGTCGCCCTCCCCCGCGCCGGTCGGCGTGGCGCCGGGCCGCCGGGCTCCTGGTGGTCGTCCTCGCCGTGGCCTGGGTCGCGGCGCTGTGGTGGCTGCGCCCCTTCGGCGCGCAGGAGCCCGCGCTCGCGGCGCTGGCGTCGGACGACGCCGTCACCGTCACGCAGACGCCGACGACGCTCGTGCTGGCCCCGACCGGGGCGCCGGAGGGCACGACGGGCACCGCCCTGCTCCTGCAGCCCGGCGCCCGCGTCGACGCCCGGGCCTACGCGGCCGTCGTGCGGCCGCTCGCGGCGGCGGGGCACCTCGTCGTCGTCCCGAAGCAGCCGCTGGGCATCGGCTTCCTCTCCCTCGGCGCGCTCGACGCCGCCCGCGACGCCCACCCGGACGTCGAGCGCTGGGTCGTCGGCGGTCACTCGCTCGGCGGGACGGCCGCGGCGGTGGAGGCCGTGGACGCCGGCGCCGGGGGCACGCCCGTGGCCGGCCTGCTGCTGTGGGCGTCGTACCCCGCCGACGACGTCAGCTCGACCCTCGACGCACAGGTGCTCTCGGTGTCGGCGTCCGAGGACGGCCTCGCGACGCCGGCGGACATCACCGCCTCCGTGGCCGACCTGCCACCGGGCGCGGAGCTCGTCGTCGTCGAGGGGGCCGTGCACGCCTTCTTCGGCGACTACGGGCCGCAGCCCGGTGACGGGACGCCGACCGTGGACCGGGCGACGGCGCGGGCCGAGATCACCGCGGCGAGCCTCGGTCTCCTCGACGAGGTCTCGGGCTGACCACGGACTGAGCGGGGGACGGGCGGGGACGGGCGGCCGTCAGTCCGGCGCCGTCACCATGACCTCGACGGCCCGGGCGAGCAGGACGTCGACGGACGCCTCGCGGTAGCCGCGACGGCCGCGCCGCGACCGGAAGAGCGCCCCGCGCACGTCGTCGACCGCCAGCGCCTCGCCCTCCTCGAGGTAGCCCCGCAGCCGCGCGCAGAGCGCGTCGACCTCGGCGGCGTCGTACCCGCGGTGCAGGCGCGACGCCGACGGGAAGCGCTCGCCGTCGGGGCGCCGCAGCCGCTGCAGCACCTCGGCGGCCCGGGCCGCGACGTCCTCGTGGTGGGACGTGAGCCCGCGCCGCTGCACCGCGACCTCGCGCTCGTGCCGGGCGACGGCGTCGTGCAGCCGGTCGAGGGCCGCGTCGACCGCCTCGACGTCGTAGCCGTGGAGGCGCCGCGTGAAGACGACGGTCCGCACGGTGTCGGCGGTCAGGGCGAGCGGCGTGCCCGCGCTGACAGCGGGCAGCTCCCCGGTCGCGGGCGCGGCGGGCGCCTCGGCGCCGTCCTCCGCCTCGTCGGCCGCCGGGGCCGCGGGCGGCGTCCCGCCGAGCGCCTCGTAGGCGCGCCGTGCCTCGGCGAAGAAGTCGTCGACCTCGCCGGTGCTGTAGCCGTGTCGGAGCCGGCCGGCCCGGCGGAAGGTGCCCACGGGCGCGGACTCTGCCAGAGGCGGGGCCCCGCCCCGGGCAGGCACGACCCGGACGGGCCCCGCCGGGAGGACCGCCGCCGGCCGCACCCTGTCGGCACATCGGCGCCGAAGAGCGCCCCCGGCCGCACCCTGACGGCACATCGGCGCCGAAGAGCGACCCCGGCCGCACCTCGATGACATCTCGGCGCCGAAGAGCGACCCCGGCCGCACCTCGATGTCATCTCGGCGCCGAAAAGCGCCCCCGGCCGCACCCTGACGGCACATCGGCGCCGAAGAGCGACCCCGGCCGCACCTCGATGACATCTCGGCGCCGAAGAACGACGCGGGCGGCGGGACGACCAGGTCAGGCGCGGTCGCGCGTCCCGAGCGTCACCGGGGTCGGACCGCCCGCGGGCGCGGCGGCCGCCGGCTGCGCGAGGTCCGCCGCCGCGAGCTGGCCGCAGGCGCCGTCGATGTCGCGGCCGCGGGTGTCGCGCACGGTCGTGGGGATGCCGTGGGCGCGGAGGCGCTCGACGAAGGTCCGCTCGACCCTCGGGTCCGAGGCCGTCCAGCGGGAGCCCGGCGTCGGGTTGAGCGGGATGGGGTTGACGTGCACCCAGCCGCGGCCGCGCCGGTTGAGCTCGGTCCCGAGCTTGTCGGCCCGCCAGGCGTGGTCGTTGACGTCGCGGATGAGGGCGTACTCGATGCTCACCCGGCGCCCCGTGGCGTCGAAGTAGGCGCGGGCGGCGTCGAGGGCCTGCCCGACCTTCCACCGCGTGTTGATGGGGACGAGCTCGTCGCGCAGCTCGTCGTCCGGCGCGTGGAGGCTCAGGGCGAGGGTCATGGGGATGCCCTCGGCGGCGAGCTTCTCGACGGCGGGCACGAGCCCGACGGTCGACATCGTGATGCCGCGCGCCGACAGCCCGAGGCCCTCGGGGGCCGGGTCGACCATCCGACGCACGGCGGCCAGCGCCGCCTTGTAGTTGGCGAGCGCCTCCCCCATGCCCATGAAGACGACGTTGCTGACGCGCGGGGCGTCCGGGCCGGTGCCGTGGCGCTCGGCGAGGGAGCGCTGCGCGGCGACGACCTGCTCGACGACCTCGGCCGTCGAGAGGTTGCGGGTCAGGCCCGCCTGGCCCGTCGCGCAGAAGGGGCAGTTCATGCCGCAGCCCGCCTGGCTCGACAGGCACAGCGTCGTGCGGCCCGAGTACTCCATGAGGACGCTCTCGACGAGGGCGCCGTCGTGCAGGCGCCACAGCGTCTTCCGCGTGGCGCCGCCGTCGGCGACCATCTCGCGCACGGGCGTGAGCAGCGTGGGCATCAGCGCCGCGACGAGCTCGTCGCGGCCCTTGGCCGGCAGGTCCGTCATGAGCGCGGGGTCGCTCGTGTGCCGCTCGAAGTAGTGGCGCGAGAGCTGCTTGGCGCGGAAGGCCGGCAGCCCGAGCTCCGCGACGACGGCGGCGCGCTCGTCGGCGGTGAGGTCGGCGAGGTGGCGCGGCGGCTTGCCGCGGCGGGGGGCGGAGAAGGTCAGCTGACCGGGGGCGGGCGCAGTCATGGCCCCTCCAGGGTCGCACGGCACCGACCCCCGACGTGATGCCGTCGACTCGACGGTTTGACGTCGGAGCGTCGGGACGCCACGGTGGTCCCGTGACCGACCGTCTCGACGACCTCGAGCGACGGCTCGCCGCCCTCGAGGCGCGGGCCGCCGCGCCGACCGCCCCCGGGACGTCGCCCGACGACGCCGGCGGACCCGGCGGCGGCGCGTTCTGGGCGCTCGACCGGCTCCGCGACCTCGCCGGCGGGGACGGCGGCGTCCTCGTCACCGGCACGGTGCCCCTGCCCACGGGCGGGCGCGCCGAGTGGCAGGAGGGCGTCCCCGCGGCGGGGCTGCTCGACGACGACTGGGAGCCCACCGCGGACGTGCTCGCGGCGCTGGGGTCCCCGGTGCGCCTGCGGCTGCTGCAGGCGGTCCTCGCGGGCACCGCCACCACCGCCGGCGCCCTCACCGACCTGCCCGGCGTCGGCACGACGGGCCAGACCAACCACCACCTGCGGCGGCTCGTCGCCGCCGGCTGGCTGCGCCCGGCCGGGGGCGCGGCGCGCGGCGCCTACGAGGTGCCGCTCCCCCGCGTCGTCCCGCTCCTCGCCGTCCTCGCGATGTGCCGCCGCTGACCCGGCGACGACCGACCGGCCCCACCCGCCCCCACCGCCCCCACCGCCCGGGAGACGCCGTGCCCCGCACCCGCCGGACCACCACCGCGATCGCCGCGCTCGCCGTCGCCGCCGTCCTCGGCGGGGCCGCGACGCTGCTCGTGGGCCCCCGCCCCCCGTCGCTCGACGGCGCGTCCGTCACCGGGGACGCGGCCCTCGCGGAGGACCTCCTCGCGGCGCTCGGGCCGGACGGCGTCCGCGCGGCGTCGGTCGCCGTCGTGGACCTCGCCGCCCCGGCCGACGAGCGGGTGCGCACGGCCGCCGTCGGCGTGCTCGACGACGACGGCGCCCCGGTGCGGCCCGGCACGCCCTTCGAGACCGGCTCGGTGGCCAAGGCCCTCGACGGCCTGCTGCTCGCCGAGATGCTCGCGGCCGGCGAGGTGCGGCTCGACGAGCCCGTCGCCGACCTCGTCCCCGGGACGGCCCTGGCCGAGGACGGCGGCGCGACGCTCGGCGAGCTGGCCACCCACCGGTCGGGCCTGCCGCGGCTGCCGGCGTCGATGCTGCTGACGAGCCCGGTGCTGCGCGTGACGGGCGGCGACCCCTACACCGGCGGCCCCGCCGACGTCCTCGACGCCGCCGGGCGCGCCGGCGCCCCGGGCGGGGCCGGGCCCCGCTACTCCAACCTCGGGGCGGCCGCGCTGGGCCAAGCCCTCGCCGCCCGCGCCGGCGTCCCGTGGGACGAGCTCCTCGCGGCGCGCGTGCTGGGCCCGGCGGGGCTGACGGCGACGACCGTGGCCACCGCGCCCGACGAGGTGCCGGCCGACGGCGCCCGCCCCGTCACCGCCGCGGGGCGCGACGTCGCCCCGTGGGTCGCCGAGGGCTGGGCGCCCGCGGGCGTCGGCACGTGGTCGACGGCCGAGGACCTCGGCCGGCTCGCGCTCGGCCTGCTCGAGGGCACCGCGCCCGGCGCCGCGGCGCTCGACCCCGTGGACGACGACCCCGCCCGGGCGGACGAGGGCCTCCTCTGGGTCGTCGGCGCGGGCGCGGACCACCCGGAGGTGGTGTGGCACAACGGCGGCACCGGCGGGACCTCGACGTTCGTGGGCCTCGACCGCGGGGCGGGCCGAGCCGTCGTCGTCCTCGCGACGACCGACCGCACCGTCGACGACGCCGCCCTCGCGGTGCTCGCCGGCACCGGCGACGAGGTCACCCGGTGAGCGCGGTCCTGGCGGCCCTGCCCGTCCTCGTCATGCTCGGCCTCACCGTCCCGTCCGGCGTCGCGGCCTGGCGGCTGGTGCAGGGCGCCGACCCCGCGAGCCGTCCCGCACCGCTCGCCGACCGCGCCGACGCCGTGGAGCGGACCGGCCTCGGCGTCGTCGGCCTGGCCCTCGGCGCCGTCGGCGCGTGGCAGCAGCTGCCCGTGCCGCTGTGGGGGCTCGCCGCCACGGCGGTCGCCCTCGTCCCCGTGGCCGCCGTCCTGCGGTGGCGTGACCTGCCCGGCGTCGCGGCGGACGCCCGCGGACGCCGCCGCCCCCGTGCGCGGCTGGCCTCCACCGCCGTCTCCGGGGCGCTCGGCCTCGCCGCGGCGGCGGCCCTCACCGGCGCGCTCGCGGGCTGACGGCACGCCGCGCCCGTCGACGACCGGTGCACCACGATGGCGGCGCCCCGTCGCCCGACCCCCGAGGAGCCCCCGCCGTGACCGACCTCGTCGTCGTCCCCGCCACCGCCACGGACGTCCCCGAGCTGGCCGGCGTGCTGGCGCAGGCCTTCACGGGCGACCCCATGTCCGCGGCGCTCCTCGGGCGGCCCGCGACCGGGCCCGACGCCGCGGCGCGGCTCCGCCACCTGCACGCCGCCCTCCTGCGCTCGGGGCCGCTGCGGCACGGGGCCGTCGACGTCGTCCGGCGGGCCGGCGGGGGTCCCGCGCTCGGCGTCGCCGCCTGGCAGGCCCCCGGCGGCGGCGGCTCGCTGCGCGACGAGGTGCGGGAGGCCCGCGCCTTCGTGCGGGCGCTCGGCGCGCGCCGCCTCCCGGAGGCGCTGCGCCAGCAGGCCGTGCTCGCACGGCACCGCCCCCGCCACCCGCACTGGTACCTGCTCGAGGTCGGCGTCGCGGACGGCGCCCGCGGGCTCGGCGTCGGCTCGCTCCTGCTCGGCCACCGGCTCGCCGCGCTCGACGCGGAGGGGCAGGCCGCCTACCTCGAGGCGTCGACGCCGCGCAGCGCCGCGCTCTACGCCCGGCTGGGCTTCGTGCGGCTCGGCCCGGTCCGGGGCCTGCCGACGCCCACGCCGCCGACGTCGATGTGGCGCCCCGCGGGCGTGCCGCCCCGGAACAGGTCCTAGACGTCCCGGGGCTGGGCCCGCCAGGCCCCCCAGCGCCGCACGAGCTCGCCGCCGGCGACGACGCACACGTCCGGCAGCGTGAGCCGCTCCCAGGCGTAGAGGTCGACCGGCCGGCCCGTGAGCGCGGCGACGAGCAGGGTCCAGGCCGTGCCGTGCCCGACGAGGACGAGGTCGCGGTGGCCGTCGGCCCCCGCCGCGTCGAGGTGCGTCAGGGCGGCGGTGACGACGCGCTCCCGCGTCGACTCCCCCGTCTCCCAGCCGGGCGCCGAGGGGTGCTCCAGCGCCACGAGGGAGCGGTGGATGCGCACGGCGTAGTCGTCGAGCCACCCCGCGGGACGGGCCTGCTCGCGCAGGTCGGCGTCGGTGCCGACGGGCTCGTCGGTCAGCAGCGCCGCGGTCTCGCGGGCCTTCGGCTCGGCCGAGCTGACCCAGCGGGCGCCGGGCGGCAGCACGCCGGCGTCGCGCAGCGCGTGGACCGCGTCGACCTTCGACGGGTCGAGGGACCACGACGACGGCGCCTGCGCCGGGTCGACGAGGGGTGCGCCGTGGCGCACGAGGTGGAGGGTGACGTGGCGCCCCTCGTCGGCCCGCCGCGGCTCGGTCGTCGGCCCCGGCAGGTCGGCGACCGGGCCCGTGCCGGCGCTCACGCCGGCACCAGGAGCTGGAGCACGAGCCAGGCGGCCGGCGCGGTGACGAGGAGCGAGTCGAGACGGTCCATCACGCCGCCGTGGCCCGGCAGCGTCGTCCCCATGTCCTTGATGCCGAGGTCCCGCTTGAGCATCGACTCGGCGAGGTCGCCGAAGGTGGCGGTGAGGCCGACGAGGGCCCCGAGGACCGCACCGGCCCACCACGGCCCGTCGAGGAGGACGGCGACGAGCGCGGCGCCGACGACGATCGACAGCCCGACCGAGCCCGCCAGCCCCTCCCACGACTTCTTGGGGCTCACCGACGGCGCCAGCGGGTGCCGTCCCCAGACGACGCCCGCGGCGTACCCGCCGACGTCGCTCGCGACGACCGCCGCGAGGAAGACGAGGACCCGCATCTCGCCGTCCGGCTCGGCGAGCATGAGTGCCGCGAAGGCCGCGAGGAGCGGGAGCCACGACAGGACGAGGACGCCGGCGGCGACGTCGCGCACCGCGCCGTCGCGGCCCTCGGCGACCCGCCAGCCGACGACGACGAGCACCGTCAGCCCGTGGACGACGACGGCCGCCTCCGGCCCCACGACGTAGGCGCCGACGACGAGGAGGGACCCGCCGACGACGACGGGCACGCGCGGCGCCCGCAGCCCGCGGCCGGCGAGGGCGGCGGACACCTCGAGGCACCCGACGGCGACGGCCACGACGACGAGGGCGAGGAAGACGTCCTTGACGACGAGCAGCGACCCCAGGGCGAGCACGCCCAGCCCGACGCCGACGCCGATGGCCGCCGGCAGGTCCCGACCGGCGCTGCGCCGGCGGGGTGCGGCGGGCGGCGTCGGGCCCGGCACGACGTGCGGGACCGGCGTCACGCCGGGCGACGGGTGGACGGCGGTCGTCGGCGCGGCGTGGCGGCCGGGGACGGCGGAGGGCGCCCCGCCGGTCGGCGGTGCGTCGGGGGCGGGCTCGTCGGGGGCCACGGGTTCTCCTGGGTCGTCAGCCCCGGCCGGCGTCGTCGGCGGCGGGGACGGGCGGCGGTCGCGGCTCACACGTCGAGGAGGTCGGTCTCCTTGCGCTTGAGCAGCTCGTCGATGGCGTCGACGTGGCTCTTCGTGAGGCGCTCGAGCTCCTTCTCCGCGCGGGCCACCTCGTCCTCGCCCGCCTCGCCGTCCTTGACGATGCGGTCGAGCTCCTCCTTGGCCTTGCGGCGCACGCTCCGGACGGTGACCTTGCCGTCCTCGCCCTTCGTGCGGGCGAGCTTGACGTAGTCCCGGCGGCGCTCGGCGGTCAGCTCCGGCATCTGCAGGCGGATGACGTTGCCGTCGTTGCTCGGGTTGACGCCGAGGTCGGAGTCGCGCAGGGCCCGCTCGACGGCGCCGAGGATGCTGCGGTCGAAGGGGCTGACGAGGACCGTCCGCGCCTCGGGGGCCTGGACGGAGGCGAGCTGCTGGAGCGGCGTCGCCGCGCCGTAGTACTCGACCATGACCTTGGAGAACATCGCCGGGTTGGCCCGGCCGGTGCGGATGGCCGCCAGGTCCTCCTTGGCGACGTCCACGGCGCGGTCCATCTTGTCCTCGGCCTCGAGGAGGGTGTCGTCGATCACTGGTGCTCCTTCGTCCCCGGGCCTTCCGGTGGTCCGGGCGCCCTCGTCGTCGCTTCGCTGCTCGTGCGGCCGTGCGGCGCCGCACGTCCCGTCGGCGTCCGACGGGGCGGGCGGGCCGTCAGCCGGCCTCGACGAGCGTGCCGATCCTCTCACCCCGCAGCGCCGCCGCCACGTCACCGTCCTCCATGCCGAAGACGACCATCGGCAGGCGGTTGTCCATGCAGAGGCTGAAGGCCGTGGCGTCGAGGACCTTGAGGCCGCGCGCGAGGGCGTCCGCGTAGGTGAGGTGCTCGATGCGGGTGGCCGTCGGGTCCAGGCGCGGGTCGGCCGTGTAGACGCCGTCGACGCCGTTCTTCGCCATGAGGACGACGTCGGAGCGCGTCTCGAGCGCCCGCTGCGCGGCCACGGTGTCGGTCGAGAAGAAGGGCAGGCCGGCGCCGGCGCCGAAGATGACGACGCGCCCCTTCTCGAGGTGGCGGATGGCGCGGCGCGGCACGTAGGGCTCGGCCACCTGCCCCATCGTGATCGCGCTCTGGACGCGGGTCTCGACGCCGTGCTGCTCGAGGAAGTCCTGGAGCGCCAGGCTGTTCATCACCGTGCCGAGCATGCCCATGTAGTCCGCCCGCGAGCGGTCCATGCCCCGCTGCGACAGCTCGGCGCCGCGGAAGAAGTTGCCGCCGCCGACGACGACGGACACCTGCACGCCCTCGGCGACGGGCCCGGCGATCTCCGAGGCCACGCGGTTGACGACGTCGGGGTCGACCCCGGTCGCGCCGCCGCCGAAGGTCTCGCCCGAGAGCTTGAGGAGCACGCGGCGCGGGCGTGCCTGCGGGGCGCCGTCGGCGGCGGGGGCGAGCGGGGCGGGGGGCTGCTGCGGCACGGGTTCTCCTCGCCGGGCGCGCGCGGCGCACGGGGTGCAGGGACGACGGTCGGACGGCCCGCGCGGGCGCCGCGGTGGCGGCACGGCAGGGACGGTGCTGGGGTGGCGCGACGGCACCGGGGTGCCTGCGGAGCGGCGGCCCGCCGGGCCCGACGAGGTCGGTCGGGGCCGCGGGAGCGGGCCCAGTGTGCCCGATCGGCACCACCCCCGGGCACCGCCCGGGCGACCGGGTGGCGCACGGCCGCCCGGCGACGGCGACGACGGAGGAACGGCATGGCGGACGACGCGCACGGCTCGGGCGACGGTGCGGGGCCCGGCCCCGGGGACGGCGGGGCCGGGCGCCTGGCGCGGACCACGACGCCCGGACCGGGGCCCGGCGTCCCCGTCGTCGTGCTGCTGCACGCCTTCCCCCTCGACCGGTCGGTGTGGGACGACGTCGTGCCGCTGCTGGCGGCGCGCTGCCGCGTCGTCGCGCTGGACCTCCCCGGCCTCGGCGCCTCCCCCGTGCCGGCCGACGAGCCGGACCTCGACGTCGCGGTGCAGGGCGTCGTCGCAGCGCTCGACGAGGAGGACGCGGCGTCGTCCGCCGTCGTCGTCGGCCTCTCGACGGGCGGCTACGTCGCCGCCCGGATGGTCGGCCTCGCGCCGGAGCGCGTGGCGGGCCTCGGCCTCCTGGGGACGACGACGCGCGTGGGCCCGCCCGACGATCCGGACGAGCGGCGCGCCACGGCCTCGCAGGTCCTCGGCGCCGAGGGCCTCGACGCCGTCATGGGCTCGGTCGACGAGGGGCTGTCCGAGGCGGCCCGCCGCGAGCGGCCGGACCTCGTGGAGCGGGTGCGCTCGTCGATCGCCGCGCAGCGCCCCGAGGGCGTCGCGTGGGTGGCCCGCGCGCTGGCCGCCCGGCACGACACGACCGACGCCCTCGTCGGCTTCCCCGGACCGGTGCTCCTGCTCTTCGGCGAGCACGACGCCGCGACGCCGCCGGAGGTCCGCGGCCGTGAGCTGCACGGGGCCCGCCCCGACGCCCGCGTCGTCGTCGTCCCCGGCTCGGGGCACCTGACGGCGCTCGAGGCGCCGGAGGCGGTCGCCGCGGCGGTGCTGGAGCTCGTCGACGCCGCCGGCCTGGGCGGCGCGGGCGCCTGACCTCCCCCGACGTGTGACCTCGAAGGGCCTCACCACGCCCGCAGCCCCCGACGGGTGACCTCGTCGGGCGGTCGCCGCGGCCGTGGCGCCGCCGTCGCGCGCGCCGCGCCGGCGTCGTCGGCCCAGCGGGCCAGGACGCGACGAGGCCCGCCGTCCCCGGGGGACGACGGGCCTCGTCGGTGGTGCGTGCCGGCGGACCGGCGGACGTGTCAGGCGCCGGCGCCGACGCGGAAGCGCGCGAAGCCGGTGATCTCCACGCCGGCCTCCTTGGCGTAGCCGCCGACGGTCTTCTTGCTCTCCTTGGCGAACGCCTGCTCGAGCAGGACGTTCTCCTTGAAGTAGCCGTTGACCCGGCCCTCGATGATCTTGGGCATGGCCTGCTCCGGGCGGCCCTCCTCGCGGGCGGTCTCCTCGGCGAGGCGACGCTCGTTGGCGACGACCTCCTCGGAGACCTCGTCGCGGCTGAGGACCGTGGGGCTCATGGCCGCCGCGTGCATGGCGACGTCGCGGCCGACCTCGGACGCGCGCTCGCCGCTGGCGGCGACGACGGCGCCGATCTGCGGGGGCAGGTCGGGGCTCGTGCGGTGGAGGTAGGAGACGACCGTCTCGCCCTCGACCCGGGCCACGCGACGGACCTCGATCTTCTCGCCGAGGTTGGCGTTGGCCTCGTCGAGGACCTGCTGGACGGTCTGGCCGTCGAGGTCCGAGGCGAGCAGCGACGCGGCGTCGGTCGCGCCGACGGCCACGGCCTGGTCGAGGACCTTCTGGGCCAGCTCGACGAAGCGGTCGCTCTTGGCGACGAAGTCCGTCTCGCAGTTGACCTCGACGAGCGTGCCGACGCCGCCGTCGACGTGCGCGACGACGAGGCCGTTGGAGGCCGTGCGGCCCTCGCGCTTGGTGACGCCCTTGAGGCCCTTGACGCGGAGGAACTCCTGCGCCGCGGCGAGGTCGCCGTCGGACTCCTCGAGCGCCTTCTTGCAGTCGAGCATGCCCGCGCCGGTGGACTCGCGGAGCGCCTTGATGTCAGCGGCGGTGTACGCCATGAGCTCTCTCTCCTGAGGGGTGGGAGGCGGGTGGAGCGGTGACGGCCCGCACGCCGCGGCCCCCGGGGTCACCGGGGGCCGCGGCGTCGGGCGGGCCGGCCGCGCAGGTGCGCGGACGGCCGGGGGGATCAGGCCTGCGCGGGCTTCTCGTCCGCGCCGTCGGGCGTGACGGCGGGCTCGGCCGCCGGCTGCTCGGCGTCGGGCGCGTCGGTACCCTCGCCGGCCGCCTCGGCCACGGACTGCGCGTCCGCGTCCTGGACGCCCTCGACGGAGGACGCCTCGGTGTCGGTGCCGCGGGCCGCGTGGCCCTCGGAGGCGCCGGACTGGTCGGGGCCGCCCTGGAGGAGCTCGCGCTCCCACTCGGCGAGGGGCTCGGAGGCCGAGCCCTCGCCCTGGCCGGCGCCGCCGCCGGCGCGCTCCACGAGGCCGGCCGCCACGGCGTCGGCGACGACGCGGGTCAGCAGCGTCACGGAGCGGATGGCGTCGTCGTTGCCCGGGATGCGGAAGTCGACGACGTCGGGGTCGCAGTTGGTGTCGACGACGGCGACGATCGGGATGCGCAGCTTGCGCGCCTCGTCGACGGCGAGGTGCTCCTTGTTCGTGTCGACGATCCAGACGGCGCTGGGCGTGCGCGCCATGTCCCGGATGCCGCCGAGCGTGCGGTCGAGCTTCTCCTTCTCGCGCCGCATCATGAGGAGCTCCTTCTTCGTGCGGCCGCTGGCGGCCACGTCGTCGAAGTCGACGAGGTCGAGCTCCTTCATGCGCTGCAGGCGCTTGCTCACCGTCTGGAAGTTGGTGAGCATGCCGCCGAGCCAGCGCTGGTTGACGTAGGGCATGCCCACGCGACCGGCCTGCTCGGCGAGGGGCTCCTGCGCCTGCTTCTTCGTGCCGACGAAGAGGACCGTGCCGCCGTGCGCGACCGTCTCGCGGACGAACTCGTACGCCCGGTCGATGTAGGTCAGCGACTGCTGCAGGTCGATGATGTAGATGCCGTTGCGCTCCGTGAAGATGAAGCGCTTCATCTTCGGGTTCCAGCGGCGGGTCTGGTGCCCGAAGTGGACACCGCTCTCCAGCAGCTGGCGCATCGTGACGACTGCGGCCATGGGTGTTGCTCCCTCTGCGCCCGCGGCCGCGCTCGCGCGCGGGTGCCCACGGGGCGCCTGTCCGGTTCCTCGCGACGACCGGTCGGCCGTCGCGCCTGGCGCCACGGGCAGCCGCACCGGGACCCGCGAGGGGGTGTGCCCGGACCGAGCGGCGGCCCGCACCGACGAGGTCGGTGCTGCGGTGGCGCGCGAAGTCGACCGCCGAGGGCGGTCGCCGAGGTCAGCGTACGCCGTCACGAGGACGACGGCGGCCACGCGCCGCGGGGCCCCCGCCGCGACCGGCCGCCGGCGCGCACAGGCACGGCGTCCCGGGCGCCGTCCACCGACCTCCGCTCCCCCGCCGGCCGTGGTGCGGCGGCCCGGAGCATCGAGCCGTGACGTCACGACGCCCCCGCGCCGCCCACCGCCCCGCACCGTCGCGTGCCGCCGGGAGGTGGGGCGTCGGTGCGGCCGTGGTGGTGGCGCTGCTGCTCCCGGCGCCTCCCGCCGCGGCGACCCCGCTCGGTCCGCCGGTGCCGTCGTCGGTGGTCGGCGCCTCCGCCGGCCCGCTCCCCGGGCCACCCCCCGGTGCCGCGGGCGCCGCGCCGTCCCGCGCCGCGCCGTCCCGCGCCGCGGGGGCGCGGGCCGTGCCGACCGGTCGATGGTCGTGGCCCCTCGCGCCGGAGCCCCGCGTCGTCCGCGGCTTCGACCCGCCGGCGCGACGGTGGCTCGCGGGGCACCGCGGCGTCGACCTCGCGGCCACGCCCGGGAGCGCCGTCGTGTCGCCCGTCGACGGCGAGGTGGTGTGGGCCCGCCGGGTCGTCGACCGCGGGGTCGTCGTCGTCCTCGGGCCGGGGGGACGGCGCGCGACCCTCGAGCCGGTGGACGCGTCCGTGGCCGTCGGCGACCGGGTCGCCCGCGGTCAGCGCCTCGGCACGCTCGCGGCCGGCCACTGCCCCGGCGGCTGCCTCCACTGGGGCGTGCGCGAGGGCACCGGCCCACGGGCGGCCTACCTCGACCCGTTGGCGCTGCTGGGCCCGGCGGCCCCGCCGGTGCTCCTGCCGCTGCCGCGCGGGCCGCGCCTCAGCTGACGTCGGCCAGCTTGGTGCGCAGCTGCAGCACGGCCTTGGAGTGCATCTGGCAGATGCGGGACTCGGTGACGCCGAGGACGCGGCCGATCTCGGCCAGCGTCATCCCCTCGTAGTAGTAGAGCGTGACGACGATCTTCTCCCGCTCGGACAGCTGGTCGATGGCGCGGGCGAGGAGGAACTTCGTCTCCTCGCCCTCGAACGCCATGACGGGGTCCTCGGCCGAGGTGTCCTCGAGCGTGTCGCCGAGGGAGAGGCCGCCGCCGCCGTCGCCGCCCTTGTCGCCGCCGGACATCAGCTCGTCCAGCGCGACGAGGTTGACGTAGGAGACCTGGCTGAAGATGTGGTGGAGGTCCTTGAGCGGGATGCCCATCTTCGCCGCGACCTCGGGCTCGGTGGGCGTGCGGTGCAGCGTCGCCTCGAGCTCGGCGTAGGTCTTCTCCACCTCGCGGGCCTTGCTCCGCACCGAGCGGGGGATCCAGTCGAGGGCGCGCAGCTCGTCGATGATGGCGCCGCGGATGCGCTGGATCGCGTAGGTCTCGAACTTGATGGCCCGTTCGAGGTCGTACTTCTCGATGGCGTCGATGAGGCCGAAGACGCCGTAGCTGACGAGGTCCGCCTGCTCGACGTTGGACGGCAGGCCCACGCCGACGCGGCCGGCGACGAACTTGACGAGCGGCGAGTAGTGGAGGATCAGCCGCTCGCGGACGCCGGCGTCACCGGTCTCCTTGAAGGTCACCCAGAGCCGGCGGACGGCCTCCTCGGCCTCGGGCGAGGGCGGGGGTCGCCGGCCGGCGCGGGGCGCGGGCGCGGTGCCCCCGGCACCGTCCGCCGCGGGCGTCGTCCGCTCGGTCACGAGACCTCCTCGGGTCCGCCGTCGGGTCCCCCCGACGGACGGGTCGCTCCTGCACCGCCCGGGCGGCGGCCGTCGCCGCTACGCACGGGGGTGCGCCTGGTGGTAGCCGGAGCGGAGCCGCTCGACCGACACGTGGGTGTACAGCTGGGTGGTGGACAGGCTGGCGTGGCCCAGCAGCTCTTGGACGGTCCTGAGGTCGGCCCCTCCGTCGAGCAGGTGCGTGGCCGTGCTGTGACGCAGCGTATGGGGAGTGACCTCTCGTGACACGTTGTTCCCGGAGGTCGCGGCCGTCCGCCCCACGACCCGCCGCGCCGAGCGCTGGTCCCACCGGCCGCCGCGGGCCCCCAGGAGGAGCGCGGGACCGCTGCCGTCGACGGCGAGCGCCGGGCGCCCGCGGGCCAGCCACGCGTCGAGGGCGTCCTGCGCCGGGCGGCCGTACGGGACCACGCGCTCCTTCGCGCCCTTGCCGAGCACCCGCACGGTGAGGCGGTGCCGGTCGACGTCGTCGACGTCGAGCCCCACGAGCTCCCCGACCCGGATCCCCGTGGCGTAGAGCAGCTCCAGCGCGGCGACGTCGCGCAGGGCGGCCGGGTCGCCGCCCTCGGCGGCACGTGCCGCCGTCGTGAGGACGTCGGCCGCGCCGGCGGCGCTGAGCACGGCGGGCAGCGAGGCCGGGCGCCGCGGCGAGCGCAGGCGCAGCGCGGGGTCGACGGCGACCTCACCCGTCCGGAGCAGCCACGCGGTGAAGGTGCGGGCCGACGCGGCCCGCCGCGCCGTCGTCGACCGCGCGGGGACCCGGGCGGCCCGCCCGCCGGTCGTCACGTCCGAGGCCAGCCACGCGCGCAGCCCCGCGAGGTCGAGGCCCCGGGCCAGGCTCCCCCGCTCCTCGCCGCCCCCCGCCGCGGCGACCGCGCCGAGCAGGGACCGCACGTCGCCGAGGTACGCGCGGACGGTGTGGGCCGAGCGGCCGCGCTCGTGCGTGAGGTGCTCCGCGAAGCGCTCGAGGAGGCGCTCGTCCTCGACCGGGAGCACCGAGGAGGACGGGTCCGCGCGCACGGCGGTCTGCGTCGGCTCCCCCACCGCCCCACCGTCGCCCATCGCGACGGTCCGCGGCAACGCGTGACGATCACGGGACGGTCACGACTCGTGCCCGGGGTCACGACCGGCCGTCCCGCGGGCGGTGGGCGGGTCGTCGGCGCCGGGCGACGGCGGCCCCGCCGCTCACGTCCGCCGCCACAGCGACCCCCGCTCGTCGGCCCCCACCTCCTCGGCGTGCCCGCCCAGGACCAGCCGGCCGAGGGCCGCCGCGGCCGTGCGCTCGTCCACGCCGGCGGCCCGCGCCACCGCGGCGACCGGCGCGCCCCGCCGCACCGGCAGCGCGTCCGCGACGCGGAGGTCGTCGCCCTCCAGGCCGTCGAGCGGCCGGCGGCGCCCGGACAGGCGGCGCCGCTCGGGCACGTCGACCGCGGCGCCCGACGGGGCCTCGAGCAGCTCGAGCACCTCCGACGCCTCCGTGACGCACGTGGCCTGCAGCTCGCGCATGACCCGGTGGCAGCCCGCCGAGGTCGCGGACGTGACGGGGCCGGGCACCGCGCCCAGCGGGCGCAGGAGGCCGGCGGCGCGCGTGGCGGTGCTCAGCGCGCCGGAGCGCCACGCCGCCTCGACGAGGACGACGGCGCCGGAGGCCGCCGCGATGAGCCGGTTGCGCTCGAGGAAGCGCCACCGCGTCGGGGCCGCGCCCGGCGCCTGCTCGGTGAGGACGACCCCGTCCTCGGCCACGCGGCCGAGCAGCGCCTCGTGCGCCACCGGGTACGCCCGGTCGACGCCGCAGGCGAGCACCGCGGCCGTCCGCCCCCCGACCGCGAGGGCGGCCCGGTGGGCGGCGGCGTCGATGCCGAAGGCCCCGCCGGAGAGGACGGCCACGCCCCGCTCCACGAGGCCGGCGGCCAGCTCGGCCGTGACGTGCTCGCCGTAGGGCGTGGACGCCCGCGCCCCGACGAGCGCGACGGACCGCCGGGCGAGCGCCGCCGCCGAGCCACCACCGCGGACCCACAGGCACGGCGGGCAGGCCTCGCCGAGGTCCGCGAGCCGCTCCGGCCACTCCTCGTCCCCCGGCACGAGGACGCGGCCGCCCAGCCGGGCGACGACCTCGGCGTCCCGCCGCGGGTCGAGGCCGTCGAGCCGCGGCCGCCACCGCTGCAGCCCCGTCCGGAGCGCCGCCCGGGCCCGCGGGGTGCCCAGCCGCTCGGTCTCCGGCCCGTCGGCGTTGCCGCCGAGGACGACGTCGAGCGCCGCGACCGGCCCGAGCGCGGACCGGAGGGCGTCGGCGACGGCGTCGCCCGGCTCCGCGAGACGGCTCCACGCCGCCCTGGCCCACCGGTCCTCCCCCGCCCACGCCGCCGCCGGCCGCCCGTCGCCGCTCACGCCGCCACCGCCCGTCCGCGCAGCCGCAGCAGGAGCGCGGCGCCCACGTGGTCGCGGTCCGGCGCGGCGGCGCCCTCGAGGTCCGCCAGCGTCCACGCCGTCCGCAGCACGCGGTCGTAGCCGCGGACCGTCAGGCGCCCGCCGTCGAGCGCGACGTCGAGGTCGTGGACGACGTCCGGCGGACGGCGCAGCGCCCCGCGCAGGAGCGGCCCGGGCGCCTCGCCGTTGCACCGGGCGCCGGTCCCCCGCAGCCGCTCCGCCTGCGCGGCACGGGCGGTGGCGACCCGGGCCGCGACGACGGCGGTCGTCTCCTCCCCTCCGGCCGTGGCGAGGGCGACGCGGGTGGGCGCCGCCACCTCGACCTGGAGGTCCACCCGGTCGAGCAGCGGGCCGGAGAGCCGGGCGAGGTACCGGCGGCGCGCCACGGGGGCGCAGCTGCACGCGTCCCCCTTGCCCGACGCCTGCCCGCACGGGCAGGGGTTGGCCGCCATGACGAGCTGGAAGCGCGCCGGGTACCGCGCCGAGCCGCCGGCACGGGCCACGACGAGGGAGCCCTGCTCCAGCGGCTGGCGCAGGGCCTCGAGGACGTCGGCGCGGAACTCGGGCGCCTCGTCGAGGAAGAGCACGCCCCGGTGGGCGCGCGAGGCGGCCCCGGGCCGGACGACGCCGCTGCCGCCCCCGATGACGGCCGGGGCCGTGGCCGTGTGGTGCGGGTCCTCGAAGGGCGGGCGCCGCAGCAGCCCCCCGGTCGCGTCGAAGGTGCCGGCGACGGAGTGGACGGCCGTGACCTCGACGGCCTCGGTGTCGTCGAGGTCGGGCAGCAGGCCCGGCAGCCGCGCCGCCAGCATCGTCTTGCCGGCGCCCGGGGGTCCGAGCAGGAGCAGGTGGTGCCCGCCGGCGGCCGCCACCTCGACGGCCCGCCGGGCCTCCGCCTGGCCGACGACGTCGGCCAGGTCCGGGGCCGGCCGGCCCGCCGCGGGAGCGGCGGCGGCGGACGGCTCGTCGACGTCCGGCGGGTCCGCGCCGTCGTCCACCTCGCCGCCGTGGCCGCGGACGACGTCCGCGAGGGAGCGCGCCCCGCGCACGCGCGCCCCCGGCACGAGCTCGGCCTCGGCCGCGTTCTCGGCCGGGACGACGACGCGCGGCAGCCCGGCGGCGACGGCCGCCACCACGGCGGGCAGGACGCCGCGAACGGGACGCAGCCGTCCGTCGAGGCCCAGCTCGCCGAGGTGCACCCAGCCGCGCACGACGTCGCGGTCGAGGACGCCCTCCGCGGCGAGGACCGCGACGGCGACGGCCAGGTCGAAGCCGGAGCCCTGCTTCGGCAGGGACGCGGGCGACAGGCCCACGACGACCCGCCGCGACGGCAGGCCGCAGCCGATGCCGGCCAGGGCGGCCCGCACCCGGTCGCGCGCCTGGCCGAGCGAGGTGTCCGGCAGCCCCGTGACGACGAAGGCCGGGAGGCCGGGCGTGACGAAGGCCTCGACGTCGACGACCGCACCGGACAGCCCCACGAGCGAGATGCCGCGCGTCGCCCCGAGCCCCATCACGCCACCCCGCGGAGGTGCTCGACGCGGGCGGCGCCGCGCGCGGGGCGCAGCACCGCCACGGCGTCGACCCGCAGGGCCGCCGCCCGCTCGCCCGTGGCGTCCGCGAAGGCGACGAGCAGCCGTCGCACCCGGGCCGCCTTGGCCGGCGTCACCGCCTCGAAGGGGTGCCCCGCCCCGGGCAGCCCGTCGGCGCCGCACCGCCGCGTCTTCACCTCGACGGCGACGAGCGTCCCGCCCTCCCGGGCGACGACGTCGAGCTCGCCGCGCACCCCGCCGGGCGACGACGGCGCCCGCCAGTTCCGGGCGACCACCTCCATCCCGGCCCGCTCCAGGTGCGCCACGGCCACCTGCTCGCCGTAGCGCCCCACCGCGTCCTTCGCGCGCACCCCGACCACCTCCGCGGCGGACGCTGCCGCGGGACGGCCGGCGCCGGGGCGCTCCCGGGGGCGGCGGTGGAGGGTCGGCGCGCGTCACGGCCCTGTGGACGGCGCAGGGACGCCCGCCGGCGTCGGGCCGCGCGGCGCCACGGTGCTACGGCCCCCGGGCCCCGCCGCCGGCGCGTCCGGGTCGTGGCACGCGAGCGTGTCGTGGCCACACATCGCGGTGCAGAGGCGACGCACGAGCGCGTCATGGCCACACGTCGCGGTCAGGAGGCGACGCGGGCACGCGTCATGGCCGCACGTCGCGGTGGGGAGCCACGGACGGAGGGGGCGGACGCGCGCCCCGGCGGATCAGGTCTCGGGGACCTCGAGGTCGGCCTTGGCCAGCTCCTCGACGTTGACGTCCTTGAAGGTCACCACGCGGACCTGCTTCACGAAGCGGGCGGAGCGGTAGACGTCCCACACCCAGGCGTCGGTGAGCGTGAGCTCGAACCAGACCTCGCCGTCGGTGCTGCGCGGCACGAGGTCGACGGAGTTCGCGAGGTAGAAGCGGCGCTCCGTCTCGACGACGTAGGCGAAGAGGCCGACGACGTCGCGGTACTCGCGGTAGAGCGCGAGCTCCATCTCGGTCTCGTAGTCCTCGAGGTCCTCGGCGCTCACTCGGCCCTCTCCCACGCGCTCGGCGCCGGCCGGCCGGCCGGCGTGACGGCGCCCATCCTGCCCGACGCCGCGGGGTCGTCCGCGCCGCGCCTGGCGTCCGCGCGGTCGGCGTCCCCCCGGCCCTGGGCGGGCACCGCCGGGGCCGCGTCGCCGTGGTCCCCGGCCGCCACGTCGACCTCCGCCGAGCCGTCCACGCCGGGCAGCCGCCAGGAGCGGCGGTGGTGGACGCACGGGCCGTGGCGGCGCAGGGCGGCGGCGTGCTCGGGCGCCGAGTAGCCCTTGTTGACGGCCCACCCGTAGCGGTCCTCGCGGACGGCGAGGTCGGTCATGAGCCCGTCGCGCTCGACCTTGGCGAGCACGCTCGCGGCGGCGACGGCGGCGCACGACAGGTCGGCCTTGATGCGGGTCCGCACCTGCCACGGGTCGACGCGCGGCGCCCCGCGCGGCACGGGCGTGGAGAGCCAGTCGTGGTTGCCGTCGAGCAGCAGGAGGGCGGGGCCGTCCCCGCCGGTGACGGCCGTGACGGCCGGCGCGGCGAGGGCCCGGCGGCCGGCGAGCCGCAGCGCCCGCACGATGCCGAGCGCGTCGACCTCGCCCGCGCTGGCGTGCCCCACGGCGCCCGCGACGGCCCACCGCCGCAGCCGCGGCACGAGCGCCCGCCGCGCCTCGGGCAGGAGGAGCTTGGAGTCGCGCAGGCCGGTCGGCGCGGTCCGGGTGGTGGCGTCGACGACGACGACCCCGACCGTCACGGGGCCGGCGAGGGCCCCGCGGCCCACCTCGTCGACGCCCGCGACGAGCAGGTGCCCCTCGCGGAGCAGGGCGCGCTCCACCCGCAGCGACGGCGCCCGGCCCCGCGCCGCCGCGGCGTCCCCGCGCGGGCGGGCCGGGCGGCCGCCGTCGGTCGGGCTCACGGGCCGCCGGTGGCGGAGGGCGCGGCCGTCGCCGGCGGCGGGGTGAGCGGCGCGTCGGTGGCCGTGGGCGCCGGGACCCGGCGGAAGGCGTCCTCGCCCTCGCTCAGCCAGTTCCACCGGTCCAGCGGCCAGACGAGCAGGACGGCCCGGCCGACGACCTCGTCGACGCTCACGGTCCCCTGCCCCTCCAGCTGCTGGTGCGCGCGGCTGTCGAGGGAGTCCGAGCGGTGGTCGCCCATGACCCACAGGCGCCCCTCGGGCACGACGACGCTGAACTGCTCCGCGCTCGGCAGGTCCCCCGGGTAGACGTAGTCCTCGTCGACCGGCTCCCCGTTGACGAGCAGGGGACCGACGCCGTCCGAGGACACCGTGTCCCCGGGCAGACCGACCACGCGCTTGATGAGGTGGTCGCCGGAGTCCTCCGGGAGGACCCCCACGAAGGACAGGACGTCCGCGACCGCCGCGCCCACGGCCGTCCGCTCCGGCTCCGGCGCGGTGTCGAGCCAGCCGCCCGGGTCGGTGAAGACGACGACGTCGCCGCGCTCCAGGTCGAACGGGCCGGGCGTCAGCCGGCTGACGAGCACCCGGTCGCCCACCTCGAGCGTCGGCTGCATCGACTCGGAGGGGATGAAGAACGCCTGCACGAGGAAGGTCTTGATGAGGAGCGACAGCACGAGCGCGGTCGCCACGACGACGACCACCTCGCGCAGGAACGCGCCGGGACCGCCGCGCCGGGGCTCGTCGTCGAGCTCGTCCTCCGGGTCGACGTCGTCCCGGTCGTCGTGCTCGTCGGGGTAGCGCTCAGCGCTCGTCACCCGTCACTCCCCTCCCGGCCCTCGGCCGGACACGTCGCCCCCCGCGCTCCGCGGTCGGGTCCACCTTCGCACCCCGCCCCGCCCGACGGGCGCGGCGGCACGACGACGCCCCCGGCACCGGCGTCCACGGCAGGGCCGTGGACGTGCGGCGACGGGGGCGTCGGGAGGGGCTCAGCGCGAGACGGGCTCGCGGCGCTCCTTGATCTTGGCCGCCTTCCCGCGCAGCTCGCGCAGGTAGTACAGCTTGGCGCGGCGGACGTCGCCGCGGCTGACGACCTCGACGTGGTCGATGGCCGGGGTGTGGAGGGGGAAGGTGCGCTCGACGCCGACGCCGAAGCTGACCTTGCGCACGGTGAAGGTCTCGCGGACGCCGCCGCCCTGACGTCGGAGCACGACGCCCTGGAAGACCTGCACGCGCGAGCGCGAGCCCTCGACGACCTTGACGTGCACCTTGACGGAGTCGCCGGGCCGGAAGTCGGGGATGTCGTCGCGCATCGAGGCGGCGTCGAGACCGTCCAGTGTCTGCATCGTCTGCTGCTCTCCCGCGGGCCGCCGCAGGCCGGCCGCGCACTCGCGGGCGGCCGGGCCGCCCGTGCTGCTGCTGTGGTCACGGGCACCCGGTCGGGGCCCGTCCGCCGGAGGCTGCCCGGGTGCCGCTCGCCCCCTGCGGCAGGGGCGGGACCCGGTGTCCGGCTCAGCGGGGAAGTCTGCCACAGCGCGGGCGCACCGCCGAACCAGCGAGGTCGGCGGCCCCAGCCCGACGTCGCTGCCGAGGTCGGGGTCAGGCACCTCTTCCTGCCGACCTCGGCAGCGACGTCGAGGAACGGGCGTCCCGGGCCGCGGTCGACAGCGATGTCGGCGGCCGACGGCCTCACCGCCCGGGCGGCGTCCAGCCCTCGGCGGCGAGGAGGTCGAGCTCGGCGGCGTCCAGGGCCGACGGATCGGCGGCCACGAGCGCGTTGAGGAGGTCCGGCCGACGACGAGCCGTGCGGCGCAGGCCCTCCTGGCGGCGCCAGCGCGCGACCTCGCCGTGGTGGCCCGACAGGAGCACGTCCGGCACCGCCTGCCCGCGCCACACGGGCGGGCGGGTGTAGGCGGGGTTCTCGAGGAGCCCGTCCTCGTGCGACTCCTCGACGAGCGAGGTCGGGTTGCCGACGACGCCGGGCAGCAGCCTCCCGACGGCCTCGACGACGGCCAGCGCGGCCACCTCCCCGCCGTTGAGCACGTAGTCGCCGAGGCTCAGCGGCAGCACGCGGTAGCGCGCGGCGGCGTCGACGAGGACGCGCTCGTCCACGCCCTCGTAGCGCCCGCAGGCGACGACGAGCCGCGGCTCCCCGGCGAGCTCCCGCACGAGCCGCTGGTCCAGGCGCCGCCCCGACGGGCTGGGGACGACGAGGACGGGGTCGTCGTCGGCCGCGCCGTCCTCGGCACGGGCCGGCACCGCGGAGCCGACGGGCCCCTCGGGCCCCTCCCCCCGCCGGACGGCGTCCAGCGCGCGCCCCCAGGGCTCGGGGAGCATGACCATGCCCGCGCCGCCGCCGGCCGGGGTGTCGTCCACCGTGCGGTGCCGGTCCTCGGTCCAGCCGCGCAGGTCGTGCACGTGGACCTCGAGCAGCCCGAGCCGCTGCGCGCGGCCCAGCAGCGACAGGCCCAGCGGCTCGAGGTACGCCGGGAAGATCGAGACGACGTCGACGCGCACCTCAGCCGCGCCCCGCCCCGTCGTCGGGACCCGCCGAGGGACCCTCCGGCGTCTCGGCGTCGGCGTCGCCGGGCCGTGCCTCGAGCAGCCCGCCGGGCGGGTCGAGCACGACGCGGCCGCGCGCGACGTCGACCTCGGGGACGATCGCGCGGACGAAGGGCACGAGGGCCCGTGCGCCCGACGGCTGGCGCACGACGAGCGCGTCCTGGGCCGGCAGGTGCTCGAGCCCGACGACCTCGCCGACGTCCGTGCCGTCGGCGAGGACGGCCCGCAGGCCCACGAGCTGGTCGCGGTGCCAGGCGTCGTCCTCGCGCTCCTCGGCGGCGTCCGGGTCGACGTCGACGAGCAGGAGCACGCCGCGCAGCCCCTCGGCGGCGGTCCGGTTGGGCACCTCGGCGAAGGTCACGAGGAGACGGTCCTGGTGCGACCGCGACGTCTCGACCGTCAGCTCGCCGACGTCGGGGTCGGTGCGCAGGCGGGCGCCGGGGGCCAGGCGACGGCCGGGGCTGTCGGTGCGCAGCTCCAGCGACACCTCCCCCCGCAGTCCGTGCGCGCGACCGGCACGGGCGACGACGAGCTCCACGGTGACCTCCAGGGACGGGGGGACGGGCTGGGGACGGGCTGGGTACGGGCCGGGACGGGCGAGGCGCCCGGACGCACCGCAGCCCCGCCCGCACGAGGCGGGCGGGGCTGCGGCGACGGTGCCGGGCGGTCAGCGGGCGCGGTCGACGTCCACGACGTCGACGCGCACGGGGCCGTCCTCGCGGGACAGGGCCGACAGCACGGTCCGCAGGGACTTCGCCGTGCGGCCCTGGCGGCCGATGACGCGCCCGAGGTCGTCGGGGTTCACCCGGACCTCGAGCACCGCGCCCCGGCGCTGCGTGCGGCTGGTGACCCGCACGTCGTCGGGGTTGTCGACGATGCCGCGGACCAGGTGCTCGAGCGCGTCGGCCAGCACGTCAGGCCTTCGCGGCCGGGGCGTCCTCGGACGGCGCCGCGTCCGCGGCGGACGGCGCGGACGCCTTCGCCGTGGCGTCGGTCTTGGGGGCGAGCTCGGCGGGGCCGGTCTCGCGGGCGGCGGCCTCGAAGGCCGCGCGGCGGTCGGCCTTGGGGGCCGCGACGCGCAGGGTGCCCTCGGCGCCCGGGAGGCCCTTGAACTTCTGCCAGTCGCCGGTGACCTTGAGCAGCGCGGCGACCTGCTCGGTCGGCTGCGCGCCGACGCCGAGCCAGTACTGCGCGCGCTCGGAGTCGATCTCGATGAGCGAGGGCTCCTCGGTCGGGTGGTACTTCCCGATCTCCTCGATCGCCCGGCCGTCGCGCTTGGTGCGCGAGTCGGCCACGACGACGCGGTAGTACGGGGCCCGGATCTTGCCCAGACGCTTGAGACGGATCTTGACAGCCACGGTGGAGTGGTTCTCCTGAGTCGAGAGGGGTGAGCGCGCCCGCCCGGGCGGTGGGGACTGCGCCGGGCGTCGGTGCTGCTGGACACGGTCGCGGCGGGTGAGAGGGTCCCTCCGCGTCCGGTACAGCGGGTCAGTCTGCCAGACGCCGTCCGTCCCGGACGACCACGCGTCCGCGGAGGACGACGGCCGACGGCGCGGCGAGGACGGCGACGTCCTCGCGGGGGTCCGCCGGCAGGACGACGAGGTCGGCGCTCGCGCCGTCCTCGAGGCACGCGGCGCCGAGCCACCGGCGCGCGGACCAGCAGGCGGCGTCGAGCGCGGCGGGGTGCCCGACCGCGACGGCCATCTCCGCCACCTCGGGCGCGACGATGCCGTGCGGCTGGACGCCGCCGGCGTCCGTGCCGACGAAGAGCGGCACGCCCGCGTCGTGCAGCGCCGCGACGTTGTCGTACCGCCGGGCGTGCAGGGCGCGCATGTGCGAGGCGTACCGCGGGAACTTCGGCTCCCCCTGCGCCGCGATGGCGGGGAAGGTGCCGATGTTGACGAGCGTCGGCACGACGGCGACCCCGCGCTCCGCCATGAGCGCGGCGTCCTCCGGGCCGGCGCCCGTGGCGTGCTCGACGCCGTCGAAGCCCGCGGCGAGGACGTCCGCGAGGGCCTCCTCGCCGAAGACGTGCGCGGTGATGCGGGCGCCCTCGGCGTGGGCGGACGCGGCGGCGGCCACGAGCGTCTCCCGCGGGAAGGCGGGGGCGAGGTCCGCGGCCGCGCCGGCGGACCGGTCGATCCAGTCCCCCACGACCTTGACCCAGCCGTCGCCCGCCCGGGCCTGCCGGGCGACCTCGGCGGCGAGGTCCTCCGGCTCGACCTCGACGGCGAAGCCCCGCAGGTAGCGGCGCGTGCGGGCCACGTGGCGCCCGGCGCGGACGAGCCGCGGCAGGTCGTCCCGGCCCTGCACCCACCGCGTGTCGGCGGGCGAGCCGGCGTCGCGGACGAGCAGGACGCCGGAGTCCCGGTCGGTGCGCGCCTGCTCGAGCGCCGTCGCGGCGTCGACGAGGCCGTCGGCGCCGAGGCCGATGTGGCAGTGGGCGTCGACGAGCCCCGGGACGACCCAGCCCTCGAGCGTCGTGACGTCGTGGTCCCCCGCGGGGCGACGGTGGTGCACCACCCCGTCCAGCACCCACGCCTCCCCCGCGGCGTCCTCGGCCGCGCCGGTGCCGGGGCCGTGCATCACCCGGCCCCGCAGGTGCAGGAGGTCGCCCACGCGGGTCAGCGCCCGAGGAACTTCTCGAAGCCGGGGGGGAGCTCGAGGTCCTGGCCGGGGGCCTGGCCGCCGTCGCCCTGCTGCCCCAGCCCGAAGGCCGAGCCGGGGGCGGGCGCGGTGCGGGCGGGCAGCGCGGCCTGCTCCTGCGCGCGCTTCGCCGGGTTGCCGGACTTCCCCTTGCCCTTCTTGGCCGGGGCGGTGCGCCCGCGCGACTTCTTGCCGCCGGGCATGCCCGGCATCCCCGCGCCGGGGCCGCGGCCGGGACCCATGCCCGCCATGCCGCCCATGCCCGGCATCCCCGGCATGCCGCCGCCCTTGCGCATCGAGCGCATCATCTTCTGCGCGTCGGCGAAGCGGTCGAGGAGCTGGTTGACGTCGGTGACGGTGCGGCCGGAGCCGCGCGCGATCCGCGCCCGGCGGGAGCCGTTGATGATCTTGGGCTGGCGGCGCTCGGCCGGCGTCATCGAGCGGACGATCGCCTCGACGCGGTCGACCTCCCGCTCGTCGAAGCTCTCCAGCTGCTCGCGCAGCTCGCCCATGCCGGGGAGCATCCCGAGCATCTTCTTGATCGAGCCCATGTTGCGCAGGCCCTGCATCTGGACGAGGAAGTCGTCGAGCGTGAAGTCCTCGCCGCTGGAGAACCGCTCGGCGAGACCGGCGGCCTGCTCGGCGTCGAAGGCCTTCTCGGCCTGCTCGATGAGGGTGAGGACGTCACCCATGTCGAGGATGCGCGAGGCCATCCGGTCGGGGTGGAAGACCTCGAAGTCGGCGAGGCCCTCGCCGGTCGAGGCGAACATCACCGGGCGTCCCGTGACGGAGGCGACCGACAGGGCGGCACCGCCGCGCGCGTCGCCGTCGAGCTTGGACAGGACGACGCCCGTCAGCTCGACGCCGTCGAGGAAGGACTGCGCCGTCGCGACGGCGTCCTGGCCGATCATCGCGTCGACGACGAAGAGCACCTCGTCGGGCTGGGTGGCCGTCCGGATGTCGGCGGCCTGCTGCATCATCTCGGCGTCGACGCCGAGGCGGCCCGCCGTGTCGACGACGACGACGTCGTGCTGGCGCTCGCGCGCGGCCTCGACGCCGCGGCGGGCCACGTCCACCGGGTCGCCGACGCCGTTGCCGGGCTCGGGCGCGAACACCGTGACGCCGGCCCGCTCGCCGACGACCTGCAGCTGCGTGACGGCGTTGGGGCGCTGGAGGTCCGCGGCCACGAGGAGCGGCGTGTGCCCCTGCTCGCGCAGCCAGCGGCCGAGCTTGCCGGCGAGCGTCGTCTTCCCGGCGCCCTGGAGGCCCGCGAGCATGATGACCGTCGGGCCCGTCTTGGCGAACCGCAGGCGGCGGGTCTGCCCGCCGAGCACCTCGACGAGCTCGGAGTGGACGATCTTGACGACCTGCTGCGCCGGGTTGAGCGCCGCCGACACCTCGTCCGACAGCGCCCGCTCGCGCACGGCGGCGGTGAACTGCCGGACGACGGGCAGCGCCACGTCGGCGTCGAGCAGCGCGCGACGGATCTCGCGCACCGTCGCGTCGACGTCCGCCTCGGACAGACGGCCCTTGCCGCGCAGGCCCTTGAAGGTCGCCGCGAGGCGGTCGGAGAGGTTGGAGAACACGTCGCGAGGCTACCCGCCGGGACGCCGCCGACCGGCGCCCCCCGCGCCCGCCGGCGACGGGGCGCCCGGGGCGTCGTCCGGCGCGTCGGCGGAGCCCGACGCCGCGTCGGTGAGGACGCCGACCACCCGGGCCGTGCGCGCGGGGCTCAGCGGCCCGCCGCCCGGCTCGCAGAGGTAGAGGACGTCGACGGCCCGCGCCGAGTGCGTCGCCACGTGGGCGCTGCGGACGTCGACCCCCTCGTCGCGCAGCGCGCTGCCGAGACGGTGCAGCAGCCGGGGCCGGTCCGGCGCCCTCACCTCGACGACCGTGGCCTCCCCCGAGGCGCCCGGGACGAGGAGGACACGCGGCGCCGCGTCCGCGGCGAGCCGGGGCGGGCGCCACCCCGCGTCCCGGCGCCGCAGCCGGTCGAGCACGCCCGCGTCGCCCGCCTGGAGGCGCAGCAGGTCGGTGCGCAGCACCGCCGGGTCCGGCACGCCGCGGCTGCCGTGCACCCACCACGTGTCGACGGCGACGCCGTCGACGGTGCGCACGAGCGCCGAGCGGACGGCGAGGCCGTGCGCGGCCAGCAGGCCCGCCACGTCGCCGAAGAGGCCCGGGCGGTCGGGCGCCACGACGGTGACGCCGTGCAGCCCGAGCAGCGGGCTGGTCTCGACGCGGGGGCTGCCGTCGGCGAGGACGGCGGCGACGAGGCCGCGCTCCGCCGGGGTGAGCGGCGCGGGCCCGGGCGCCTCGCGGCCCTGCAGCGCCGAGCGGGCCCGGGCCACGAGGTCGTCGACGAGCCGCCGCCGCCACGCCGTCCACGCCGCCGGCCCCGCCGCACGCGCGTCCGCCTCGGTGAGCGCGCGCAGGAGGTCGAGCACCTCCTCGCGGCCGTCGACGACCTCGACGAGCTCGGCCACCGTGCGCGGGTCGTCCGGGTCGCGCCGGGTGGCGAGGTCGACGAGGGCGAGGTGGTGGCGCACGAGGCGCCGGACGACGGCGACGTCCTCCTCCGGCAGCCCGGTCCGGCGCGCGACCGCCTCGGCGAGCGGGGCGCCGACCTCGCTGTGGTCGCGCGCGCCCGCCACCTTGCCGAGGTCGTGCACGAGGCAGGTGAGCAGCAGGAGGTCCGGGCGGGCGACGTCGCCGAGCAGCGGCCCGGCCTGGACGCACGTCTCGACGAGGTGCCGGTCGACGGTGTGCCGGTGGACGACCGTGCGCTGCGGGCGGTTGCGGACGGCCTGCCACTCCGGCAGCCAGGCCGTCACGAGGCCGACCTGGTCGAGCGTCTCCCAGACGGCCACCTGCCGCTCCCCCGTCCCGAGCAGCTCGAGCAGCGCGGCCCGCGCCGTCGCCGGCCACGGGTCGGGCAGCGGCGCGCAGCCCGTGGCGAGGTGCCCCGCGGTGACGGGCGACAGCGGCAGCCCCTCGCGCGCCGCGGCCGCGGCGGCGCGCAGGGCCAGCGCCGGGTCCGCCGACGGGCGCGCCTGCGCCCCCAGGCACAGCTCGCCCTCGTGCTCGACGAGGTCGGCCTCGACGGCGCGCAGCACCGGGGGGCGTCGTCGCCAGCCGCGCCGGGTCGTCGCCGCGCCGGTGGCCCGGCGGGCGGTGAGGTCGAGCGCCCACGCGACGGCGCGGGCGGCGAGCGCGACGTCGGCGAGGAGGGCGTCGGCGTCGTCCAGCCCCATGGCCACGGCGACGGCGTCCTGCTCGTGGAGGAGCAGCCGCTCCCCCGGGCGGCCCGTGACGGCGTGCAGCGCGTCGCGGACGTCGAGCAGCCGCAGGGTGGCCTCGCCGGCCAGGCCGTGCGGGGCGTCGGCGAGCCAGCTCGCGACGAGCGAGCGCAGGACGACGGCGTCGCGCAGGCCGCCGCGCGCCTCCTTGAGGTCGCCCTCGAGGAGGTAGGCCAGCTCGCCGGCGCCCGCGGCCCGCTCGGCCGTCGCGGCCAGCAGCTGCGGCAGGCGCTTGCGCGCGCCGCGGCGCCAGTCCTCGCGCAGGACCTCGCGGGCGTGCAGCGCCATGGCGGCGTCCCCGGCGACGGGCCGCAGGTCGAGCAGTCCCACCGCGGCGGCGACGTCGTCCGCGGCGACCTGGCGGCACTCGGCGACCGAGCGCACGGAGTGGTCCAGCCGGAGGCCCGCGTCCCAGACGGGGTACCAGACCCGGTCGGCGAGCTGCGGGACGACGTCGGCCCCGGCCGCGCGGCCGTCGTGGAGCAGGACGAGGTCGAGGTCGCTGGCCGGGCCCGCCTCCCGGCGGGCGTGGCTGCCCACGGCGACGAGCGCGACGCCGGCGTGCTCGCCCGCCTCCCCCGCGGCCGCGCCGTCGACGGCGTCGGTCGCGTCGGCCCACACGTCGCCGAGCCAGTCGTCGACGAGCCCCGCCAGGCGCTCTCGGCGGGCCGGGCCCGCCGCCCTGTCGTCGAGCCCCGAGCGCACCGCCAGGGTCAGCCGCTCGCTGCGCAGGTCCCGCCGGCGCACCGGCGACCCGTCGACCACGTCTCCCACGGCTCCTCCTCCCGGCCGGGCGCCTCGGCCCGGCCCTGCTCGTCGTCCGTCCTGCCGCCACGGACGGTGACCTGCGCTCGCCGTCCGTGCCCGACCCTCGACGTGCCGACGGCGCGGCACCCTCCTCCCCCGCCGTGCCGGGGAGGTGGCGCCGCGCCGCCGTCGTGCTGACCGCTACAGCGCGTCGAGCCCGCGCTCGCCCGTGCGGACCCGGACGACGTCCTCGACGGGGACGACCCAGACCTTGCCGTCGCCGATCCGGCCGGTGGAGGCGGCGCTGACGACCGCCGCCACGACGTCCTGCCCGTCGACGTCGTCGACGACGACCTCGACCCGGACCTTCGGCACGAGGTCGACGGTGTACTCCGCGCCCCGGTAGACCTCGGTGTGGCCGCGCTGCCGGCCGTAGCCGCTGGCCTCGCTGACGGTCATGCCCTGGACGCCGAAGGCCTCGAGGGCCTGCTTCACGTCGTCGAGCTTGTGGGGCTTGATGACCGCGGTGACGAGCTTCACGCGGAGACCTCCTGGTCGGTCGTGGTGCGGTGGGCCAGCGGCGAGCGGGAGCCGCCGCCGGAGCCGAAGGTGCCGAAGTCGTAGCCGGCCTCGGCGTGCTCGGCCTGGTCGATGCCGGCCGCCTCGGCGGCGTCGTCGACGCGCCACCCCATCGTGGCCTTGAGGGCGAACCCGATGACGAGGGTCACGACGAAGCTGTAGGCGAGGGTGGAGAGCGCCCCGACGGTCTGGATGCCCAGGAGGCCGGCGCCGCCGCCGAAGAAGAGGCCGGACGCCTCGGCCGGGGCGGCCGGGTCCGCGAAGAGGCCGATGAGGATGGTGCCGGCGAGGCCGCCGACGAGGTGGACGCCGACGACGTCGAGCGAGTCGTCGTAGCCCAGCTTGTACTTGAGGCCGACGGCCAGGGCGCAGAGGACACCGGCGATGGCGCCGATGAGCAGTGCGCCGACGGGCGAGACCGCCGAGCAGGCCGGGGTGATGGCCACGAGGCCCGCGACGACGCCGGAGGCCGCGCCGAGGGACGTCGGGTGGCCGTCGCGCAGCCGCTCGGTGACGAGCCAGCCGAGGACCGCGGCGCCGGTGGCGGCGAGGGTGTTGACGAAGACGACGGCGGCGGTGTGGTTGGCGGCGAGCGCCGAGCCGGCGTTGAAGCCGAACCAGCCGAACCACAGCAGCCCGGCACCGAGCATGACGAGCGGCAGGTTGTGCGGCCGCATCGGCTCGCGGCCGAAGCCCTTGCGCTTGCCGATGACGAGCACGAGGGCGAGGGCCGCCGCGCCGGCGTTGATGTGGACGGCCGTGCCGCCCGCGAAGTCGATGGCGCCGAGGCGGTTGGCGATCCAGCCGCCGACGACGCCCGCGTCCTCGTTGTCGAAGGCGAAGACCCAGTGGGCGACCGGGAAGTAGACGAGCGTCGCCCAGATGCCGGCGAAGACCATCCACGTGGAGAACTTCACGCGGTCGGCGATGGCGCCGGAGATGAGCGCGACGGTGAGGATCGCGAAGACCATCTGGAAGGCGACGAAGGCCATCGTCGGGAAGGGGACGCCGGACTCCTCGGCCAGGAGGCCGGAGAGGGCGAAGAACTCGGTCGGGTCGCCGATCAGGCCCCCGCCGACGTCGTTGCCGAAGGCCACGCTGTAGCCGTACAGCACCCACAGGACGCTGATGAGCCCCAGCGCGCCGAAGCTCATCATCATCATGTTGAGGACGCTCTTCATGCGGACCATGCCGCCGTAGAAGAGCGCGAGCCCCGGGGTCATGAGCATCACCAGCGCGGCGCTGGTGAGGATCCAGGCGGTGTCGCCGGTGTTCTCCACTCGTCCTCCTCGGAAGGGGTGCCGGCCCCGCGGGACCGGTGCGCCGTGCGGCGCGACGAGGAGGACCGTCCCGGCGCGGCGTTACGCCGCGCCACGGGGCGTGTTACGGGCAGGTGTCGTGGTGGGCCCGCACGTAAGACCTGCGTGAACGCCGCGACGCCCCCGGGTCGCCGCGGGGCGGTCCGGGGGCGTCGCAAGGGCGTCGCAGGGGCGGCCGTGCGGCGGCCGGGGGGCCGTCAGCCCTGCTCGCGCAGCAGCTCCCGCACCGACGAGCGGCGGTCCGTGCGCAGCAGCGAGCGCTCGTAGAGGCGCGCGCCCACCCGCACGAGGACGACGGCGGCCAGCAGCACGAGCCCCGCGGACAGCAGGGGCTCCCACCACGCCGCCTCGCCGGCGACGAGGCGCGTCGGCATCGCCACGGTCGAGGCGATCGGCACGTAGGACGCCACGACGAGGACCCACCCGCTGCCGAAGATCCCGGCGTAGAAGGCGGCGAGCAGCGCGACGAGCAGCGGCGTCGTCGTGGCCTGGAGGTCCTCCGTGCGGGTGGCGACCGAGCCGGCGACGGCCCAGACGCAGGCGAGCGCCACGAACCCGAGGACGAAGAAGAGGACGAACCACAGCACCGGGGCCCCCACCGCGGCGAGCAGCGCGCCGTTGCCCGTGACGGCGAGGCCCACCAGCACGACGCCGGCGAGCACGGCCACCTGCGCCAGCGCCAGCGCCCCGTTGGCGACGACCTTCCCGAGCAGGAGCGCCCGCAGCGGCACGACCGCCGCGAGGATCTCGACGACCCGGCTCTGCTTCTCCTCGACGACGCTCTGGGCGATGGCCATGCCGAACTGGATGGCCACGAGGTAGAAGAGGAAGCCGAAGACGAGCGGGGCCAGCGTCGTCGCGACGGGGTCGGCCTCGGACGGGTCGAGCAGCCGCTCGGTGACGTCGGCCCCCGCGAGGAGGGCCTCGGGCGTCGTCCCGGCCGCGGCCGCGCCGCGCTCGAGGGCGTCGCGCTCGGCGGCGACGGGCACGAGCGAGGAGAGCGCCCCGCCCACCTCCTCGTCGCCGACGAGCTCCAGCCCCTCGCCCGTGGCCGCCGGCAGCAGCGCGGCGTCGACGTCGCCCGCCGCGACGGCGGCCTCGGCGGCCGCCTCGTCCGGCACCTCGACGACCCGGAGCTCCTCGTCGGGGCCGAGGAGCGCCCCGGTCGTCGTCGCCACGGCCGCGGCGCGGTCGTCGCCCGCGACGACGGCCAGCTCGGTGGTGGACGTCCGCCCGCCGAGCACGGCGCCGGCCACGACGCCCGCGACCGAGAGCACGAGGAGGACGACGAAGGAGCCGACGAAGACCTTGTCGCGCAGCTTGACGAGCAGCTCGCGCTGCGCGACGACGCGCCAGGCGCCCCTCGCGGACGTGCCCTGCGCCGACGGGCGCCCGGCGGGCGGGCGGGCCCCGGTGGCGGTGGTGGTGGGCGTGCTCATCGGACGACCTCCCGGAAGACCTCGGACAGGGGCGGCACGTCGGGCGCGAAGGCCCGGACGGGGCCGCGGCGCAGCGCCTCGGCGAGGACGTGCTGCTCGGCGCCCGGCTCGTCGACGCCGAAGAGCGCCCGGGGGCCGTCGACGTCGAGGACGCGGACGCCCGGGACGGCGCGGAGCCAGCCCAGGTCGCCGCCGTCGGCGGACGAGCCGGGGTCCACCTCGAGGCGGACGCGCTCGCCGCCGCGGGCGCGGAGCTCCGCGACCGTCCCGGCGGCGACGCGACGGCCCTGCGCGAGGACGACGACGTCGTCGCACAACCGCTCGACGAGGTCGAGCTGGTGGGAGGAGAAGAGGACGGGCACCCCGCGGGCGACCTCCTCGCGCAGGAGCCCGGCCATGGCGTCGACCGCGAGCGGGTCGAGGCCGCTGAAGGGCTCGTCGAGCACGAGCGCCGTCGGGCCGTGGACGAGCGCGGCCGCGACCTGCACCCGCTGCTGGTTGCCGAGCGAGAGGCTCTCGAGCTTGTCGTCGGCCCGCCCGGCCAGGTCGAGCCGCCCCAGCAGCTGCTCCACGGACGTCCGGGCGGCCGCGGCCGCCATGCCGTGCAGCCGCCCGAGGTGGACGAGCTGCTCGGCCACCCGCTGCTTCGGGTAGAGCCCTCGCTCCTCCGGCATGTAGCCGACGTCGCGCCGGTCGGCCGCCGTCATGGGACGCCCGTCCCACAGCACCTCGCCGGCGCTCGGCGCCAGCACGCCGAGGAGGATCCGCATCGTCGTCGTCTTGCCCGCGCCGTTCGCGCCGACGAAACCGGTCATGCGCCCGGCGCGTACGTCGAGGTCCACCCCGTCGAGCACGGTCGCGTCGCCGAACCGCCGGGTCAGGCCCCTGGCCTGGAGCACCGCCTGCACGCGTGCCTCCTCCTCGTCGCCCTCCGCGGGGCCCGGACCGGCCCGCTCCCCGGGACGCTAGGAGCAGCAGCGCCCCCCGCGCGTCCGCCACGACGCCGACAGGCTTCTCCGCCGTGCGGCGGACGGGGCCGCCCCGGGGGTCGGACGGGGGGTCAGCCGCCGTCGTCGCCGGGGCGGACGAGGCCGCTCTCGTAGGCGAGGACGACGGCCTGCACCCGGTCCCGGACGCCGAGCTTGAGCAGCACCCGCGAGACGTGCGTCTTGACGGTCGCCTCGCCGAGGAAGAGCTCCGCGGCGATCTCGGCGTTCGACAGGCCCCGCGCCAGGAGGACGAGGACGCCCCGCTCGCGCTCGGTGAGGTCGGCCAGCAGCTCGGGCCGGAAGGCCGCGCCGGACGGCGCCGCGAAGCGCTCCACGACCCGGCGCGTCACCTCCGGCGCGAGGAGCGCGTGCCCGCGGGCCACCGCCCGGACGGCGGCCACGAGGTCGTCGGGGTCGGCGTTCTTGAGGAGGAAGCCGGAGGCGCCGGCGCGCAGGGCGGCGAACAGGTGCTCGTCGCTGTCGAAGGTCGTGAGGACGACGACCCGGCCGGTGCCCGCGGCGACGACCCGGGCCGTCGCGGCGATGCCGTCGAGGCCGGGCATCTGGACGTCCATGAGGACGACATCGGGCCGCAGCCGCGCCGCCTCGGCGACGCCGTGGGCCCCGTCGGCGGCCTCGCCGACGACCTCGAGGTCGGGCTCCACCTCGAGGATCATCCGGAAGCCGCCGCGCACGAGCGCCTGGTCGTCGACGAGCAGGACGCGGGTGGTCCCGGCGTCGGCGCTCACGCGGGCACCCCGGGACGGGCGGCGGCGTCGCCGACGGCCCGGTCGACCGGACCGGCGGCGCGGACGAGCGGGTAGCGCGCGAGCACCCGGTAGCCGCCGCCGGGCCGTCGCCCGGTCTCCACGGCGCCGCCGACGAGCGCCGCCCGCTCGGCCATGCCGCGGTGCCCGAGCCCCGAGCCGGAGGTGCCGGTGCGGGCGGGGCCGTCGTCGACGACCTCCACCTCCACGTGCCCGGGCGTGGCGCCGTCGGCGGCCACCCACCGCACGACCACGCGGGCGCCGGCCGCGGCGGAGTGCCGGACGACGTTGGCGAGCGCCTCCTGGACGAGCCGGTGCACGGTCGTCCCGGTCGTCGCCGGCAGCGTCGCCGGCGTCCCGACCACCGCGAGCCGGACGTCGAGGCCGCGGGCGCGCACCTCCTCGACGAGGGCCGGGAGGTCCTGCGCCGACGGCTGCGGCCGCTCCGGGGCCGGGGCCGGCCCGTCGCCCGCCCGGGCGCCCTCGCCGGGGTCGCGCAGGACCCCCAGCAGGTCGCGCATCTCGGCGACGGCGTCCCGGCTGGACCCCTCGACCTGCCGCAGGGCGCCCGTCGCCCGGGCCAGCGCCGCCTCGTCGGCCGGCCCGCGCTCGAGGACACGTCGGGCCGCGGCGGCCTGCACGCCCGTCGTGCTGACGTGGTGGGCGACGACGTCGTGCAGCTCGCGGGCGATGCGCAGGCGCTCGGCCACGACGGCGGCCCGGGCGGTGCGCCCCTGCTCCCGGCGCAGCTCCGCGGCGGTGCGGGCGAGAGCGTCGCGGTCCCGCGCCGCGCGCCACAGCGCCCGCCCGCCGAGGAGCGCCCCGGCGAAGTAGAGGACGTTGATGAGCGCGGTGAGCCCGACGAGCGCGGACGACGTCGCGGGCACGTCGGCGGGCAGGAGCACCACGCGCAGGAGGTACCAGCCCGCCATCGCGACGAGCACGACGACCCACACGCCCGCGAGCCGCCGCCGGTCGCGGGCCCACGCCGTCCCCGAGAGGAGGACGAGGAAGAGCGTGAGGTTGAGGGTGAAGGTCGAGGCCGAGGCGGGGTACCGCTCCCCCAGGCCGATGAAGGCGCCGGCCGAGACGACCATCGCCGTGAGGGGCAGGCGTCGCCGCACGGCCAGCGGCAGCGCGACGAGGACGGTCCACGCGACGTCCTCGACGCGGCCGGGCACCTCCTGGGGCAGCTGCGCCGCCATCCCCGCCACGGCCCGGGTCAGCTCGAGGCCGAGGACGCAGGCGAGGACGGCGACGGCCGCGTACCCGGCGTCGACGAGGAGCCCGCGGCGGCCGGGGGCGGGGCGCACCCATGCGGCGGCCGCGGGCGCCCCCGGGGGGACGTCCGCGGCCGGTGCCGCCGCGGGCCGCGCCACGCCGGGCCTCAGGCGAGCAGCGCGTCGACGAAGGCGCGGGGCTCGAAGGGCGCCAGGTCGTCGGCGCCCTCCCCGAGCCCGACGAGCTTGACCGGCACGCCGAGCTGGCGCTGCACGGCGACGACGATCCCGCCCTTGGCGGTGCCGTCGAGCTTGGTGAGGACGATGCCCGTCACCTGCACGACCTCGGAGAAGACCTTGGCCTGCTGCAGGCCGTTCTGGCCGGTCGTCGCGTCGAGGACGAGGAGGACCTCGTCGACGCCCCCGGCGCCGTCGAGCGCCTTCTCCGCGACGCGCTTGACCTTGCCGAGCTCGTCCATGAGCCCGGCCTTGTTCTGCAGCCGGCCCGCCGTGTCGAGGAGGACGACGTCGACCTCGCCCTCGCGGCCCGCGCGGACGGCGTCGAAGGCCACCGAGGCCGGGTCGGCGGAGTCCCCGGGGGCGCGGACGGTCGGGACGCCGACGCGCTCGCCCCACGTCTGCAGCTGGTCGGCCGCGGCGGCGCGGAAGGTGTCGGCCGCGCCGAGCAGCACGTCCTTGTCCTCGGCGACCAGCACGCGGGCGAGCTTGCCGACGGTCGTCGTCTTGCCCGTCCCGTTGACGCCGACGACGAGGACGACCGCGGGACGGCCGTCGTGCGGGGTCACCGCGAGGGAGCGGTCGACGTCCTCGCCGACGACGGCGAGCAGCTCCTCGGCGAGGAGCTCGCGGACGGCGTCGGCGTCGCGGGTGCCGAGGACGCGGACGCGCTCCCGGAGGCGCTCGACGAGCTCCTCGGTGGGGCCGGCGCCGAGGTCGGCGAGCAGGAGGGTGTCCTCGACCTCCTCCCACGTCGCCTCGTCGACGCGCTCGCGCGAGAGCAGGGCGAGCAGGCCCTGGCCGAGGGCGGTGTTGGAGCGGGAGAGCCGCTCGCGGAGGCGGACGAGGCGGCCGGCCGCGGGGGCCGGGCGGTCGAGGTCGGGGCCCGAGGCCTCCGCCACGACGTCGGCCGGCGGCAGCGGCGTCTCGGAGGCGTCGACGGCGTCGAGCGGGGGGAGCTGCTCGACGGTGCGGGTGGCGCTGTCGCGCGGGTCCTGGGCGTCGTCGCCGACGCCGGGCGCGTAGTCCAGGCCCGGCCGCGGCCGCGGGGGCGGCAGCTCCTCGACGTCCTTGCCGCGCGCCCGGCGCACGAGGGCGAGGGCGCCGCCGCCGATGACGACCAGCGCGGCGACCGCGATCCCGATGATCAGCTCGATGGCTTCCACGGGCCGATCCTCCCAGACGGGCGCCGCCCGTCCCGCGCCTCAGCCGGCGAGGCGGTCGCCCTCCCCGGCGGCGTCCCCGCCGCCCGCCGGCGGACGTCCCGACGCCGCCCGGCGGGCCGCCGCCCGCCGACGCGCCTCGGCCGCCAGCCGGCCCGAGCGCTCGGCGGCGCGGTCGAGGACGGGCGCCGCGACGTCGAGCGCCCGGTCGGCGGCGGAGGTCGCCGAGCGCCGGGCCCGCTCCCCCGCGGCCTCGACCCGGGTCATGCCGGCGTCGACCGCCCGGCCCGTCCGGTCGTCGTCCCGGCGCCGCTGCGACATCGGCCCCCACGCCGCCACGGCGACGACGACGAGCCCCACGACGACGGCGAAGAGCATGTACGCGAGCACCACGGCCAACCCACCCCACGTCATGCACGAAGCGTCACCCATGGACGACGTTCCGTCATGGCGGCGGGGCCCGTCCCGGCGTGTCGTCATCGAGTCGAGACGTCCCCGACACCTCGCGGCCACGTGCCCGCCGGGGCGGGGGCGCCGGGGTCAGGCGGGCGCGACCTCGCGGAGGCGCTGGCTGACGACGGTCGTCACGCCGTCGCCGCGCATCGTCACGCCGTAGAGGGCGTCCGCGACCTCCATCGTCCGCTTCTGGTGGGTGATGACGAGGAGCTGGCTCGAGGCCCGCAGCTCCTCCAGCACGCCGAGGAGGCGGCCGAGGTTCGTGTCGTCGAGCGCGGCCTCGACCTCGTCGAGGACGTAGAAGGGGCTCGGGCGCGCGGTGAAGATGGCCACGAGGAAGGCGACGGCGGCCAACGAGCGCTCGCCGCCCGACAGCAGCTGCAGGCGCTTGACGCGCTTCCCGGCGGGACGGGCCTCGACGTCGATGCCCGTCGTCAGCATGTCGTCCGGGTCGGTGAGCACGAGCCGCCCCTCGCCGCCGGGGAAGAGCCGGGAGAAGACGTGCTCGAACGCGGCCGCCACGTCGGCGTAGGCCTCGGCGAAGACCCGCTGCACGCGGGCGTCCACCTCGGCGACGATCGCGAGGAGGTCCTGCCGCGAGCGCGTGAGGTCGTCGAGCTGCTCGACGAGGAAGGCGTGACGCTCCTCGAGCGCCGCGAACTCCTCCAGGGCCAGCGGGTTGACCCGTCCGAGCCGGGCGAGCGCCCGCTCGGCCTTGCGGAGGCGGTCCTCCTGCTCGGCGCGGACGTACGGACGCGTCTCGACCGGGGGCTCGTCGGCCTCGTCGGTCCCGTCCGTCGTGGCGGGGGGCTCCCCGTCCGCGGCCTCCCCGCCGTCCGTCACGGCACGGGCGGGCGGCGCGGTGTCGGGCACGACGACGGGCACGGGCACGTGGGGGCCCATCTCGTCGACGAGCGTCGTCGCGTCGGTGCCGAGCTCGGCGAGCGAGCGCTCCTCGAGCTGCTCCAGGCGCAGCCGCTGCTGGGCCCGGGCCACCTCGTCGCGGTGCACCTCGTCGGTGAGCTGCGCCAGCTCGGCGGCCAGCTCCTCCCGGCGGCGGCGGGCGTCCGCGGAGGTGGCCGCCCGCTCCTCGCGGGCCGCACGGGCCGCGGCGCGCGCGTCCGTGGCGACGGCGAGCGCCGTCGCGCAGCGCTCGAGGGCCGCGCGGGCGACCTCCTCGACGGCCGCGGCCACGGCGGCGTCACGGCGCCGCACCTGCTCGCGCTCGGCCGTGCGGCGGCGGGCCTCCTCCTCGCGACGCCGGGTGCGCTCGGCGGCCTCGACGCGGCCGGCGACGCCCCGCGCGCGCTCCTCGCCCGTGCGCAGGGCGAGCCGCGCCTCGGTCTCGGCGGCCCGGGCGGCGCGCGCGGCGGCGGCCAGCTCCTCGCGGCGCGCCTGGGCGGCCTCGGCGGTGGCCCCCTCGTCCCCGTCGTCCTCGCCCCCGGCGCCGGACGCGACGGCCGCCTCGGCCTCCGCGTGGCGGGCGGTCAGCTCGGCGAGCTGGGTCTCGTCGCGGTCGACGCCCTCGCGGGCCGCGGCCAGCGAGCGCTCGAGCCGCTCGGCCTCGGCCGTCGCGGAGCGCGCGGCGGCGCCGAGGGCGCCCAGCCGCTCGGCCACGGCCGCGAGGCGGGCGTCGGACTCGTGGAGGCGCTCGAGCGTCGCGGCGACGGCGTCGGCCGCCTCCTCGCGCCGTCCCGCCGCGGCCTGCCGGGCGAAGCGCGCCCGCTCGCCGCGGGCCACGGCGTCCTCGAGCGCCGCCCGGGCCTCGTCCGCCGCGGCCTGCACCTGGAGCAGCCCCGCGCCGTCGGACGACCCGCCGCGGGCGCCGGTGCGCGAGAGCCGGTCCCCGTCGGCGGTGACGACGACGAGGTCGCGGGCGGCCGGGTCGTCCGCGGTGCGCGCGAGCACCGCCCGCGCGGCGCCGAGGCCGTCGACGACGACGACGTCCGCCAGCAGCACGGCCACGGCCGCCCGGACCGACGGCTGCGCGGTGACGACGTCGAGCGCGGCGACCGGGGCGGTCCCCTCGGTGCCGGCCGCGAGGGCCGCGGCGACGGCGGGCGAGCGCGCGCCGTCGACCTCCTCCCCGGCGACGAGCAGGGACGCCGTGCCGGCGTCGTCCTCGCGCAGCAGCCGCAGCGCGTCGACGGCGACGCCGAGGCTCTCGACGGCCACGCCCTCGGCGGCCCCGCGCAGGGCCGCGGCGACGGCGGCCTCGTGCCCGGGCCGGACGGCGAGCAGCTCGGTCACCGGGCCGAGGACGCCCGGCAGCCGCCCCCCCGCCTCGAGGAGCGCGCCGGAGCCGTCCTTGCGGGCGAGGCCCAGCTCCAGCGCCTCGACGCGGGCGGCGGCGCTGCTGCGGTCGCGCTCGGCGGAGCGCTCGTCCTCGCGGGCCTCCTCGAGGGCGGCGTCGACGGCGGCCAGCGCCTCGGCGGCCTGCTCGTGGGCGTCGTCGAGGCCCTCCTCGCCCTCCTCGACGTCGGCGACCTGCGTCTCGAGGTGCGCGTGCTCGCGCTCGGCGTCCCGGCCACGGGCGCGGGCCCCGTCGAGGGAGTGCTGCAGGCGACCCACCTCGGCGAGCCCGGCGTCGCGGCGGCTGCGGCGTGCGGCGACGGAGCCGGCGAGGCGGGCCAGCTCCTCGCGGCGGTCCGCGGCGGCCCGGGCGAGGTCGGCGACGCGGCGCTCGGCCGCGAGCAGCGCCTCCTCGGCACCCGCCCGCTCGGCCTCCGCGGCGCGCAGGGCGGCGCGCGCGTCGGCCACCTCGGCGTCGAGGCCCGCGGCCTGCGCCCGCAGGCGCTCGACCTGGGCGCCGAGCTCGGCCGGGTCGGGCCCGGACGGCGCCTCCGCGGGCGCGCCGAGCAGGCGGCGTCGCTCGGCGGCGAGGTCGGCCGTGCCGCGCAGCTGCTCGCGCACCGACTGGAGCCGGGGCAGCACCTCCTCGGCGGCGGCGAGCGCCGGGGCGGCCGCGGCGTCGGCGGCCTCGACCTCGGCCAGCTCCTGCCGGGCCGCGGCGAGCGCGGCCTCGACCTGGGCGCGCCGCTCCCGCAGGGCGGTGTCGTCGACGGCGCCCGAGTCGAGGACCGCCCGGACCTGCGCGAGGTCGTCGGCGAGCAGTCGCGCCCGCGCGTCCCGCGCCTCGAGCTGGACGGTGCGCGCGGTCCGCGCGGCCTGGGCCTGCCGGCCGAGGGGTCCGAGCTGGCGGCGCACCTCGGCGGTGAGGTCCTGCAGCCGCGCGAGGTTGGCCTGCATCGCGTCGATCTTGCGGAGGGCCTTCTCCTTGCGGCGCCGGTGCTTGAGGACGCCGGCCGCCTCCTCGACGAAGCCGCGCCGGTCCTCCGGCGTGGCCTGCAGGACGGCGTCGAGCTGCCCCTGCCCGACGATGACGTGCATCTCCCGGCCGATCCCGCTGTCGGACAGCAGCTCCTGGACGTCGAGCAGCCGGGCAGGAGTCCCGTTGACGGCGTACTCGCTGCCGCCGCTGCGGAACATCGTCCGCGAGATGGTGACCTCGGTGTAGTCCAGCGGCAGCGCGCCGTCGGTGTTGTCGATGGTGAGCTGGACCTCGGCCCGCCCCAGCGGCGGCCGCCCGGGGGCGCCGTCCTTGCCGGCCGTGCCCGCGAAGATGACGTCCTGCATCGAGCCGCCGCGCAGCGTCTTCGCGCCCTGCTCGCCCATGACCCAGGCGAGGGCGTCGACGACGTTGCTCTTGCCGGACCCGTTGGGCCCGACGACGCACGTGATGCCCGGCTCCAGGCGCAGCGTCGTCGTCGACGCGAAGGACTTGAAGCCCTTCATGACGAGCGTCTTGAGGTGCACCGCCGTCCTCCCTCTCGCCGCCCGTGCGCCGCGGACCCTACCCGCCGCCCCCTGCCCGGCCGTGGCACCGAGCCTCTGCACGGGCGGCGGGATGCATCCCGCCGCCCGTGCAGAGCCTTCCGTCGTCCACAGGGGCACCGGCACGGGCTGCCGCGGCCGGGCACGCTCGGCGCCGTGCGACGGCGTCCTCTCCCCGCGACGCTCGTGCGGCGTGCGCGGGACCAGGCGGGGTGCCTCTCGAGGCCGCAGCTGCGGGCCCACGGCGTCGACGCGGACGCCGAGCGCCTGCGCGTGGAGAGCGGCAGGTGGCAGCGCGTCGGCCCGTGCGTGGTCGTCCTGCACGGGGGGCCGCTCGGACGCGAGGCACGGCTGTGGGCGGCCGTGCTGACGACGCCGGCGGCGGCCCTCGGCGCGTGGACGGCCCTGGAGGTCCACGGCCTCCGGGGGTGGGAGCGGGACCTCGTCCACCTCGTCGCCGACGCGGGACGGGGACGACGCCGGGCGCCCGGCACCCGCCTGTCCACGACCACCCGCCCCGCGGTCGTCCGGCTCCGCCGGGGGCTGCCCGTCCACGACGTCCCCCGGGCCGCCGTCGACGCCGCCGGCTCCTGCTCCACGGTGCGGGCCGCCGGAGGGCTCGTCGCCGCCGTCGTGCAGCAGCGGCTCACGACGACGGACCGGCTGCGGGCCGAGCTCTCCGCCGCGGGGCCGGTCCGGCACCGCGCCGCGCTCCGCTCGGTCCTCGAGGACGTCGCCGGCGGGGCGGGGTCGCTCGCCGAGGTCGACCTGGCCGTGCTCTGCCGTCGGGCGGGCCTGCCCGTGCCCCTGCGGCAGGCGGTGCGGGAGGACGCCACCGGCCGCCGTCGCTACCTCGACGCGGAGTGGCGGCGACCGGACGGCCGGCGTGTGCTGCTCGAGGTCGACGGCGTCGGTCACCTCGAGCAGTCGCAGTGGTACGACGACCTCCTCCGCGCCGCCGAGGTGTCGGTGCCCGGCGAGGTGGTGCTGCGGCTCCCCGCCCGCGCCCTCCGCGCCGAGCCGGCGCGGGTCGTCGCGCTGCTCCGTCGCCACCTCGTGCCGTGAGTCGAGGCTCTGCACGGACGGCGGGATGTATCCCGCCGTCCGTGCAGAGCCTCGGGCCTCAGGCCTCGCGGAACCCCGTGGTGCCCGGGCGGGCGGGCAGCTCCTGCACCGCGACGCCGGTGACGGAGCCGGGGCGGCGGCCGGCGGCGTCGACGCCGTCGGGCGCGCGGAGCAGGGCGACGAGGGCGTCGCAGGCGGCGCGGGGGCCCTGGGCGTCGACCTCGACGCGGCCGTCGGGGAGGTTGCGCGCCGTGCCGACGAGGCCGAGCTCGAGGGAGCGGGCGCGCGTCCACCAGCGGAAGCCGACGCCCTGCACGGTGCCGCGCACGTGGGCCAGCACCCGCACGACGGCCGCGTCACCGGCGTCGGCGCTCACCAGCGCGCCTTCCGCGGGACGGGCTGGCACCGGGGGCACCGGTGGGACGAGCGGTTCATGAAGGCCTCCCGGACGACGGCGGTGCCGCACCGCGGGCACGGCCGGCCGGCCTGCCCGTAGACGGCGAGAGAACGGTCGAAGTAGCCGCTGGCCCCGTTGACGTTGACGTACAGCGCGTCGAAGGACGTGCCGCCCTGCGCGAGGGCGTCGCGCATGACGTCGGCGACGTCGGCGACGAGACGGCGCACCGCCGGACGCGTGAGCGCGTCGGTCGGCCGGGCCCCGTGCAGCCGCGACCGCCACAGCGCCTCGTCGGCGTAGATGTTGCCGACGCCGGACAGGAGCGTCTGGTCCAGCAGCGCCCGCTTGACCCCGGTGCGGCGTGCGCGGACGCGCTCGACGAGCCGCTCGAGGTCGAGGTACGGGTCCAGCGGGTCGCGGGCCACGTGCGCCACCTCCGGCGGCAGCAGCGGCGCCGACGGCCCGTCGGCGGACGTCCCCGCGGGGAGGCCGTCCGGCGTGGGCACGAGCGGGACGACGAGGAGCCCGCCGAACATGCGCTGGTCGACGAAGCGGAGCTGGGTGCCGTCGTCGAGGTCGAGGCGCACCCGCAGGTGGCGCTCGGCCTCGGCGGCCGGGTCCTGGACGAGCATCTGCCCGCTCATGCCGAGGTGCGCCGAGAGGGCGTCGCCCGTGTCGAGCTGGAGCCACAGGTACTTGCCGCGGCGGACGGCGGCGTCCACGCGGGCGCCGGCGAGGCGCCCGGCGAAGTCGAGCGGGCCGGCGAGGTGACGGCGCACCGGCCGCGGGTGGAGGACGGCGACGTCCGTCACGGTGCGCCCGACGACGTGGGCGTCGAGGCCGCGGCGGACGACCTCGACCTCGGGGAGCTCGGGCACGGCTCAGGCCCGGGGGGCCGTCACGCCGGCCGCCTCCGCGAGGGCGTCCTCGCCGGTGCCGCCGAGCGCCCGCCACGCCGCCTCGGCGGCGTGCTGCTCGGCCTCCTTCTTGCTGCGCCCGGTGCCCGCGCCGCGGGGCTCGTCGGCGAGCACCACCTCGGCGGTGAAGGTGCGGGCGTGGTCGGGGCCCTCGCCGGTCACCCGGTACACGGGCGCGCCGAGGCCGAGGGTGGCGCCGAGCTCCTGCAGGCTCGTCTTCCAGTCCAGCCCGGCGCCGAGCGTCGCGGACGACGCGAGCAGCGGGTCGACGAGCCGGTGGACGAGCGCCCGCGCCTCGTCGAGGCCGGCCGACAGGTAGGCCGCGCCGATGACGGCCTCGACGGTGTCGGCGAGGATCGACGTCTTGTCGCGGCCCCCGGTGGCGGTCTCCCCGCGGCCCAGCAGCACGTGCTCGCCGAGGCCGAGGCCGCGGCCGACGCCGGCGAGGGCGCGGGAGCTGACGACGGACGCCCGCAGCTTGGCCAGCTGCCCCTCGGGCAGGTCGGGGTGGCGGCGGTAGAGCGCATCGGTGACGACGAGCCCCAGCACCGCGTCGCCGAGGAACTCCAGTCGCTCGTTGGTGGGCTCCTCGTCGTGCTCGTAGGACCACGAGCGGTGCACGAGGGCACGCAGCAGCAGGCCCGGCTCGACGGAGAGGCCGAGCCGGGCCTGCAGGCCGGGCGCACCGGGGACGAGGTCCGCGAGCCTCTCGGCCCCGCTGCCCCGCCCCGCGGGCACGCCCGCGGTGGTGCTCAGAGGTCCTTGACCTTGCGGCCCTTGTACTCGAGGTACAGCGGGGTGCCCGCGGAGTCGGTGACCACGTGCGCGTGGTGGCTGCGCGTGTAGGTGGTGCGGCCGCCGGCGACGGTGGCGACCAGCGGCGTCGCCTCGGCCTTCCACTGCGAACGGCGGTGGCGCGTGTTACTGCGGGACATCTTCCGCTTCGGGACTGCCACGTCTAGCCCTCCTGGTTCTCGGTACGACCCCGGTCGGAGGCCATGCCCTGGAGCGCCGCCCACCGCGGGTCGACGCTGTCGTGATGGTGCCCTGGCTCCGCGTCGGCGAGGCGGGCCCCGCAGTCGGCGCACAGGCCCGGGCAGTCCGGCGAGCACACCGGCTGGAACGGCAGCGCGAGCACCACCGCGTCCCGGAGCACGGGCTCGACGTCGACGAGGTCGTCGTCCAGCTCGCGCAGGTCGTCCTGGGTGCCGTCGGGGTCGTCCTCCGGCGCCCGGCCCGGGTAGGTGTACAGCTCCTGGAGGTCCACGACGAGCTCGCGCTCGATCGGGTCCAGGCACCGCACGCACTCCCCGGTGGAGGTCGCCCGCGCCGTCCCCGACACGAGCACGCCCTCCATCACCGCCTCGAGCCGGAGGTCCAGCTCGACGGGACTGCCCTCGGCCACGCCGATCACCACCGTGCCGAGGTCGGCCGGCGCCTCCACGGTCCGCCGTACGGTCCGCATGGTCCCGGGACGACGACCGAGCTCGCGCGTGTCGAGCACGAGCGGCGAGCGGTGGTCCAGCGTCGTCACGGTTCTCCTCCTCCCCCGGGCGGTGCTCGGTGGTGCCGGGCGGTGCCGGGGTGGTGGTGCGGGACCCTCGCCCCGGCGGTGCCGGGTCGGGGGCGGTACGGGCGGGCGCAGGAGCCCTGGTCGTCCTCGGCCCGCGCGGTGCACGGCGGACCGACCGGCAAGGCTACCGCAGGCCCCGCGGTGCGCCGTCCGCGCGAGGACGCCGCCGGACGGCGAGCACGAGCACCCCCGCGAGGACGGCGGCGAGCGCCCCGCCGGCGCCGGCCGCCGCGAGGGGGACGACGGGCCCGTGGCCGCCCTCGTCGGCCCCCTCGACGGGCGCCCGGACGTCGGCGGGGCGGGCGGCGTCGAGCTCCGCCGTCGTCACGTCCCCGCCGTCACCCACGACGAGGACGGAGCACGCGTCGGTCCGCGACCCCCGCAGCGCGACGAGGTACCGCTCGCCCTCGACCAGCTCGACGTCCCCCGACGACGAGACGTCCGGCGACGTCTCCCCCGTCACGACGCGGGACCTCGGTGCTCGGTCCGGCCCGGACCACACCTCCTCGACGTCGAGGACGGCGCGGTGCCCGTCGACCTCGACCGCGGTGCCGAGCACGACCTCGCCGCCGTCGAGCAGGGACGCGGGCGTCACCTCGGCGCACGACGCCGCGGCGGGCGCGGCGCCCAGCAGCGCGCCGCCGACGACGACCGGGGCCACGAGGAGCGCCCGTCGACGGCGGGCGGCGCGGCGGTCAACCACGGCGGGGCCCGCGCCGACGCCGGAGGACGACGACGCCCGCGCCGACGACGGCCAGCGCGAGCGCCCCGGTCCCCAGCGCCGCGGCGACGGGCGGCCCGGCGTCGTCGGCGTCGTCGGCGCCGTCGGCGCCGGAGCCGGCGTCCGGGTCGCCCGCGGCGACGACCGCCGCCTCCTCGACCACGGGGTCCCGGGCGTCGGCGGGACGGACGGCGGCGACGGCCGCCTCGTCGTCCACCGTCATCACGGCGCACGCGTCCGTGCTCGGGGGGTCCCCCGCGAGGTCGACGAGGTAGTGCCACCCCTCCCGGAGCCGGATGTCGGCGGACGACGACACCCCGGGCCGCAGCTGGCCGGTGACGACCGTGAGGCGCTCGGGGCGGTCGGGCCCCGACCACACCTCCTCGACGAGGAGGTCGGCCCGGTCCTCGTCCGACCGCTCGACCTCCGCGACGACGAGGGAGTCGGCGTCGGCGACGAACTCCTCGAGCGTGACGGCCGCGCAGAGCGCCGCGGCCGGTGGCGCCACGGCCACCGCCCCGGCACCGAGCACGAGCGTGACCAGCGAGAGCGGCAGGGGCGCGACCGGCGGCGGCATGGCGCTCGGACGCCGCCGCGCGCCGCGCGGTTCCCGCCCCGCCCGGCCCCGCCCTGGGGGCCCGCGTCAGCCCTCGGCGAGCGCCGCGCGCACGGCGCGCCCGACGGCGGGCGGGACCATGTCGTCGACGTCGCCGCCGAGCCGGGCGATCTCCCGCACGAGCGACGAGGCCACGTGCTGCCAGCGCGGGTCGGCGGGCAGGAGCAGCGTCTCGAGGCCGGACAGGTGCCGGTTCATGAGCGCCATGGGCGTCTCGGCGTCGACGTCGGACCCTCCCCGCACGCCCTTGACCACGCACGCCGCCCCGACGCGGCGGCAGGCGTCGACGAGGAGCCCGCCGTCGACGAGCTCGACGCGGACCCGGCCCGGCGCGTCGCCGACGGCGTCGGGCAGCACCTCCTCGAGGAGGGCGGCCCGGCGCGCGGGCGCCAGCAGCCCGCGCTTGGACGGGTTGGGCACGACGAGGACGACGACCTCGTCGAAGAGGCGCGCCGCGCGGGCCACCACGTCGAGGTGGCCGTGCGTCACGGGGTCGAAGGAGCCGGGGACGGCCGCGGTGCTCACCGCCCCAGGATGCCCGTCCCCCGTTGCCACCCGCCCCGCCGCGGACCACGGTGGGCGCGGTCCCACCCCCTGCACCGAGGAGCTCCGCCGTGCCGAGCACCACGCCTCCCCCGTCCGCCGTGGGCGACGGCGGCCCCCTGCCGCCCGACCCCACCTACCTGCGCTCGGTGCAGGCGCAGGTCGACGCCGCCGCCCGGGTCGCGCCGCCGCTGGCCTCGGACGCGGCCGGGGCGCCGGAGGACCTCGTGCGGGACGTCGTCGCGGCGGTGGAGCGGCTCGGCCCCGAGCTGGTCGCGCTCTCGCAGGACCTCGCCGCCCACCCGGAGACGGCCTTCGAGGAGCACCGGAGCGCCGGTGCCGTCGCCGACCTCGCGGGGCGCCACGGCCTGGCGGTGCAGCGCGGCGCCCACGGGCTGGGGACGGCGCTGCGGGCCGACGTGGCCGGCGGCGGCGGCCCGGACGCCCCCGTCGTCGCCCTCATGAGCGAGTACGACGCGCTGCCCGGCATCGGGCACGCGTGCGGCCACAACGTCATCGCGGCCGCCGGGCTCGGTGCGGCGCTGGGCCTCGCGGCCCTCGGCGACCGGCTGCCCGGCGGCGTCCGCTGGCTCGGCACGCCGGCCGAGGAGGGCGGTGCCGGCAAGGAGACGATGGCCCGGCACGGCGCGCTCGACGGCGTCGACGCGGCGCTCATGGTCCACCCCTTCGGCTACGACGTCGCCGACCACCTGTTCCTCGGCCGCCGCCAGCTCCGCGCCACCTTCACGGGGGTCACGGCGCACGCGTCGGCGCAGCCGTTCATGGGCCGCAACGCGCTCGACGCCGTCGCGCTCACCTACCAGGCCGTCGGGCTGCACCGGCAGCAGATGCCGCCGTCGGACCGGCTGCACTGCGTCGTCACCGAGGGCGGCGACCGGCCCAACGTCATCCCTGGGCGCGCGCAGGTGCTCTTCTACCTGCGCTCCGCCCAGCCGGGGACGCTGCGGGTGCTGTCCGACCGGCTCGAGGCCATGTGCCGCGGCGCCGCGCTCATGACCGGGTGCGGCGTGGAGCTGGGCTGGGACGAGAGCCCGGCCACGCTGCCGGTACGGGCCAACGGCCCGCTCGCCGGCCGGTGGGGCGCCCGCCTCGCCGACCGCGGGCGGCGGGTCCTCCCGCCCGGGGTCGTGCCCTCGCTGCTGGCGGCGTCCACCGACTTCGGCAACGTCAGCTACCGGGTGCCGTCGCTGCACCCGATGATCGCCGTCAGCGACCCGGGGACGTCCCTCCACACCCGGGAGTTCGCGACGGCGGCGGCGGGCCCCGACGGCGACCGCGCGGTCGTCGACGGCGCCGTCGGGCTCGCGCTCGTCGCGCTCGACCACCTCGCCGACGCGGACCTGCGGGCCGCCGTCCACGCCGACTTCGCCGCCGACGGCGGGGCGGTCGACGTCCCGGCCTACTTCGACGCCCCGGCCGAGGGGGCGGGCGCGTGAGCGCGGCGTCCCCGGCGACGGCGGGCCCGGGGGGCCCCGCCGGCAGGAGCGACCGGTTCCTCGGCTGGGTCGAGCGGACGGGCAACCGGCTGCCCGACCCCTTCGTCCTGTTCCTCGGCCTCTTCGTGCTCGTCGCGCTGGTGTCGACGGCGGCGGCGCTGGCCGACGTGCAGGTCACGGTGCCCGGCGCCGACGAGCCCGTCGTCGTCCGCGGCCTCTTCACCGGGGAGGGCCTCACCTGGCTGACGACGAACCTCGGCGCCAACTTCATCGGCTTCCCGCCGCTGCTGACCGTGCTGACGATCCTCCTGGCCGTCGGGGTCGCCGAGCGGTCGGGCCTGCTCGGCGCCGTCGTCCGGCTCGCCTTCCACTCCGCGCCGCCGTGGGCGCTGCCCTACGTCGTCGGCGTCGTCGGCGTCACCGCGTCGGTCATGAGCGACACGGCCTTCGTCGTCGTCCCGCCGCTGGCCGCGATGGTGTTCCGCGCCGCCGGCCGCCACCCCGTCGCGGGCCTGCTCGGCGGCTTCGCCGCGGCGGGCGCCGGGTACTCGACCAACTTCCTCGTCACGAGCCTCGACGCGCTCTTCGCGGGCATCACCAACGCGACGGCCGCGGTGCTGCCGGACCCGGGCACGACCGTCACGCCCGTCTCGAACCTCTTCTTCAACGTCGTGTCCGCGGCGGTGCTGTCGGTCATCACCGGCCTCGTCATCACGCGGGTGCTCGAGCCGCGGCTCGAGCGGATCGGCGTCCCCCGCGAGCGGCAGGCCGAGGAGGCCGACGAGGGGGTCGTCGGCGGGGCGGGCGGGGCCGAGGACGCCCCGGTCGACGTCGAGGAGGGCCAGGACCTCACGCCCGAGGAGCGGCGGTCCGTGCGGCGCGCCGGCGTCGCCGCCCTCGTCACGGCGGTCGTCATGCTCGTCGCGGTGCTGCTGCCGGGCTCGCCCTGGCGCGGCGAGGGCGGCGGCTACCTCCCGGAGTCGCCGCTGCTCGACTCGGTCGTCTTCATCGTCTTCACGATGTTCCTCGTGCCGGGCCTCGTCTACGGCCGCTCCGTCGGGACCCTGCGCACGGGGGCCGACGTCCCGCGCTTCATGGTCGGCGCCGTGCGCGACCTCGCGCCCTTCGTCGCCCTGGCCTTCGTGCTGGGCAACTTCATCGCCCTCTTCACGTGGTCGGGCGTCGGCACGTGGCTGGCCGTCTCGGGGGCCGGGGCCCTGGAGGACCTCGGGCTCACCGGCTACCCGGTGGTGCTGCTCTTCGTCCTGCTGGCCTCGCTGCTCAACCTGGTCATCATCTCGGGCTCGTCGCTGTGGGCCCTCATGGCCGCGGTGTTCGTGCCGCTGTTCGCGCTGCTCGGCTTCGAGCCGGCCTTCACCCAGGCGGCCTTCCGCGTGGGCGACTCGGCGACGCAGGTCCTGACGCCGCTCAACCCCTACATGATCGTCCTGCTGACGATGCTCCGGCGGTACGAGCCGCAGGCGGGGCTCGGCAGCATCATCAGCCGGATGCTGCCGTTCTCGGTGACCTTCTGGCTGGCCTGGGTCGCCGTCCTCACGCTCTTCTACGTGACGGGCACGCCGCTCGGGCCGGGCGCCGGGATCCGGCTCGACGGCTGAGCCGTCAGCCGGCGTCCGCCGGGCCGTCGCCGGCGGGGTCGTCGACCAGCTCCGCGGACCACAGCACGGTGTCCCCGTACCGCTTCTCGGCGTAGCGCTCGAGGCGTGCGGGCCACGTCGGCTCCGGCGTGCGCCGCGCCCGCTCGACGACGACCACCGCGGCGGGCGCGAGCCAGCCGTGCGCCACGAGGTCGCCGAGGACGCGGGCGAGCGCGTCCTCGGCGAGGTCGTACGGCGGGTCGACGAGGACGAGGTCGGCCCCGGGCGCGAGCGCCGCGGTGGCCCCGCCGGGCGTCGCGGCGACGACGCGCTCGACGGGCTGCTCGACGACGACGAGGCCGTCACCGCCCAGGGCGGCGGCCAGGCCGGTGCCCTCGGCGTTGCGCCGGCAGGCCCCGGCGGCCTCGCGCCCGGCGTCCACGAGGACGACGGCGGCGGCGCCCCGGCTGGCCGCCTCGAGGCCGAGCGCCCCCGAGCCGGCGTAGAGGTCGAGCACCCGGGTGCCGTCGCACAGGCCCTCGTGCTCCAGCCGGCTGAAGAGCGCCTCGCGGACCCGCTCCGACGTCGGGCGGGTGGCCCCCCGGGGGACGACGAGCGTGCGCCCACCGGCGCGGCCCGCCACGAGCCGGGTCACCGGGCACCGCCCGGCGCGGGCACGCGGGCGTCGCGCTCCACCGGCCGCGGCCGGGCGCCCGCCGCGGCCGCCGCCCCGAGGGCGAGCCCGAGCAGCAGCGCCACGAGCACGAGCGCGGCCGTCGTGGCGGGCGCGAGCCCGCCCGCGACGTCGGCGGCGAGGGCGCCGAGGGCGAGGGGCAGCAGCGCGACGAGGACGAGGTCCGGGCCGCGCAGGAGGTGCGTGACCACGCCGAGCGGCACCGGCCCGGCGGCCGTCGCGACGACGGCCGTCGACGGGTCGAGCTCGGCCCGCGCCGCCCCGCGCAGCGCCGCGGCCGCGACCCCGGGCGCCGAGGCGACGACGAGCCACGCGGGCAGCGCCCCGGGGGCCAGCAGCTCGAGGACGAGCGCGGCCGCCGTCGTGGGGACCGCGGTGAGCAGGACGAGCGCCAGCAGGTGCGCCCAGGCCGCGGCCCCCGCGGAGATCGGCAGGACGGCGTCGAGGGCGGGGACGACGACGCGGTGGCGGACGGGCTCGGCCAGCGTCGTCGCGGCCGCGTAGGAGCACGCCGCGACGGCGAGCAGCGCCGGCCAGGTGCCCCCGCCGGCGGCGACCGCGACGGCGCCGGGCAGCAGCGCGAGCACCGCGGCGGTGACGACGCGGCGCGGCTCGCGGACCACCGCGAGGACGTCCGCGACGACGAGGACGCCGACCGGGCCGCGCGCCACCGCCCGGGCCGCGCGCGAGCGGGTGGCGGCCGCCGCGGCGGGCACCGCCCCCCGGCGCCCCGCGCGCCGGGCCCGGCCGCCGGGGACGGGGCGCCCCGGCCCGGCGAGCGCCCGGCCGAGCGCCCGGGTGTCGAGCAGGAGCCCCGAGCCGGTGACCTGCGCCGTCAGCGCGCCGGAGGCGGTGAGGGCCGCGGCGGGCACGCGGCCGGCGCGCCGCCGGGCGACGAGGGCGACGACGACGCCCGCGACGAGGGACGCCACGGCGGCCGCCGCCGCGACCGCCGCCGCCGCGACCGCCGCCGCCACGTCCCCGCTCGCCGCGCCGGCGGGGACCGGGGCGGCGCCGGCCACCGCCGGCCGCCCGAGCAGCACGTCGTCGGCCGCGGCGACGACGACGAGCAGCGGGGCGGCGAGGACGGCCGCGTCGGCGAGCCGCCGCACGGCGGTCGGGGGCCGGGCCCCCGCCTGCTCGACGACCGCGGCGGCCACGAGGAGCGCGACGACGGCCCCGGCGGCGAGCGCGAGCGGGGCGACCGCCCCCGTCCCGGCGGGCAGCACGAGGACGCCCAGCGCCGCCACGAGCGCTCCGGCGACGACCGCCGCGGGCACGACCCGCCACGGCAGCACCGGGCGCAGGAGCGCGCCGCGGTCCACCGGCAGCGGCAGCCACCACGCGGCGCGGGCCGGCGGGAGCGACAACGGGCCCAGCCGGGCCAGCAGCCCGACGACGCCGCCGACGAGCAGGAGGACGCCCGCGGCCGCCAGCAGCGGCGCCGGCACCCCGGCGACGCCGAGCCCGGTGCCGCCCGCGGCGTCGGACGGGACCCCGCCGAGCGCCCCCAGCCGGCCCGGCGAGCCGGACAGCACGAGGGCCGTGAGGGCCACCGCGAGGACGCCCGTGTAGACGTCGCCGAGGACGTCGCCGAGGCCCGCCCCCGGCAGCCGGCGGGCGGCCCGGCGCGCGTCCGCCCGCAGGGCGGCCGCCGACGTCCCGGGCCCGTCGGCCTCGGGGTGCAGGACGTGCGCCGGCACCGCGCGGAGGTCGTCGTCCGGCGGGCCGCCGGTCGCGCCCGTCACCGGCCCAGCTCCCGGACGGCCTCGGCGGCGCTGACCCGGCGGGAGCCGTCCTCGGCGAGGAGCACCACCTCGTCGGCGACCTCCTCGAGCAGGAGCGGGTCGTGGGTGGCGAGGAGCAGGCCCGTGCCCGCCTCCTTGTCCTCGACGAGCCGGTCCACGAGGTCCTCGCGCCCGACGAGGTCCAGCCGCTGCTCCGGCTCGTCGAGGACGAGGAGCCGCCGCGGCCGCACGAGGGCGGCGGCGAGGAGCAGCCGCCGGCGCTGGCCCGACGAGAGGGACGACGGCGCCCGCTCGGCCACCGGCTCGAGGCCGAGGTCGGCGACCGCCTGGTCGACGACGTCCTCGGCGTCGCGCACCCCGTGGCCGCGCGCCACGAGGTCGAGGTGCTCGCGCACCGAGAGGCCCGGCAGGGCCGCGTCGACGTCGAGGACGGCCGCGACGTCGCGCCGGAAGGCGGCGGACCGCTCGTCCACCGGCCCGCCGAGGACCTCGAGCCGGCCGCCGACGGGGACGAGGTGGCCGAGGACCGCCCGCAGCACCGTCGTCTTGCCCGCCCCGTTGAGGCCGACGAGCGCGACCGCCCGGCCCGGGTGGACGCGGAACGACGTGGGCGCCGTCACGGGCTCGCCGGTCCAGCCGACGAGGAGCCGCTCGGCGACGACGACGGGAGCGGGTCGGGGGCCGCTCACGCACGCTCCAGGAAGTCCTCGTGCTGCGGGCGCAGCAGCTCGCCGATGGCCCCCGCCAGCGCGGGGTGGTGCCGCAGGTCCGGGTCCGCGGCGACGACCCGCGACGCGTCGGCCCGGGCGGCCTCGATGACCTCGACGTCGCGGACCACGCGCAGCAGCCGCAGCGACGAGCGGACGCCGGACTGGCGCGCGCCGAGGACGTCGCCCTCGCCGCGGGTCTCGACGTCGAGCTGCGCGAGGGCGAAGCCGTCCGTCGTCGCCGCCACCTCCTGCAGGCGGGCGACGCCCGGGTGGCCCGCGGGCAGCTGGGTGACGAGGAAGCACGTGCCCGGGTGGCCGCCGCGCCCCACCCGGCCCCGGAGCTGGTGCAGCTGGGAGATGCCGAAGCGGTCGGCGTCCAGGACGACCATCGCCGTGGCCTCCGGCACGTCCACCCCGACCTCGACCACCGTGGTCGAGACGAGGACGTCCACCTCGCCGCGGGAGAAGGCCTGCATGACGGCGTCCTTGTCGTCCGGCGCCAGGCGCCCGTGGAGGAGGGCGCGGCGCACGTCGGCGAGCGCGGGGACCTGCCGCAGCAGCAGCTCGGCGCGGACGGCGGAGGTGAGGACCCGGCCGTCCGCCGTCGTGTCGGTCCGCCGTGCCTCCGGGGTGTCGACGCCCGAGGCCAGCGCGTCCTCGTCCCCGATGCTCGGGCAGACGACGTACACCTGGTGGCCGGCGTCGACCTCCTCGCGCAGCCGGGCGAACATCCGCTCCACCCACGTCTCCTTGCCGGTGGGCACGACGTGCGTGGCGATGGGCGAGCGCCCCGCGGGGAGCTCGCGCAGCACCGACGTCTCGAGGTCCCCGAAGGACGTCATGGCGACGGTCCGCGGGATCGGCGTGGCGGTCATGACGAGCAGGTGCGGCACGGCCGACGCCTTGGCGCGCAGCCGGTCCCGCTGCTCGACGCCGAAGCGGTGCTGCTCGTCGACGACGACGAGGCCGAGCTCGGCCAGCTGCACCTTCTCCTCCAGCAGGGCGTGCGTCCCGACGACGATGCCCGCCTCGCCGCTCGCCGCCGCCAGCATCGCCTCGCGCCGTGCCCGCGCGCCGAGGCTGCCGGTGAGGAGGACGACGCGCGTGGCGCCCTCCGCCGCGCCGAGGGTGCCGCCGCCCGCCAGGTCGCCGAGCATCCGCTCGAGGGTGCGGTGGTGCTGCGCCGCGAGGACCTCGGTGGGCGCGAGGAGGGCGGCCTGGCCGCCCGCGTCGACGACGGCGAGCATCGCCCGCAGCGCGACGACGGTCTTGCCCGACCCGACCTCCCCCTGCAGCAGCCGGTTCATGGGGTGCGGCCGGGCGAGGTCCGCGGCCAGCTGCTCGCCGACCCGCTGCTGCCCCTCGGTGAGCGTGAAGGGCAGCCGCGCGTCGAAGGCGGCCCGCAGGCCGTCCTCGCGGGGCGGCCGCGGGACGGCGGTCTCGGCGTCCGTCCGGAGCCGGCGGCGGGCGAGCTCGGCCTGGAGGACGAACGCCTCCTCGTAGCGGAGGCGCTCGAGCGCCGCCTCCTCCCCGGCGCCGACCTCGGTCGAGTGCACGCGCCGCAGGGCCTCGTGCAGGCTCGGGAAGACGTGCTGCTCGACCACCTCGGCGGGCAGGGGGTCGGGCACGTCCTCGGGCGCGAGCCCGTCGAGGACGAGGCGGACGGCGCGGGCCACCGTCCAGCTCTGGACGCCGGCGGCGGCCGCGTAGATGGGGACGACCCCGTTGACGTAGGCGTCGACGGCCGCCAGGGCCTCACCGGGGTCGGGCTCGACGGGCGCCGGGGCCGGGCCCGTGCCGGGCAGCGCGTCGGTGGGGCCGACGTCCCGGGCGGCGCGGCCGCCCGCGCCGAGCAGCTCGTACTGCGGGTGCACGAGCTGCGTGACGCCGCGGTACTGGCTGACCTTCCCGGAGAACAGGGCGGTGGCGCCGACGGCGAGCTGGCGGTGCAGCAGCGCCAGCGGGCCGCGGCCGCGGGGGAAGAAGGCCAGGCGCAGCTCGGCGGCGCCGTCCGTGACGGTGACGTCGGCGATGAACCCGCTCTTCTGCTTCATCGGCCGGCTCTTGAGGGAGGCGACCCGGGCCAGGACGGTGACGTGCTCGTCCGTCTCGAGCGAGCGCAGGTCGGTGAGCTGGCCCCGGCGGCGGCGGTCGCGCGGGTAGTGCCGCAGGAGGTCGCCGACCGTCCGCAGGCCCAGCTTCTCCTCGAGCAGCGCGGCCGTCCTCCCGCCGACGACCTTGACGAGGGGCTCGCCCATGCGCCCGACGAGCGGCGGGTCCTCGGGCGCCCGCGCGGCGGGCACCCTGTCCCACGACGGCGCGGCCCCGGCGCCCGGCTCCCCCGGCATGTCCCGCACAGTAGGGGCGGCCCCCGACGGCCCGGTGGCGGCGTCCCCGGGTCGGTCCGGGCCGGGGCGGTGGACGACGTCGTCGGGCCGGTTGGGAGCACCCCGCCGCCTCGGCTACCCTGGCTCCCGATCGCGCCACCGGTGCGCCCAGCGGGCCGCACGACCACGCCCCCGGGCACCGACGAGCGCCGACGCACCAGCACGACCGACAGACGCCACCCGCACGGGGTGCGCCCGCACCGGGCCGCTCCCCCGCACGACGAGACCGCACAGGAGACTGACCGTGGCTGCCACCTGCGAGATCTGCGCCAAGGGCCCGAGCTTCGGCCACTCGATCTCCCACTCCCACCGCCGCACCAAGCGCCGCTGGGTCCCGAACATCCAGCGCGTCCGCGTGGTCGAGGGCGGCACGCCCAGGCGTCGCAACGTCTGCACCTCCTGCCTCAAGGCCGGGAAGGTCACGCGCTGACCTGACCGACGAGCACGGCCGACGGCCCGGCACCCCCTCGGGGTGCCGGGCCGTCGTCGTCCCACCCCCTCGACCTCTCCCCGAGGCCCGCCCCGGACTCCCCCCGCCCCGACCCACCCCTCACCTCCGCCCTCTCCCCACGTGTGAGCTCGTGGGGCCCGGAGCACTCCCGCGCCCCGACGAGGTCGCACGTCGGGGCGGACGTGCCCGTGGAAGGGCCGACCCGCGCGGCGAGGACACCATGCAAAGAGATCTTTGCAAAGTCCTCTTTGCGTGCCACGCTGGCGGCATGCCCACCCCCCGCGACCCGGCCGCCCCGCCGGACGACGCCGTCGTCGTCACCGAGGCGGCGCAGCTGCGGGCCCTGGCCCACCCGCTGCGCCTGCGGCTGCTGGGGCTCCTCCGCCTCGAGGGGCCGTCGACCGCCTCGCGGCTCGCCGGCCGCACCGGGGAGTCCTCCGGGCTGACGAGCTACCACCTGCGGCAGCTAGCGGCGTCGGGCTTCGTGGCCGACGCCCCCGCGCCCGGCGACGGCGCGGGCGGGCGGGAGCGCTGGTGGCGGGCCGCCCACCGCTACACCTGGACGTCCTCCCCGCCCCCGCAGGACCTCGAGGCCGTCGCCGCGGCCGAGGACTTCGAGCGCGTCGTCGTCGGCGTCTACGCGGAGAGCACCCTCGCCTGGCTGCAGGCACGGCCGTCGTGGCCGCAGCCGTACGTCGAGGCGGCGAGCTCGAGCGACGTCTCGCTCCGGCTGACGGCGGCCGAGATGACGTCCCTCCGGGACGAGCTCTTCGAGGTCGTGGAGCGGTACCGCCGGCACGACCCCGACGACCGGGCGCCGGCCGCCGACGGGGGCCCGCCCGACGACGCCGTCGTCGTCACCGCCCGCCTGCAGGTCCACCCCGAGCCGGGCCAGACGCCCCCGCCGGGCGCCCACGACGGCACGGACGACGACGGCACGAAGGGCGGGGACCGCTGATGGTCCGGCCCCGCGGCGCGCTCGCCGGCGTCGTCGGCGCGACGTTCGTCTCCTCGGCCGGCAACACGGCCACCGTGGTCGCAGCACCCTTCTTCGTGCTCTCCCTCGGCGGCGGCCCGGCCCAGGTGGGCCTCGCGGCCGCGGCCGCCAGCGCGCCCGTCGTCGTGGGGAGCGTCCTCGGCGGCGTCCTCGTGGACCGCCTGGGGCACCGCCGCACGAGCGTCGCCTCCGACGTCGCCAGCGGGACGACGTCGCTCGCGGTCGCCGTCCTCGCCCTCACCACGGGCCTGCCGTTCGCCGCCTTCTGCGCCCTCCTCGTGCTCGGGGCCCTCGTCGACGCGCCGGGGCAGAGCGCCCGCCTCGTCATGCTGCCGCGGCTCGCGACCCGGGCGGACGTCCCGCTGCAGCGGGCGGTGGGCCTGGGCAGCGGCGCCGAGCGCCTCGGCCAGATGCTGGGCGCCCCGCTCGGCGGGCTGCTCGTCGTCGGCGTCGGCCCCGAGGGCGCCTTCGCGACGACGGCCGCCGGCTTCGCCGTGTCGGCCGTCCTCGTCCTCGCGTGCGCCCCGGCCGGCCGCGTGCTCGCGCCCACCGACGTCCCCGGCGCGCCGGACCGCCCCGACGATGCTCCGGCGCAGGGCTTCTGGCGCGACCTCCTCGAGGGCGCGCAGGCGCTGCGCCGGATCCCGGTCCTCGCATTCGTGGCGGTCGTGTGCCTCGTGCTCAACCTCCTCGACGCCGCCCGCTGGTCGGTGCTCCTGCCCCTCCACGCCGACGCGGTGCTCGGCGGCGCGGCGGCCGTCGGCCTCGTGCTCGGCGCCCTCTCCGCCGGGTCGGTCGGGGGCGCGGTGCTCTACGGCACCGTCGGGCACCGGCTCCCGCACCGCGGGACCTTCGTCCTCGCCTTCGTCCTGACCGGCGGCCCGACGTCGGTCGCGCTCGCCACCGGGGCCTCGCTGCCCGTCCTCGTCGTCGTCGCCGCGGCCGCGGGGCTGTCGGGCGGCGTCCTCAACCCGCTCATCGGGGTCCTGCGCCTCCAGCTCTGCCCGCCGCACCTCCTCGCGCGGGTCGACGGCCTCGTCCGCGCCGCGGCCTGGTCCGGCATCCCCGTCGGCACGCTCCTGGCGGGGGCGCTGGCGGGCCCGCTGGGGCTCGCCACCTGCTTCGCGGCGATCGGCGTCGTCTACGTCGCCGTCGCGCTCGTGCCGCTCGTCGGCCGCCCGTGGCCGACGGCCCCGCCGGACGGCGTCGGCACACGGGCGGCGGGCGCCGCGGCGGCCGCCCGCACCTGAGCCTCGTCCCGGCGGCGACCGGACGGGAGGACCGGCGCCGCAGTGCCTCTCACCCGACGAGCGCCGCCCGCAGGGCGCGGGTCTGCGCGGCGAGGAAGTCCCGGGACACCCCGGCGCGGCGCTGGACGATGTCGAAGCCGTGGTAGGCGCCGTCGACCACCACCACCTCGCAGGGCACGTCGGCCTCGCGGAGCCGGCGGGCGTAGGCCAGGTCCTCGTCGTGGAAGAGGTCGAGGGAGCCCACGCCCACCCACGCCGGCGCCAGGCCGCGCAGGTCCTCCGCCCGGGCGGGCGCGGCCGGGGCGGGCACCCGCTCCCCCACGCCCGCGAGGTAGGAGCGCCAGCCGAAGTCGTTGCTCGCGGGGTCCCACAGCCGCATCGGCCCGGCGTCGACGTCGGTGCGCCGCGTCGTCCGGTCGTCGAGCATCGGGTAGACGAGCAGCTGGAGGGCCAGCGGGACACCGCGCTCGCGGGCCAGCAGGGCCAGGCCCGCGGCCAGCCCGCCGCCCGCGCTCGCGCCGCCGACGGCCATGCGCCCGGCGTCGACGTCCGGCATGGCCCGCAGGTGCTCCAGCGCCCGCCAGCAGTCCTCCAGCGGCGCCGGGTAGGGGTGCTCGGGCGCCAGGCGGTAGTCGGGCGCCGCCACGACGACACCGAGCTCGTCGGCCCAGCGCCGGCACAGCCGGTCCTCCGCGGAGGCGCTGCCCATGACCATCCCCCCGCCGTGGACCCACAGCAGGGCCGGCACCGGGCCGCTCGCGTGCGCCGGCCGGTGCACGCGCACCGCGGCCGTCCCGGTGCCGAGCGGCACGACCTCGGTGCGGGGCCGTTCCCGCGGCGCGGGGAGGACGCGGAAGACCGCGCGCTGCACCCGCAGGCGCCGGGGCCCGGCGACGCCGCGGGGCAGGAGGCGCGCGGCGCGCAGGTCGGGGTGCAGGGCCGGGCGGGAGGGCCGGGTCGTCATCGGTCGCCGTCCTCGGGGAGGTGGGGTGGTCCGTCGCCCACGGATCCTCCCCGCTCGGCGGGCGCGGAGCCACGGACCGTCGGTCCCCCCTTCCCCCTTCCCGGCGGCCGGCCCGCGCCGTCCCGGACGCGGCCGCCACGGGGGGGGGTCAGGCGCCGAAGTGGTCCCAGCCGCCGCCGCCCGCGCGGGGCCGCCCGTCGAGCAGCGCCCCCGGCACGGTCGTCGCGGTCACGACGCCGACGAGCGAGAAGCCCTCGGGCAGCACGGCGCCCGGCGGGAAGGTGGCGAGGAGACCGTGGTCCTCCCCGCCCGTGAGCACGAGCTCCCACGGGTCGAGCCCGAGGAGGTCGGCGGCCGGGGCGACCGCGTCGACGTGCGGCAGGAGCAGCTCCGACGACAGGTCGACGGCGACGACCGAGGCGCGCCCCACCCGGCCCGCGTCGCGCAGCAGGCCGTCGGAGACGTCGAGCATGGCGGTCGCGCCCGCCTCCGCCGCCGCGGGCCCGGCGGCCACGGGCGGCCGCGGGCGCCGGTGGGCCCGCACGAGGTCCGCCACGCCCTCGTCGGCGGCGGACTCGACGCCGCCCGACCCGCCCGCCCACGCCGCGGCGCCGCGCTGCAGGCGCCGCTCGAGGACGGCGAGCCCGGCGGCCGAGCGTCCCAGCGTGCCGGCGAGGGCCACGAGGTCGCCGGGCCGCGCGCCGTCGCGCCGCACCGGCGGCACGCCGCCGAGGTCGCCGAGCGCGGTGACGGCCACGACCACCTGGTCGCCGCCGGTGAGGTCGCCGCCCACGACGCCGCAGCCCTCGGCGCCGGGCAGGCGGGCGCAGGCCGCCGCGAGGCCACGCGCCAGCGACGTCGTCCAGCCGTCCGCCCAGGGCCGGGGCGGACGGGCGGGCACGACGAGCGAGACGACGAGCGCGGTCGGGACGGCTCCCATGGCGGCGACGTCGGCGAGGTTCTGCGCGGCGGCCCGCCAGCCCACGTCCTCCGGCGACGCGGTGCGGGGCCGGAAGTGCCGCTCGGCCACGAGGGCGTCGGTGGTCACGACGACGCGCCCGTCGGGCGTGCCGACGACGGCGGCGTCGTCGCCCGGGCCGAGCTCGGTGAGGTCGCCCGCCGGCAGCTCGGGCAGCAGGCCGGCCAGCAGCTGGTCCTCGCCGGCCGGGGCGGCGTCGCCCGGCTCGGGGTTCTCGGGGGAGGTCTCGTCGGGCACGTCGCTCCGGTCTGCGAAGGGGGCCCGGGGCGCGGGGCCGGCGGGACGGTGCCCGCGCGGGGGTCGCGGCACCCCGGCCGGGTGGTCGTCCGGCCGCGGTGCGGAGCACGGGCGCCGCCACGGTAGCGTCGCCCCCGCCCGCCCCGGCGGTCGCCGTCGCGGCGTCCGAGGCCGCAGCCGCACCAGGCCGCACCCGAGGGCGACGGCGGACCTCCCCACCCGGGCCCGGACCGCCGCGCCCGCCCGCGACGCCGACGACCGCCGACGGCGGGCCCCGACCGTCACGAGCAGACATCCGTCCCGCCGCGCGCGGGACGGTGCGAGGACGGCGCCGCGGCGCGGCGCCGCGAGGAGGTGCCCCGTGGAGCAGGCCTACGTGCTGGTCCAGACCCAGGTCGGCCGGTCGGCGGAGGTGTCCGCCGCCCTCGCCGCCATCAGCGGGGTCGTCCTCGCCGAGGACGTCACGGGCCCCTACGACGTCATCGCGCGCGTCGAGGCCGCCACCTCCGGCGAGCTCGGCCGGCTCGTCCAGCAGAAGGTGCAGCAGGTCGACGGCATCACCCGCACGGTGACGTGCGCCGTCGTGGCGTGACCTCTCTCCCCCGGCCGTCCGCCCGTCGGCGCCGTCCCTGCCGACCGGGCGCCGTCGTCGCCGCCCCCGTGGCGGCGCTGGCGGTCCTCGCGGTGGCGGGCTGCGGCTCCGCCGTCGACGTGCCGGCGGCCGAGGGAGCCGCCGACCCCGGCTGCGCGGAGGTCCTCGTGCTCCTGCGCGACGTCGACGAGCTCGCGGGCCTCCCCCGCGTGCCGACCACGGGGCAGTCGACCGCCGCGTGGGCGTCCGACGACCGCTCCACGCGCGTCGAGCTGCGGTGCGGCGTCGAGCTGCCCGCCCCGACGACGGACGCCTGCGTCACGGTCGACGGCGTCGACTGGGTGACGGCCGACGAGCAGGGCAGCCCGCCCTTCACGACCTACGGCCGGGCGCCCGCCACCCGGGTCGACGTCACGGGCGACGTGACGGCCGGCGACGTGCTGCCAGGCCTGGCCGGCGCCGTCGGGGCGCTCGAGGCGCAGCGCGCCTGCGTCTGACCCCGGACCGCCGGCACGGCGCGGGCGTCAGCGCAGCCCGGTCCGCCGCTCCAGCGCCAGCTCGAGCAGCCGGTCGACGAGCTGCGGGTAGCCCACGCCCGACGCCTCCCACAGCCGGGGGAACATCGACGACGGCGTGAAGCCGGGCATCGTGTTCACCTCGTTGACGAGGACCCGGCCGTCCGGCTCGACGAAGACGTCGACGCGCGCCAGCCCCTCGCACCCGAGGGCCTCGAAGGACCGCAGCGCCGTGGCGCGGACGGCCTCGGCCGTGGCGTCGTCGACGTCGGCGGGGCAGGTGAGCGCCACCGCGTGGGGGTCGAGGTACTTGGCCTCGAAGTCGTAGAAGGCGCGGCCGTCCGTGACGGCGACCTCCCCGACGACCGAGGCCTCGGGCGCCCCGCCGCCGGGCACCTCGAGGACGCCGCACTCGAGCTCGCGGCCCGGCGTCGCCACCTCGACGAGGACCTTCGGGTCGTGCTCGCGGGCGGCCTCGACGGCCGCCGCGAGCGCGGACCGCGCCGACGCCGCGTCGTCGGGCAGGACGACCCGGGAGACGCCCATGGACGACCCGGCGCGGCAGGGCTTGACGAAGACGACGGACGCGCCGGCGTCCGCGGCGGTCGCCAGGACGGCGTCGAGGCGCCCCGCCGGGTCCTCCCGCCAGGCGCGGTCGGTGAGGACCACCCACGGGCCCACCTCGACGCCCGCGGCCGCGAGGACGACCTTGGCGTAGTGCTTGTCCATGGCCAGCGCCGACGCCAGCACCCCCGAGCCGACGTAGCGGGTGTCGGAGAGCTCGAGCATCCCCTGCAGCGTGCCGTCCTCGCCGAAGGGGCCGTGGAGCAGCGGGAGGACGACGTCGACGGCGCCCAGCGCGCGCGGGACCTCGCCGTCGGCGAGCACCGTCAGCGACGGCTCGACGGGCGAGCGGGGCGCGAGGACGCCGGGGCCGTCGGCGGCGTCGACGGACGGCAGCGTCCCGTCGACGAGCGCGAGGCGCCCGGGGTCGTCGTCGACGAGGACCCAGCGCCCCTCGGGGGTGATGCCGACGGGGACGACGTCCCAGCGGTCGCGGTCGAGGGCGGTCAGCACGCCGGCCGCCGTCACGCAGCTGATGCCGTGCTCGCTGGAGCGGCCGCCGAAGACGACGGCCACGCGGCGGCGCGGGGGCCGCCCCCCCGACGTCGCGCCGTCCCCCACCCGCTCGACCCCGTCCGCCGTCGTCCCGCTCGTCACGGCGGGGACGCTACCGGCGCGGTCGGGGCCCTCCCGGGAGGCGCCCGCAGGCGCGGGGGCCCGGCGACGGGCAGGAGCTCGGCCGTCCGCCCCGGCGCGGGCGTGGACGCGCCGCCGGGCGGGTGCCCCGGCGACCTACGCTCGCCGCCATGGCCGACGCCCCGCTCCCGCCCGACACCTCGCCCGCGCAGGTCGCCCCGCACGGCCCGGCCGCCGGCCGCTCCTGGGCCCCGGCGACGGTCGTCGTCGCGGCGGGACGCCCTCCGCGGGAGCCGGACGCGCCGGTCAACCACCCCGTGCACCTGTCGTCGACCTTCGTCGGCCAGGGCCCGCCCCCGGCGGGCGCGCGGGGCTACGCCCGCTCGGGCAACGCGACGTGGGAGCCGCTCGAGGAGGTGCTCGCCGCCCTCGAGGGCGCGGGCGAGGACGGCGGCTGCCGCACCTTCGCCTCGGGGATGGCGGCGGTGTCCGCCGTCCTCGCGCTCGTCCCCCACGGGGGCCGCGTCGTGGCGCCGCGCTCGTCCTACAACACGACCGTCGAGGTGCTGGAGGCCTGGCACGCGGAGGGCCGTGCCGAGGTCACGTTCGTCGACGTGGCGGACACCGGTGCCGTCCGCGCCGCCCTGGGCGGGAGCGCCGCGCTGCTGTGGCTCGAGTCCCCCACGAACCCCCTCCTCGAGGTCGCCGACCTCGCCGCGTGCGCGGAGGCCGGCCGCGCCGCGGGCGCCCTCGTCGCCGTCGACGGCACCTTCGCGACGCCGCTCGTCCAGCAGCCCCTCGCGCTCGGTGCCGACCTCGTCGTCCACTCGGTGACGAAGCTGCTGGCGGGGCACTCCGACGTCCTGCTGGGCGCCGTCGTCACCCGGGACGCCGCGCTGCTGCAGCGCCTCTCGACGTACCGCCGGGTGCACGGGGCCATCCCCGGCCCCATGGAGGCCTGGCTGGCGCTGCGCGGCGTCCGCACGCTCGCCCTGCGCGTCGAGCGCGCGCAGGCGACGGCGGCCGCCCTCGCCGCCCGGCTCGACGCCTCGCCGGCGACCGGCCGGGTGCGGCACCCCTCGCTGCCCTCCGACCCCGGGCACGACCGCGCGCGGGCGCAGATGCGCGGCTTCGGCAGCGTGCTGTCGGTCGAGCCGCCCGCCGACGTGGCCGCCGACGACGCCGCGGCGACCGCCTGGGGCGACGCGGTCGTCGCCGCGGTCCGCCTGTGGACGCCGGCGACGAGCCTCGGGGGCGTCGAGTCCCTCGTCGAGCGTCGGCGCCGCCACGCCAACGAGCCCGCGACGACGCCGCCGGGCCTGCTGCGCCTGTCGGTGGGGCTCGAGGACGCGGACGACCTCCTCGAGGACCTCGAGCAGGCCCTGGCCGCGGCCGGCTCAGCCGGCGCCTGAGCCCTCCCGGGGCGCCGGGTCGACGACGCGCGCCCCGAGGTGCCGGGCCAGGACCTCGGCGAGGTCGGTCGCCTGCGCGGCGGAGAGCACGAGGCCCCGCAGCGGCGCGCGACGGTCGTCGAGGGCGTCGAGGACGGCGACGTCGGCCCCCGTGACGTCGAGCCCGTCCGGCGGGGCGAGGTCCGTCCCGCGCAGGACCAGCCGCTCCACGCGGCACCGGCGCAGCACGACGTGCGCGCCCTCGGCGTCCGTCAGGTCGAGCTCGCCGACGGTGCAGTCCTCGAGGAGCACGTCGTGCAGCCGGGCGCCGCGGGCGTCGACGTGGTGCAGGCGCGCCCCGCTCGCCCGGACCCGCTGCAGCGTCGCCCCGGCCAGGCCGAGGACGCCGAGGCGGCCTCCCTCGACGACGACCTCGCGCCACGAGGACCCGCCGGCGTCCAGGGCCCGCGCCGCGAGGTCGACGAGCCGCACCGACGACAGCCGGGCGCCGGGCAGGCGGGCGCCGTCGAGGCGGCACCCGGAGAGCTCGACCTCGAGCAGCCGCAGGTCGGGCAGGTCGGCCCCGGCGAGGTCGAGGCCCGTCAGGCGGACGGCGTCGAGGACCTCGCCCGCCCGCGGCGCCCGCGCCAGCTCCTCGAGCGCGGGCAGCACGACCTCGAGCCGCTCCTCGGCACGTCGTCGCACGGCTCCCCGCCCCTCGTCGGTCCCGGAGGGCTCAGCCTGCCTCGTGCTTGCGGTCGCGGGCCAGCAGCGCGCGCCCCGCCTCGCGGGCCGAGACCTCGCCGCGGACGACGGCGACGACCTGCTCGACGATGGGCATCTCGACGCCGACGCCGTGGGCGAGCGCGAGCACCTCCGGCGCGGAGCGGACCCCCTCGGCGGTCTGGCGGACGACGGCGGCCGCCGCCTCGACGTCCAGGCCGCGGCCGAGCTGGACGCCGGTCTGGTGGTTGCGCGACAGCGGCGAGGCGCACGTGGCGACGAGGTCGCCCATCCCCGCCAGCCCGGCGAGGGTCGCCGGCTCGGCGCCGAGCGCCACGGCCAGCCGTGACGTCTGCGCCAGGCCGCGCGTGATGATCGAGGCCTTGGCGTTGTCCCCGTAGCCGAGGCCCTCCGCCATGCCGACGGCGAGGCCGACGACGTTCTTGACGACCCCGCCCAGCTCGACGCCCAGCACGTCGTGGTGGGTGTAGGGCCGGAAGGCCGCGGTGGCGCACGCGTGGGCGACCTCCTCGGCGACCGCGTCGTCGGGGGCGGCCACGACGCTGGCGGTGGGCTGCCGCTCGGCGACCTCCCGCGCGAGGTTGGGTCCCGACAGCACGGCGACGCGCCCGGGCGCCGCTCGCGTCGCCGCGACGACGACCTGGGACATCCGCAGCCGTGTCCCCCGCTCGAGCCCCTTCGCGAGGCTGACGAGCGGGGCGCCGGCGGGCAGGTCGCCCGCGAGGTCGCCGAGCACCGAGCGCATCGACGACGACGGCAGCCCCAGGACGACGAGGTCGGCACCGGCCAGCGCCTCGCGGGGGTCGGTCGTCGCCGTGACGGCGGGCGGGAGCGGCAGGCCCGGCAGGTACACGGGGTTGCCCTGCCCGGCCGAGATGGCCGCGCAGAGCTCCGGCCGGCGCCCCCACATGACGACGTCGGCACCCGCGTCGGCGAGGACGAGCGCGAAGGCGGTGCCCCAGCTGCCCGTGCCCAGCACGGCGACGCGGCGGCTCACCGCCGCACCCCCCGGTCGTCCGCGCGGGGCGTCCGGCGCCCCGCGGCTGGCAGCATCGGCACGTGCCCCCGCACCGCACCCCCGGCCGGCCCGGCGACGACGCGCCCCGCCGCTGGCACGTCGTCCTGCCCGTCAAGGGCGGGGCGGACGCCAAGAGCCGCCTGGGCGGGGAGCCCGTCGCCCGCCGGGCGCTCGCGCTGGCGATGGCCGTCGACTGCCTCGAGGCCGTGACGCGCACGCCCGGCGTCGCCGGGACGCTCGTCGTCACCGACGACGACGCCGCGGCCCGTGCCGCCCGCGACCTCGGCGCACGGGTCGTCCGCCCGGGCCCCGTGCCACCGGGCCGTCGGGCCCTCGACGCCGCCGTCGCCGACGGCCTCTGCGCGGCAGCCGCTCTGGCCGCGGACGGGGAGGACGCCACCACGGGCGTCGCCGTGCTGCTCGCGGACCTGCCGGCCCTGCGGCCGGAGGACCTCGCCGTCGCGCTGCGTGCCGCCGCGGACGCCCTCGACGACGGCGCCGCGGCCGTGCTCGTGCCGGACGCCGCCGGGACGGGCACCTGCCTGCAGGCCGCCCGCCGGGCCGCCGACGTGCCGGTGGCCTACGGCACCGGGTCCGCGGCGCGCCACGAGCGCGCGGGCGCCCGCCGTCTCGCGCTCGACGTCCCCCGGCTGCGCCGCGACGTCGACGTCGCCGACGACCTCCGCGCGGCCCGGGTGCTCGGCGTGGGCCGCCGCACGGCGGCCGCGCTGGACGGCGCCGCGCACGACGTCGGCCTGCGCGGCCGGGCGTCCTGAGGGCCGCCCGGCGACGGCCGGGCGGCGACGGACGGGCAGGAGGGCGGCGGAGGGGGCCGCCACCTCAGGCGGGGACCGGCTGGGACCGGTCGGCGCGCGCGCCGGTGGACCAGTCGGCGTCGGCCCCGAGCGCCTCGAGCTTCTCGGCGAAGCGCTCGTAGCCGCGGTCGATGAGCTCGATGCCCCTCACCCGGGAGACCCCCGTGGCCGCCAGGGCCGCGACGAGGTAGCTGAAGCCGCCCCGCAGGTCGGGGACGACGATGTCGGCGCCGTGCAGCGGCGTCGGGCCCGAGATGGCCGCGGAGTGGCGGAAGTGCGCGCCGCCGAAGCGGCACGGCGTCGACCCGAGGCACTCGCGGTACACCTGGATGCGCGCGCCCATGCCGCCGAGGGCCTCGGTGAAGCCGAAGCGGTTCTCGTACACCGTCTCGTGGACGATCGACAGACCGTCGGCCTGCGTCAGCGCCACGACGAGGGGCTGCTGCCAGTCGGTCATGAAGCCGGGGTGGACGTCCGTCTCGAGCGCGATGGCGCGCAGCGGGCCGCCCGGGCTCCAGAAGCGGATGCCCTCGTCGGTGACCTCGAACTCGCCGCCGACCTTCCGGAAGACGTTGAGGAAGGTCATCATCTCGGGCTGCGTGGCGCCCTCGACGAAGACCTGGCCCCGGGTCGCGAGGGCGGCGCAGGCCCACGAGGCCGTCTCGATGCGGTCGGTCAGCGCGCGGTGGTCGTACCCGCGGAGACGCTCGACGCCCTCGACGCGGATGGTCCGGTCGGTGTCGACGCCGATGATGGCGCCCATCTTCTGCAGGACGGCGACGAGGTCGAGGATCTCCGGCTCGGTGGCCGCGCCGTGCAGCTCGGTGAAGCCCTCGGCGCGGACGGCGGTGAGCAGGACCTGCTCCGTCGCGCCGACGCTCGGGTAGGGCAGCTCGATCCGCGTGCCGCGCAGGCCGTCGGGCGCGCTGATGCGGATGCCGCCCTCGCGCTTGTCGACGACGGCGCCGAACTGCCGCAGGACGTCGAGGTGGTAGTTGATGGGCCGGTCGCCGATCCGGCAGCCGCCGAGGTCGGGGATGAAGGCCTCGCCGAGGCGGTGCACGAGCGGCCCGCAGAAGAGGATCGGGATGCGGCTGGCGCCGGCGTGCGCGTCGATGTCGGCCACGTGCGCCGACTCGACGTCGGTCGGGTCCATGACGACCACGCCGTCCGCGGGCCGCGAGACGTCGACCCCGTGCAGGCCCAGCAGGCCGGTCACGACCGAGACGTCGCGGATCTCCGGGACGTTGCGCAGCACGCTCGGGGTCTCCCCCAGCAGCGCCGCCACCATCGCCTTGGAGACGAAGTTCTTCGCCCCCCGGACGGCCACACGGCCGTCCACCGGTCGTCCGCCCTGCACGGTGAGCACGTCGCCCATGGGCACCGGGACCTCCTCGCCGCGGCGCCGGTCGGCACCGCTCCGGCGGACCATGATGCCCCCGCCGGGGCCGTGCCCCGGACCGCCGCGCGGGGCGCCGCCCGGGGCGCGGCCGACGGGACGGGCCCGCGGCCCGCCCCGTCGACGGCGCTGCTACTTCTTCTTGCCCTTGGCCTTCTTGCCGTCCTTGGCGTCCTTCGTCTCCTTGGCGGCCTTGGGCTTCTTGGCCGGCTCGGCGTCCTTCTTCTTGGCCTTCGACCCCTTCGCGGGCTTCTCGTCCTCCGCGGGCGGCGGGGCGTCCCCCACGGCCCCGACGGCCGCCGGCGCCGAGCCGGCCTCCTCCGTCCCGTCGGCCACGGCCGCGGTCGTCCGCGACGGGGCCGCCGGGCGGTCGGACAGCTCGACGCCGCCGCGCCGGGTCGTCGCCGCCCGGAGCGCGCCGCCGGCGGAGGGGTCCTGCTGCCCGGGCTCGGGCAGGGAGCCGGGCTCGGCCACGAAGGCGCGGAAGGCGGTGCCCGGCTTGAAGCGCGGGACGGAGGTGCCGGCGATCGGCACCGTCTCGCCGGTGCGGGGGTTGCGGCCGGTCCGCGGGGCGCGGTCCGCCCGCTCGAAGGTGCCGAAGCCGCTGATGGCGACCCGCTCGCCGCGCGCGACGGCGCGGACGACGGCGTCGAGCACCGACTCCATCGCGTCGCTCGCCGCGCGGCGGCTCCCCAGCCGCTGCTCGAGCAGGTCCACGAGCTCGCCCTTGTTCATCCTGGCCTCCGGTGGGCGCCGGGCGGGCCCGACCGTCGGGCTCGGGGCGTCTGCCGCGTGACCGTAGGGCCCAGCGCGCCTGCGCGCCAGACCTTCCCGGCGCGAGCACCCGGCCGCCGCCGTGAGAGCGGTGCCACGCGGTCACACGTCGTGCGCGCGCTCGCCCTGCGTGAGCGCGAGGACGCCGTCCGGCGGCACGTCGTGCGCCGGACGGCGTCCCGGGGCGGGCCGGTCAGCGCTCGGCGAGCGTCCGCGGCAGCCAGGGGTGCCGCTGCTCCTCGAAGGCGGAGACGGCGTCGACGTCGCGCAGCGTGAGGCCGACGTCGTCGAGCCCCTCGAGCAGGCGCCAGCGGGTGTAGTCGTCGATCTGCAGGGGCGCCACGAGGTCGTCGCAGAGGACGACGCGCTCCTCGAGGTCCACGGTCACCTCGGTGCCGGGGCGCGCCTCCAGCGCCTTCCACAGCAGCTCCACGTCCTCCTGGGCGAGCTGCCCGGCGACGAGGCCCTGCTTGCCGGCGTTCCCGCGGAAGATGTCGGCGAAGCGGGAGGACAGGACGGCGCGGAAGCCGTAGTCCTTGAGCGCCCAGACGGCGTGCTCGCGCGACGAGCCGGTCCCGAAGTCGGGGCCCGCCACGAGGACGCTGCCGCCGCCGTACGCCGGCTGGTTGAGGACGAAGGACGGGTCCTGCCGCCAGGCGGAGAACAGGCCGTCCTCGAAGCCCGTGCGGGTCACGCGCTTGAGGTAGACGGCGGGGATGATCTGGTCGGTGTCGACGTCGCTGCGGCGCAGCGGCACGCCCACGCCGGTGTGACGGGTGACGGGGTCCACGGTGGCCTCCTGGCCGGTGCTCTCGGGTCGGTGCGGGCGGGCGGCCGTCAGGCCGGCACGAGGGGCTGCGGGGCGTCCGCGCCGACGAGGTCGGCGGGCGAGGAGAGCGTCCCCCGCACGGCCGTCGCGGCGGCCACGACGGGCGAGACGAGGTGCGTGCGCGCCCCCTTGCCCTGCCGGCCCTCGAAGTTGCGGTTCGACGTCGACGCCGCCCGCTCCCCCGGCGCCAGCTGGTCGGGGTTCATGCCCAGGCACATCGAGCACCCCGCGAAGCGCCACTCGGCACCGAAGTCGGTGAAGACCTGCCCGAGCCCCTCGGCCTCGGCCTGCAGCCGCACCCGGGCCGAGCCCGGCACGACGAGGACGCGCACGCCCTCGGCCTTGCGGCGTCCGCGCAGCACCTCGGCCGCGGCACGCAGGTCCTCGATCCGGCCGTTGGTGCAGGAGCCGATGAAGACGGCGTCGACGGCGACGTCGCGCAGCGGCGTCCCCGGCTCGAGGTCCATGTACGCGAGAGCGCGCCGGGCGGCGGCCGCGGCGTCCGCGTCGGCCATGGCCTCGGGGTCGGGCACGGAGCCGGACAGCGGCAGGCCCTGACCGGGGTTGGTGCCCCACGTGACGAAGGGCTCGACGTCGGCCGCGTCGAGGACGACCTCGGCGTCGAACTCGGCGTCGTCGTCGGTGCGCAGCGTCCGCCAGTGGGCGACGGCGGCGTCCCAGTCCGCGCCCGTCGGAGCGTGGTCGCGGCCCTGCACGTAGGCGAAGGTCGTCTCGTCGGGCGCGATCATCCCGGCGCGGGCACCGGCCTCGATCGACATGTTGCAGATGGTCATCCGCGCCTCCATGGACAGCGCGCGGATGGCCTCGCCGCGGTACTCCAGGACGTGGCCCTGGCCGCCGCCCGTCCCGATCTTCGCGATGACCGCGAGGATGACGTCCTTGGCGGTGGAGCCCTCCGGCAGGACGCCGTCGACGGTGATGGCCATGGTGCGCGGCCGCTGCAGCGGCAGGGTCTGCGTGGCGAGGACGTGCTCGACCTCGCTCGTGCCGATGCCCATCGCCAGCGCCCCGAACGCGCCGTGCGTCGAGGTGTGGGAGTCGCCGCAGACGACCGTCATGCCCGGCTGGGTGAGCCCCAGCTGCGGGCCGACGACGTGGACGATGCCCTGCTCGGCGTCGCCCAGCGGGTGCAGCCGGACGCCGAACTCGGCGCAGTTGCGGCGCAGCGTCTCGATCTGCGTACGGCTCGTGAGGTCCGCGATGGGCCGGTCGATGGCCAGCGTCGGCGTGTTGTGGTCCTCGGTGGCGATGGTGAGGTCGCGCCGGCGCACGGTGCGGCCCTCGAGCCGGAGGCCCTCGAAGGCCTGCGGCGAGGTCACCTCGTGGAGGAGGTGGAGGTCGATGTAGAGGAGGTCCGGCTCGCCCTCGCCGCCGCGGCGCACCACGTGCTCGTCCCAGACCTTCTCGGCCAGCGTCCGGCCCATCTCGTCCTCCCGGTCTCCGCACCGCGTGGGTGCTCGCGTCACCGGGCCCGTGCGGGCCCGGCACCAGCGTCGAGCGGCGTCGCCGCGGGCTCGCCCCCGGGTCGGGGGCGGGCACTTGCCGTCTCACAGTGAGAGATGGCAATATCGACCTATGGACAAGTCTAGCGGAGTCGGCGTGCTCGACAAGGCCGCCGCCGTGCTCGCCGCGCTCGAGGCGGGCCCCGCCAGCCTCGCCCAGCTCGTGGCCGCCACGGGACTGGCACGACCCACGGCCCACCGCCTCGCGGTGGCGCTCGAGCACCACCGCCTCGTCGGCCGCGACATGCAGGGCCGCTTCGTCCTGGGCCCGCGCCTCCCGGAGCTCGCGACGGCGGCCGGCGAGGACCGCCTGCTGGCCGCCGCCGGGCCCGCGCTCCTGGCCCTGCGCGACCACACGGGCGAGAGCGCCTCCCTCTTCCGCCGCCAGGGCGACGCCCGCGTGTGCGTGGCCGCCGCCGAGCTCCCCATGGGCCTGCGCGACTCCGTGCCGGTCGGCGCGTCCCTGTCGATGCTCGCCGGCTCGGCCGCCCAGGTCCTCCTCGCCTGGGAGGAGCCCGACCGCCTGCACCGCGGCCTCCAGGGCGCCCGCTTCACGGCGACGGTGCTGTCCGGCGTCCGCCGCCGCGGGTGGGCCCAGAGCGTCGGCGAGCGCGAGCAGGGCGTCGCCTCGGTCTCGGCGCCCGTCCGCGGGCCGGCGGGGCGCGTCGTCGCCGCCGTGTCGATCTCCGGCCCCCTGCAGCGCCTGTCCCGCCAGCCCGGCCGTCTGCACGCGGCCGCGGTGGTCTCGACCGCCAACCGGCTCTCCGAGGCCCTCAAGCGCACCGACGCGTCCTGACGCCCCCCGCCGACGCCGCCCCGCCCCGCCGGCGGGGCGGCGTCGACACGTCGGGGCCGCACGTCGCGACCTGCGAGGGCACCCGTGGGACGACACGGCCGCACGTCGCGGTCCACGAGGGCTCGGCCGACGCGGCACGGCCACCCATCGCGGAGCAGAGGGGGGCGAGCGCCCCCGGACGCGAAGAAGGCCCGGTCCTCCGAGGAGGACCGGGCCTTCTGCTGTAGCCCCGACCGGATTCGAACCGGCGCTACCGCCTTGAGAGGGCGGCGTGCTAGGCCGCTACACAACGGGGCCGTGACACTGCGGTGGTGCTCGTGGTGCTGGTGGTGCGTGGCCCGCACGGGTGCGGACCGGGTCTAGCGCTGGGGTACCAGGACTCGAACCTAGACTAACTGGACCAGAACCAGTCGTGCTGCCAATTACACCATACCCCACCGGGGTACTTCGCCGGCCGCTGGCCTGCGCTGTTCCCGAGGAGGGACAGTACCCGCTGGCCGGGGCGGACCTCAAATCCCCGGGCGCCGGCCCGGTCGGAGGAACGGCACGGGCCCGACCCCGCGGCCGGTCAGGCGCCGTCCGGGGGCGTGAACTGGGTGAGCGTGACGTCGGCGCCCACCGGGTCGCGGACCTCCACGCTGCGGGTCCACCCGTCGTCGGCCGCCCGCAGCACCTCCCCGCCCAGCTCCTCCACCCGGGCCGCGGCGGCGTCCCGGTCCGCGACGCCGAAGGAGACCTCCCAGCGCGGCCGGTCCCCCGGCGGCACCGGCTGGACCGCGGCGACGACGTCGGCGAAGCCCTCCGGGGCGAAGGACTGCTCCTCGTGGATCCGGGGCTCGCTCGTGGCGGCGAGGTGGTCGCCGTAGCCGGGCAGCGTGATCCACGGCGGGCTGCCCGGCCACAGCTCCCGGACGCGCCACCCGAGCAGCGGCACGTAGAAGGCGAGCGCCGCCGCGACCGCGTCGTCGTCGCCGGCGCGCAGGTGGCTGAACCCCCACCCGCCGGGCACGTTGACGTGCTGGGCGCCGAGCCGCCGCCCGGCCTGCCAGAGGCGGAGGTCGAGGCCCTGCGGGTCCCGGCACAGGACGGCACGGCCGGCGGCGCCGCCGGGGCCCACGTCGGTCGGCCCGTGCAGGACCCGGCCGCCCGCGGCACGGACGGCGTCGGCCGCCGCGTCGGCGTCGTCGACGGCGACGTAGGTCGACCACGCGGGCGGCAGCGGCGGGGCGTCCGGGTCGGGCGTGCCGATCGCGGCGACGTCCAGGCCGCCGACGGTGGCGACGAGGTAGCTCCCGGGCACCCCGGGCGGGACGGCGTCGGCCAGCTCCCACCCGAGGAGACCGGCGTAGAAGTCGGCGGCGGCGCCGACGTCGTCGACCTCGAGGTCGACCCAGCAGGGCACGCCCTGCGGGTAGGTCCTCGGCACCGGCGTGCCCGGTCCGTCCGTCGTCCCCTGCGTGCTCAACGCGGCCCCCTGTCGTCGTCGACGTGGCGGCAGCAGTGGAGCACCGTCGGGCGCCCGCGGTCCAGACCCCCGGGGCACCCGCACGGGTGCCCCGGGGACGGCGTCAGGACAGGCGCTGCCGCAGCGCGGCGAGGCGGTGCAGCGTGCTCGCCCGGCCCAGCAGCTCCATCGACTCGAAGAGCGGCGGCGAGACCCGCCGCCCCGTCACCGCGACCCGCAGCGGGCCGAAGGCGAACTTGGGCTTCACGCCGAGGCCGTCGACGACGGCGGCGCGCAGCGTGGCCTCGAGGGCCGCGGCGTCCCACGTGCCGAGGTCGACGAGGGCCGCCGCCGAGACGTCGAGCACCTCGGCCGCCTCGGGCCGCAGGGAGGCGACGGCGTCGTCCTCGACGACGAGGGCGTCGTCGCCGACGAGGAGGAAGCCGAGCATGCCCGGCCCCTCGGAGAGCACGGCCATCCGCGTCTGGACGAGCGGCACGGCCGCCGCGAGCACCCGGCGCTGATCCCCGGTCGGCTCGCCCTCGAGGACGCCGCCGGCGCGCAGGTAGGGCAGCAGCCGCTCGAGGAGCACCTCGGGCGGCAGCATCCGCACGTGGTCGCCGTTGATGGCCTCGGCCTTCTTCTGGTCCCACCGGGCCGGGTTGGCGCCGATGTCCCGGACGTCGAAGGCCGCCACCATCTCCTCGCGCGTGAAGACGTCGCGGTCGGCCGCGATCGACCAGCCGAGGAGGGCCAGGTAGTTGACCATCCCCTCCGGCAGGAGCCCGCGCTCGCGGTGGAGGAAGAGGTCGGACTCGGGGTCGCGCTTGGAGAGCTTGCGGTTGCCCTCCCCCAGCACGAGCGGGAGGTGGCCGAACTGCGGGACCCGCTGCGAGTAGCCCATCTCCACGAGCGCGCGGTGCAGGACGACCTGCCGCGGGGTCGAGGACAGGAGGTCCTCGCCGCGCAGCACGTGCGTGATGCCCATGACGGCGTCGTCGAAGGGGTTGACCAGCGTGTACAGGGGCTGGCCGTTCGCGCGGACGACGACGAAGTCGGGCACCGAGCCGGCCGGGAAGACGACCTGGCCGCGCACGAGGTCGTCGACGACGACGTCCTCGTCGGGCATCCGCACCCGCAGCACGGGCTCGCGGCCCTGGTCGCGGAAGGCCTGGACCTGCGCGGGCGTGAGGTCGCGGTCGAAGCCGTCGTAGCCGAGCTGGGGGTCGCGCCCGGCGGCGCGGTGCCGCTCGGTGACCTCCTCCGGCGTGGACCACGACTCGTAGGCGTAGCCCTCCGCGAGGAGGCGGCGCGCGACCTCGTCGTAGAGCGGGCGCCGCTCGCTCTGGCGGTACGGCGCGTGGGGGCCCCCGACGCCCGGGCCCTCGTCGTGGTCGAGGCCCAGCCAGGACAGGGCGTCGACGAGCGCGTCCATCGACTCCTGGCTGTCGCGGGCGGCGTCGGTGTCCTCCACGCGGAAGACGAAGGTGCCGCCCGTGTGACGGGCGTACGCCCAGTTGAAGAGGGCCGCGCGCATGACGCCGACGTGCGGCGTCCCCGTGGGCGAGGGGCAGAAGCGGACGCGGACGTCCGCCCCGGTCGCCTCGGCCAGGCCGGTGGCCGTGGCCGTGCGGGTCGTGCCCGCCGGCGTCGTCGCGGTCGGACCGGTCACGTCGCTCATCGCTGCACCACCGGGTTGGAGAGGACGCCGATGCCCTCGATGTCGACCTCGACGCGCTGGCCCGCGGTGACGGGACCGACGCCGGCGGGCGTGCCGGTGAGGATGACGTCCCCCGGCAGCAGCGTGAAGGCGGCCGAGACGGCGGCCACGAGGTCGGGGACGTCGAAGACCATGTCGGAGGTCCGGCCGTCCTGGACGGTCCGCCCGTCGAGGCGCGTCCGCAGGGCGAGGTCGTCGACGTCGAGCTCGGTGGTGATCCACGGCCCGAGCGGGCAGGAGGAGTCGAAGCCCTTGGCGCGGGCCCACTGGCCGTCGCCCTTCTGCGCGTCCCGGGCGGTGACGTCGTTGGCGCACGTGTAGCCGTAGACGACCTCGGCGGCGCGCTCGCGCGGCACGTCCTTGCAGATCCGGCCGATGACGACGGCGAGCTCGCCCTCGTAGTGGACGTCCTCGGAGAAGTCCGGCAGCACCACCGGGTCGTCGGGGCCGACGACGGCGGTGTTCGGCACGAGGAACATGAGCGGCTTCGTCGGGACGTCGTTGCCCATCTCCGCCGCGTGGTCGCGGTAGTTGCGGCCGATGCCGACGACCTTGCTGCGGGGGATGACGGGTGCGAGCAGGCGGACCTCGTCGAGGCCGACGACGGCGCCGGTCGGGCGCAGCGGCGCGTAGAGGGGGTCGCCCGCGACCACGTGCAGGCGCTCCTCCCCCGGCCCGCCCTCCACGAGGCCGTAGCTGATGTCGTCGTCCCTCGTGAATCTCGCGATACGCACGTCCGCGAGGGTAGCCACGGGCGCCGCTACGGTCGCCGGACCCGGGGCGACGGCGCCCCGGCCACCCCGCTGGTGCACCGAGCAGCGCGTGCACCGCCGCACGCCCGAGACGTCCTCGAGAAGCCCTCGAGAAGCCCCCGAGAAGCCCTGAGCCACCTGGAGCCCCGTGTGAGCGCACCCGTCCGCGACGCCGCCCGCCCGCCCGACCCCGACGCGGCGCTCGACGTCGTCGTCGAGCCGCTGGAGCTCGACGACGGCACCCGCGCCGAGGTGGTCCGCCCCGCCGGCGGCGGACCGCCCGTCGCCGTCCGCGAGCACCCGCGGCCCACGCCGGCGAAGCGCGCCTTCTGGCTCGTCGTCGCGCTCCTCGGCGCGGTCGGGTGGGCGATGGTCGCCGTCGTCCGCGGCGAGAGCGTCAACGCCGTGTGGTTCGTCGTCGCGGCGGTCTGCACGTACGTCATCGCCTACCGCTTCTACGCCCGCCTCATCGAGTACAAGGTCGTGCGGCCGCGGGACGAGCGGGCCACCCCGGCGGAGGTGAAGGAGAACGGGTCGGACTTCCTGCCGACCGACCGGCGGGTGCTCTTCGGCCACCACTTCGCCGCCATCGCCGGCGCCGGCCCGCTCGTCGGGCCGGTGCTCGCGGCGCAGATGGGCTACCTGCCCGGGACGATGTGGATCATCATCGGCGTCGTCCTCGCGGGCGCCGTGCAGGACTACCTCGTGCTCGTCATCTCCCTGCGCCGCGGCGGGCGCAGCCTCGGGCAGATGGCCCGCGACGAGCTGGGGCGCGTCGGCGGGATCGCCGCCCTCGTCGGCGTCATGGCCATCATGATCATCATCGTGGCCGTCCTCGGCCTCGTCGTCGTCAACGCCCTCGCCGAGAGCCCGTGGGGCGTCTTCTCCATCGCGATGACCATCCCCATCGCCCTGCTCATGGGCGTCTACCTGCGCTACCTGCGACCGGGACGGGTGACCGAGGTCTCCGTCATCGGCTTCGTGCTCCTGCTGCTGGCGATCATCAGCGGCGGCTGGGTCGCCGAGACGGCGTGGGGCGCCGAGACCTTCACGCTCGAGCCGGTGACGCTCGCCCTCCTGCTCGTCGCCTACGGCTTCGCCGCGTCGGTGCTGCCGGTGTGGCTGCTGCTCGCGCCGCGCGACTACCTCTCGACGTTCATGAAGGTCGGCACGATCCTGCTGCTGGCGATCGGCGTCCTCGTCGTGCGGCCGGAGGTCCAGGCGCCCGCGGTGTCGTCCTTCGCGGTCGAGGGGAACGGCCCGGCCTTCGCGGGCTCGCTGTTCCCCTTCCTCTTCGTCACCATCGCCTGCGGCGCGCTCTCGGGCTTCCACGCGCTCATCTCCAGCGGGACGACGCCGAAGCTCGTGGAGAAGGAGAAGCAGACCAAGCTCATCGGCTACGGCGGCATGCTCACGGAATCCTTCGTCGCGATCATGGCGCTCGTCACCGCGGTCGTCATCGACCAGCACCTCTACTTCGTCCTCAACGCCCCGACGGCGCTGACGGGCGGCGAGCCGGAGACCGCCGCGGCCTACGTCAACGGGCTGGGCCTCGGGGGGACGGACATCACGCCCGAGGAGATCAGCGCTGCGGCCGCCGGCATCGGCGAGGAGTCGATCATCAGCCGCACGGGCGGCGCCCCCACGCTCGCCTTCGGCATGGCCGAGGTCCTCTCCACGGTCTTCGGCGGGGCCGCGCTCAAGGCGTTCTGGTACCACTTCGCGATCATGTTCGAGGCGCTCTTCATCCTCACGACGGTCGACGCCGGCACCCGCGTCGCCCGGTTCATGCTCTCGGACACCCTCGGCAACATCCCCGGGCCGGCCCGCCGGCTCAAGGACCCGTCGTGGCGCCCCGGCGCCTGGCTGTGCTCGGCGCTCGTCTGCCTCGGCTGGGGCTCGATCCTCACGATGGGCGTCACCGACCCCCTCGGCGGCATCAACACCCTCTTCCCGCTCTTCGGCATCGCCAACCAGCTCCTGGCGGCCATCGCGCTGTCGGTGGTGCTCGTCGTCGTCGTCGGCAAGGGCTTGTACCGGTGGGCGTGGATCCCCGGCCTGCCGCTGGCGTGGGACCTCGCGGTGACCCTGACGGCGTCGTGGCAGAAGATCTTCAGCGACGTGCCGGCGCTGGGCTACTGGGCCAACAACCGGGCGTTCCGCGAGGCCCGCGACGCCGGCGAGACGAGCTTCGGCACGGCGGCCACCCCGGAGGCGATGGACGCGGTCATCCGCAACACGGCGATCCAGGGGACGCTGTCGATCTTCTTCGCGCTCGTCGTCGTCGTGGTGGTCGTCACCGCGGTGCTCGCGTGCGTCCGGTCCGTGCGGGCGGGCGGGGCGCCCTCGACCGAGGAGCCCGCGGTGCTGTCGCGGACCTTCGCGCCGGCGTCCTTCGTCCCGACCGCGGCGGAGAAGAAGGTCCTCGCCGACCACCCCGAGCTGGTCGAGGCGCTGACCCACCGCGGCGGCCACGGGTGACCGCCCTGGCCCTGCGCGGCGCCGACGCCGTGCGCCGCGGTGCCGCGGGCGTCCGGTGGTACGTGACCTCGCTCATGGGCGACACCGCGTACGCCCGCTACTGCGCGCACCTGCGGCGCGACCACGCCGACGCCCCCGTGCCGACCGAGCGGGAGTACTGGCGCGCCCGGCACGCCGCGGCCGACGCGCGGCCGGGGGCGCGCTGCTGCTGACGCCCTCCTGCTGACGCGCCGAGACCGACGGACGGCTGGTCCCCGAGCACGGGAACCGGCCGTCCGTCGGTCTCGGCGTGCGTCGGCCGGTCCGTACCCTCGGGACGTGACCTCCGCCCCCGCCGCCACGGCCGACGTCGTGGACGTGCTGGCCGAGGACGTGTGGGTGGCCCGCGCGGAGGCCCACCGCGAGGCCGTCGAGATGCTGACCGCCGGTCACCGCGAGCGCGCCACGGCGGGCCGGCCCCACCCCGTCGAGGACTTCCTCTTCACCTACTACCGCTTCCGCCCGGGGCAGCTGGCGCGCTGGCACCCGGGCGCCGGCGTCGTCCTCACCGGACCCGCGGCGCGGGAGCGGCGCTCGTGGCGCGGCTACGTGCCGTGGGCCGGCGACGGCGCCGACGGCGTCGTCGTCGACCCGGTCGCCGCGGTCCCCCGCCCGGACCGGCTGCGGCACGTGCGCGACGTCGTCGCCGCGACCCGGGAGCGCCCGGCCGAGCTGGGCTGCTTCGGGCTGCACGAGTGGGCGATGGTGCACGGCTCGGGCGCGGACCCGTCGGTCCTGCGCCACGAGGGGCAGCCGCTCCGGCTCGGAGCGGCGGCCACGGACGCCGTCGTCGAGGAGGGCGCCCGACGGGGGTGGCTGCGCTGCACCCACGTCGACGCGTTCCGCTTCTACCCGGGCAGCGCCGTCGCCCTCAGCCCGCTGCGCCCGACCCGGGACACGCAGCCACTGCTCGAGCAGCCCGGCTGCCTCCACGCGGGGATGGACCTCTATCGGGCGGCCTTCCTCCTCGTGCCGCTGGCGCCGTCCTCGCTCGTGCTCGACGCCTTCCGCCACGCCCGCGACATCCGCGAACTCGACATGCGCGCCTCGCCGTACGACCTCTCGGCGTACGACCGCACTCCGGTCCGGGTCGAGACGCCGGAGGGACGGGCGGAGTACGCGGCGACGCAGCGCGCCCTGGCCGTCCGGGGCCAGGCGCTGCGCGACCGGCTGCTCCCCCTGCTCGACCGCGCCGTCGCCGGCACCACCCAGGGCGTGGGCGAGACGACTACTGCACCCCTGCAGCGCTCCCAGGAGTGAAGCAGGCGTCGACGTCACGTCCGAGGGACCTCCGAAGGTGACGTAGGCGTCGACGTCACCGTCGCGCGCAGCGCACGGTGGGCGAGACGTCCGGGTCAGAGGCAGCCGTCAGACGAGGCGGTGGAGCCAGCCGTGGGTGTCCTCGGCGCGGCCGGTCTGGACGTCGGTGAGGCGCTGCCGGACGGCGGCCGTGACCTCGCCCGTGCCGCCGTCGCCGGCGACCGAGCGGCGGCCCGGCTCGACGAGGGCGCCGACGGGGGTGACGACGGCGGCGGTCCCGCAGGCGAACACCTCGCGGACGCGGCCGCTCTCGCAGCCCTCGCGCCACTCCGCGACGTCGACGCGGCGCTCCTCGACCCGGTGGCCGAGGTCGGCGGCGATCTGGAGGACCGACGAGCGGGTGACCCCCTCGAGGATCGTGCCGCTGAGCTCGGGGGTGACGAGCGTGCCGTCGTCCATGACGAAGAAGAGGTTCATGCCGCCGAGCTCCTCGACCCAGCGGTGCTCGACCGCGTCGAGGAAGGCGACCTGGTCGCAGCCGTTCTCCGACGCCTCGGCCTGGGCGCGCAGGCTCGCGGCGTAGTTGCCGCCGCACTTCGCGGCGCCCGTGCCGCCCGGGGCCGCGCGGGAGTACTCCTGCGACAGCCAGATCGACACGGGCGTGATCTCGCCGCCGCCGAAGTAGGACCCGGCGGGCGAGGCGATGACGAGGTAGGTGACCTCGGCCGCCGGCCGGACGCCGAGGAAGGACTCCGAGGCGAACATGAAGGGGCGCAGGTAGAGGCTGTTCTCGCCGCCGGTCGGCACCCAGTCGACGTCGGCGCGGACGAGCTGCTCGACGGAGCGGACGAAGGCGTCCTCGGGGAGGACGGGCAGGGCGAGCCGGCGGGCCGACGCCGCGAAGCGCGCGGCGTTGGCCTCGGGGCGGAAGGCCCAGACGGACCCGTCGTCGTGCCGGTAGGCCTTGAGCCCCTCGAAGACCTCCTGCGCGTAGTGCAGGACAGCGGCGGCCGGGCTCAGCGTGATGGGCGCGTGGGCGACGACGCCGTCCTGGCCCCACCCGGCGGGCGTCCAGACGGCGCGGGCCATGTGGTCGGTGAAGTGACGCCCGAAGCCCGGGGCGGCGAGGACCTCCGCGCGGTCGGCCTCGGGCAGCCGCGGCACGCCCGCGCCGATCTCGAAGGCGAGCTCCACCGGCTGGTGCCCGGCGGTGGGCACGCCCGCCGCCGAGGTCGCGGGGGCGTCGGGGGCCGCGGTGGGCGCCGGCGCGCCCGGGGTCTCGGTGCTGCTCGCCATGGCGGCACCGTAGTCGTGCCCGCCCCGCCGCCGCGGTCCCCCGCCGCGGGCGGCGGCGGGCGCCGGGTCAGGCCAGCGACGTCGCGATCGCGTCGCCGACCTGCGACGTCGTCCGCGGCCCGAGGTCGCCCCGGCGCAGGAGGTCGTCGCCCACGGCGCGGACGACGCGCTCGGCGGCGTCGGCCTGCCCGAGGTGCTCGAGCAGGAGCGCGACCGACAGCACCGTGGCCGTCGGGTCGGCACGCCCGGTGCCGGCGATGTCGGGCGCCGAGCCGTGCACGGGCTCGAACATGCTCGGCGAGCGCCGCGTCGGGTCGACGTTGCCGGACGCCGCCAGCCCGATGCCGCCCGTGATCGCGGCGGCGAGGTCGGTGACGATGTCGCCGAAGAGGTTGTCGGTGACGACGACGTCGAAGCGGGACGGCTCGGTGACGAGGTAGATCATCGCGGCGTCGACGTGGCAGTAGTCGACGGCGACGTCCGGGTGCTCGGCGCCGACGGCGTCGACCGTGCGGCGCCACAGGTCGCCCGCGTACGTCAGCACGTTGTGCTTGTGGACGAGCGTCAGCTTCCTCCGGGGCCGCGCCTGCGCCCGGGCGAAGGCGTCCCGCACGAGCCGCTCGACGCCGAAGGCGGTGTTGACGCTGACCTCGGTGGCGACCTCGTGCGGCGTCCCGACGCGGAGCGCGCCGCCGTTGCCCGTGTACGGCCCCTCGGTGCCCTCGCGGACGACGACGAGGTCGACGTCGCCGGGCGCCGCCAGCGGGGAGGCGACCCCGGGCAGGAGCCGGCTGGGCCGGAGGTTGACGAACTGGTCGAGCGCGAAACGCAGCCGCAGCAGCAGGCCGCGCTCGAGCACGCCGCTCGGGACGCCGGGGTCGCCGACGGCGCCGAGGAGGATCGCGTCGTGCCCGCGGACCTCCTCGAGCACGCTGTCCGGCAGCGTCTCCCCCGTGGCGTGCCAGCGGCGGGCGCCGAGGTCGTAGTGCGTGGGCGCGACGTCGAGACCCACGCTCGGGGCGACGACGTCGAGCACCTTGAGGCCCTCGGCCACCACCTCGGGACCGATGCCGTCGCCCGCCACCACTGCCAGCCTGACCGTCTGCGCCATGCCGCCGACGGTACCGACGCGTCCGCGGGCTGGGACGGCCGTCCCGCGGAGCAGGACGCTCCCGGGCGGCCGCGCCGGGGCCGTCGGCGCCCGGCAGGCTGGCGGCATGGCTGACACCCCTGTCGTGAAGATCAACGCCATCTCCGTGCCGGAGGGGGCGGGCCCGGAGCTCGAGCGCCGCTTCGCCGCCCGTCTCGGCGCCGTCGACGGCACGCCCGGCTTCCTCGGCTTCGAGCTGCTGCGCCCGACCGCCGGCGAGGAGCGCTACTTCGTCGTCACGCGCTGGGCCGACGACGCCTCCTTCCGCGCGTGGAGCGAGAGCGGGGACGCGAGGAAGGCCCACTCCGGTGAGCGCGCCCGGCCGGTCGCCTCGGGCGCCGACCTGCTCGAGTTCGAGGTCGTCGACCTCGTCGGCCTCCAGGCCCCGCCCGCCTGACGCGACGACGCGCGCGGCCCCGAGGGGTCGCGCGCGTGGTCGGCGGTGCTCGGCGGACGTCAGCGGCCGTCGTCCTCGCCGTCGTCGCCCTGGTCGTCGTCACCGTCGCCGTCGGACCGGTCGCCGTCGCCGTCCTGGTCGCCCTGGTCGCCCTGGTCGCCGTCGTCGCCCCGGTCGTCACCGCCGAAGCCCTGGCCGCCCTCGTCGTCGCGGTCGTCGTCGCCCTCCCCGTCCGCGGGGGCCGGGCAGCCGGCGAGCAGCAGCGCCCCGACGAGCGCGACGGCGCCCGCCCCGCCCGCGCGCAGGACGCCCCGCCGCGGCAGGAGGGCGCCGTCGCGCTCGTCGCTCACCAGGAGTGGGCGACGTCGACGACGAGGCGCGACCCGGTGCCCGGGCCGTCGAGGACGTAGGCGCGGAACGGCAGCTTCGCGCGGACCCCGAGCCCGAGGTCGGTCGTGCCCTCCCAGCTCTCCACGAAGGCGACTTGGCGGAACGTCCGGTAGCCGCTCGTGCTGACGAGCTCGCGCCCGTTGGCCGGGCTGTACGTCTCCCGTCCGGTCGCGGCGTCGTACGAGGGGGCGAAGGCGGTGACCTGCAGCTTGGCCCCACCGCGCAGGGGGACGACGTCGTACGAGGTCTTCCGCACCTGGTCGACGTACTGCACGGAGTAGCTGTCGAGCTTGCCGTCGATGTCCACGACCAGCCGGTCGAAGCAGGCCTGCCGGCCGGCGCGGACGTCCGTGACCCTGCCGCCCAGGTCGGTGACCGACGACTTGGCTCCGGACCCCCACGGCGTCGAGCACGTGGCGGCGGACGCCGGGAGGGCGGCCGGGGCGAGGAGCACGGCCCCCAGCACGGCGGCGAGGGCGGCGCGGACGATCTTCATGGACGTTCCCCTGTCGTCGGCCGCCTCGTGGGCGGCGCGGGCACCCCCCGTCGGGTCCCGGTGCTCGGACGCTAGGGGCGCCCCTCGCCCGGCGCGCGGCGAGTACCGACCCGTGACCGAGGTGCAACGGTGACGTGATCGGACGCTCCCGTGGCACTGCCGCCGGGGCGTCTCAGGCCGATCACGCGGTCTGCTCGACGAGCAGCCGCCGCACCTCCGCCGCGGCCCGGCCGAGCGGGACGTCCTTGCGGTGCGCGACCCCGACGGTCCGCGACCACCCCGGCCCCCGCAGCGGGGTCGACCGCAGCGCCCCGCCGGCCGCCTCGACGACGGTGCGCGGCAGCACCGCGGCCCCCACCCCGGCGCGCACGAGGGCGACGACGACGTCGAGCTCCCCGCCGTCGGCGACGACCCGCGGCGACACCCCTGCCCCGGCGCAGGCGTCGAGGACGCTGGCCCGCAGGTCGTACCCCTCCCCCGGCAGGACGAGGTCGACGTCGCCGAGGTCGGCCGCCGCGGCGCTCGGCCCGGCGACGGGCGCGGGCCCGTCGGCCGCCGCCGCGAGGAGCAGCGCGTCCCGCAGCAGCGGCGTCGTCGCCAGGGCCCCGCCGTGGGCGGCGACGGGCAGGACGACGACGGCCAGGTCCAGCGCGCCGACGGCGAGCCGCTCGACGAGGTCGCGCGAGCCCGCCTCCGCCAGCTCGAGCCGGACGCCCGGGTGCGCGTCGTGGAAGCGCCGCAGGACGGGCGGCAGGAGCGCGGTGCCGGCGCTCGGCGTCGCCCCCACCCGCAGGACGCCCGTCTCGAGGCCGCGCACCCGTTGCATCTCCGCCGTCGCGGCCGCGGCGTCGGCGAGGATCCGCCGCGCGTAGGGCAGCAGCCGCTCGCCCGCCTCGGTGGGCCGGACGTCGCCGCGCCGCCGGTGCAGCAGCGGGCCGCCCACCTCTCGCTCGAGCGACCGCACCTGCGCGGACAGCGAGGGCTGCGCCACGTGGAGCCGGGCGGCCGCCCGCGTGAAGTGGCCCTCGTCGACGACGGCGACGAAGCACGCCAGCTGCTGCAGCTGCACGGGCCGACCGTAGACGCCCGCCCGACCGACCGATAGGCGATTCCTCTCGTCACCGGTCCGACGATCGTCGACCGCGACGGCGAGGCGCCCTACCCTGGCCGCAGGAGCGGCCGTCCCCGGTCGCCGACCGTCGACCAGGAGGTCCCCCCGTGGTCCAGACCCACATCTTCGACGTCGTCATCGTCGGCGCCGGCGGCGCGGGCATGCGCGCGGCCATCGAGTCCGGCCAGCGCTCGCGCACCGCCGTCCTCACCAAGCTCTACCCCACGCGCTCCCACACCGGCGCGGCGCAGGGCGGCATGTGCGCCGCCCTCGCCAACGTCGAGGAGGACAACTGGGAGTGGCACACCTTCGACACCGTCAAGGGCGGCGACTACCTCGTCGACCAGGACGCCGCCGAGGTCATGTGCCGCGAGGCCATCGACGCGGTCCTCGACCTCGAGAAGATGGGCCTGCCGTTCAACCGCACGCCCGAGGGCAAGATCGACCAGCGGCGCTTCGGCGGCCACACCCGCAACCACGGCGAGTCCGCGGTCCGCCGCTCGTGCTTCGCGGCCGACCGCACCGGCCACATGATCCTGCAGACGCTCTACCAGCAGTGCGTCAAGCACGAGGTGGAGTTCTACAACGAGTTCTACGTCCTCGACCTGCTCATGGGCACGAACGAGCAGGGCGAGCAGGCCGCCGCCGGCGTCGTCGCCTACGAGCTGGCCACGGGCGAGATCCACGTCTTCCGCGGCAAGGCCGTCGTCCTCGCCACCGGCGGCGTCGGCAAGGTCTACAAGACGACGTCGAACGCCCACACGCTCACGGGCGACGGCATGGGCATCGCCTACCGCCGCGGCATCCCCCTGGAGGACATGGAGTTCTTCCAGTTCCACCCGACGGGCCTCGCCGGCCTGGGCATCCTCCTGTCGGAGGCCGCCCGCGGCGAGGGCGGCATCCTCCGCAACGCCGAGGGCGAGCGCTTCATGGAGCGCTACGCCCCGACGATCAAGGACCTCGCGCCGCGCGACATCGTCGCGCGGTCGATGGCCAACGAGGTCCGCGAGGGCCGCGGCGCCGGGCCGGACAAGGACTACGTCCTCCTCGACCTCACCCACCTCGAGCCGGCGCACATCGACGCGAAGCTGCCGGACATCACGGAGTTCGCGCGCACCTACCTCGGCGTCGAGCCGTACACCGAGCCGGTGCCCGTCTACCCGACGGCGCACTACGCCATGGGCGGCGTGCCGACCAACGTCGAGGCCGAGGTCCTCGCCGACAACGACACCGTCATCCACGGCCTCTACGCCGCGGGCGAGGTCGCCTGCGTGTCCGTGCACGGCTCCAACCGCCTCGGCACCAACTCGCTCCTCGACATCAACGTCTTCGGCAAGCGCGCCGGCCTCGCGGCGGCGGAGTACGCGGCGCGGCCGACGTCGAAGCTGCTCGAGGTGGAGGACGACCCCGAGCGCGGCGTCGTCGCGATGATCGAGGACATCCGTGGCCGCGAGGCGGGCGAGCGGGTCTCGACCCTGCGCCAGGCCATGCAGGAGACGATGGACGCCAACGCCCAGGTCTTCCGCACCGAGGCGAGCCTCAAGCAGTGCCTCACCGACCTCGCCGGCCTGCGCGAGCGCTACCAGCGGGTCGTCGTGCAGGACAAGGGGAAGCGCTTCAACACGGACCTCCTCGAGGCCGTCGAGCTCGGCTTCCTCCTCGAGCTGTCCGAGGTCATCGTCGTCGGCGCCCTGGCCCGCCAGGAGTCGCGCGGCGGTCACTTCCGCGAGGACTACACGGCGCGCGACGACGTCAACTTCATGCGCCACACGATGGCCTACCGGGCCGTGGACGAGGACGGCAGCGACGCGGTCCGCCTCGACTACAAGCCGGTCGTCCAGACCCGCTACCAGCCGATGGAGCGCAAGTACTGACACCGCTCCCCCCGCTGACGACGACGCCCGCCCCGGCTGCTGCCGGGGCGGGCGTCGTCGTCCGGGAGCGTGGCCGGTCAGGCGTCGACGGGCACGGGCTGCCGTTCGCGCACCTCGCGCGGCCGCGGGTGCACGAGCTGCAGCCCCTCGCAGACGACGGGCATGTCGGCGCGGAACTGCTCCCCGACGAGCGCGAGCCCGGCGCCGAAGAAGCCCTCGTGGACGGCGCGCCAGTGCTCGAGCGAGCGGTCGCCCTCGCCCTCGGCGTACGCGTGCTCCGCGGTGACCTCGCGGAAGGGCACGACCTCGACGGACGTCGTCCGGACGAGCGCCCGGGGGTGCCCGGCGCCGTCGAGGACGATCGACAGGTCGCCGGGGCGGGGCAGCTCCTCGCCCTCGGCCTCGTACTCCCAGTGCGCGCTGGCCGTCGCCGTCTTCACCCCGGTCAGCACGAGCTCGAGCAGCTCGTCGGCCTGCTCGGGCTTGTCCCCGAAGGACCAGGCGGGCGGCGGGACGACCGTCGCGGCGCCCGCGCCCGTCACCACGGACAGGCGGCCGAGGCCGGCGCGGCCCCGGGCCAGCTCCCAGAAGCGGACGATCTCGCTGTCACGGCTGCCGTCGGTCTGCATGGCGCCAGTCTCCCCCGCCGCCGGCACCGCCCGGGACGGCGCCCGACGGCCGGGGTCGCACGCCTTCCCGGACGGACGACGGCGCCCGCCCTGCCGGAGCAGGACGGGCGCCGTCGTCGAGGGGAGAGAGTCAGCGCCCCGCGGAGCCCTCGGTGTAGTCGTCGTCGCTCGTGACCCAGCTCATGAGGCCGCGCAGCTTGCGCCCGGTCTCCTCGATGGGGTGCTGCTCGCCCTGCTCGCGCAGGCGCGTGAACTCCGGCTTGCCGGCGTCCTGGTCGGCGATGAAGCGCTTGGCGAAGGTGCCGTCCTGGATGTCCGTGAGGACGGCCTTCATGTTCTCCTTCACGCGCGCGTCGACGACGCGGGGCCCGGAGACGTAGTCGCCGTACTCGGCGGTGTCGGAGACGCTCCAGCGCTGCTTCGCGATCCCGCCCTCGTACATGAGGTCGACGATGAGCTTGAGCTCGTGGAGGCACTCGAAGTACGCGACCTCGGGCTGGTAGCCCGCCTCGACGAGGGTCTCGAAGCCGGCCTGGACGAGCGCCGACGCGCCGCCGCAGAGGACGGCCTGCTCGCCGAAGAGGTCGGTCTCCGTCTCCTCGGTGAACGTCGTCCTGATCCCGCCCGCCCGGAGGCCGCCGATGGCCTTCGCGTAGGAGAGCGCGAGCTGCCAGGCGTCGCCGCTGGCGTCCTGCTCGACGGCGACGATGACGGGCACGCCGCGCCCGTCGACGTACTCGCGGCGGACGAGGTGGCCCGGGCCCTTGGGGGCGACCATGACGACGTCGACCGTCTCCGGCGGCGTGATGTAGCCGAAGCGGATGTTGAAGCCGTGCGCGAAGAGCAGGACGTCGCCCTCGGCCAGGTTCGGCGCGATGGCGTCGGCGTAGAGGCCGCGCTGGGTCTGGTCCGGCGTGAGGACGACGACGAAGTCGGCCTCGGCGGCGGCCTCGGCGGGCGTGACGACCCGCAGGCCCTCCGCCTCGGCCTTGGCACGGCTCTTGCTGCCCTCGGCGAGGCCGACGCGGACGTCGACGCCGGAGTCGCGCAGGCTCAGCGCGTGGGCGTGGCCCTGGCTGCCGTAGCCGATGACGGCCACGGTGCGGCCCTGGATCAGGGACAGGTCGGCGTCGGCGTCGTAGAACATCTCGGCCACGGGGCAGGGCTCCTCGAGTCGGGGGTGGGTCGGGCGGTGGTGCTGGTCGGTCGGGCGGAGATGCCGCCGCGGGTCAGGCGGAGCGCAGGGGCCGGTCGGCGGCGCGGTCGCTCATCGACCGGGAGCCGCGGGCCAGGGCCACCTGGCCGGACTGCACGAGCTCGCGGACCCCGTAGGGCTCGAGCACGCGCAGCAGGGCCGCGATCTTGTCAGGCTCGCCCGTCGTCTCGATCGTCAGGGCGTCCGGCGCCACGTCGATGACGTGCGCGCGGAAGAGCTGGACGACGTCGAGCACCTGGGAGCGCGTCGTCGCGTCGGCGCGGACCTTGACGAGCAGGAGCTCGCGCTGGACGGCGGCGTGCGGGTCGAGCTCGACGATCTTGAGGACGTTGACGAGCTTGTTGAGCTGCTTGACGACCTGCTCGAGCGGGAGGCTCTCGACGTCGACGACGACCGTCATCCGCGAGACGCCGACCTGCTCGGTCGGCCCGACCGCGAGGCTGACGATGTTGAAGCCGCGGCGGGCGAAGAGCCCCGCCACCCGCGTGAGGACACCGGGCACGTCCTGGACGAGGACGGACAGGGTGTGGCGCGTGGCGGCGCCGCGGGCGGCCTGGGCGGCCTCCGCCGGCTGGAGCAGGCTCATCGGTCGTCGTCCTCGGTCGCGGGGCTCGTGCCCCCGGGCGTACGGGGGTCGGTGCCGGCGACGACGCCCGGGCCCGTGGGCGTCGGGGCGGCGTCGTCCTCGGTGCTGGTCTCCTCGTCCCGGTCCCACTGCGGCGAGATGCCGCGGGCGTACTGGATCTCGTCGTTGCTGACGCCGGCGGCGACCATCGGCCACACCATCGCGTCGCGGTGGACGACGAAGTCGACGACGACGGGCCGGTCGGTGACGGCCATCGCCGCCTCGATCGTCGCGTCGAGGTCCTCGGGACGCTCGCAGCGCAGCCCGACGCAGCCGTAGGCGTCGGCGAGCTTGACGAAGTCGGGGATCCGCTGGCCCATGGCCACCGCCGAGCCGGTGTGCAGGTCGGTGTTGGAGTAGCGGCCCTCGTAGAAGAGGGTCTGCCACTGCCGGACCATGCCGAGGCTGGAGTTGTTGATGACGGCGACCTTGATCGGGATGCCGTTGAGCGCGCAGGTGGCGAGCTCCTGGTTGGTCATCTGGAAGCAGCCGTCGCCGTCGACCGCCCAGACGACGCGGTCCGGGTCGCCGACCTTGGCGCCCATGGCCGCCGGCACGGCGAAGCCCATGGTCCCGAGGCCGCCGGAGTTGATCCAGCTGCCGGGGCGCTCGTAGCGGATGAACTGGGCGGCCCACATCTGGTGCTGCCCGACGCCGGAGACGTAGACGGCCTCGGGGCCCGCCACCTCGCCGAGGCGCTGGATGACGTGCTGCGGGGACAGCGCGCCGTCCTCGGCCGCGGCGTAGCCGAGCGGGTAGGTCTCGCGCAGCTGGTCGAGCTGGCGCCACCAGGCGGCCAGGTCGGCGCGGTGCCCCTCGGCGTGCTCGGCCCGGAGAGCGGGCACGAGCTCGGTGAGGACCTCGCGGGCGTCACCGACGATCGGCACGTCCACCACCCGGTTCTTGCCGATCTCCGCCGGGTCGACGTCGGCGTGCACGACGGCGGCGTCGGGGGCGAAGGACGAGAGCTTGCCGGTGACGCGGTCGTCGAAGCGGGCCCCGAGCGTGACGAGCAGGTCGGCCTTCTGCAGCGCGGTGACCGCGGCGACGGTGCCGTGCATGCCGGGCATGCCGAGGTGGTGCGGGTGGCTGTCCGGCAGGGCGCCGCGGGCCATGAGGGTCGTGACGACCGGCGCGCCCGAGAGCTCGACGAGCTCGGCCAGCTCGGCCGAGGCGCCCGCCTTGATGACGCCGCCGCCGACGTACAGCACGGGGCGCTCGGCCGCCGCGATGAGGCGCGCGGCCTCGCGCACCTGGCGGCGGTGCGGCGTCGTCGTCGGCCGGTAGCCCGGCAGGTCGAGGCGCGTCGGCCAGCGGAACGTCGTCGTCGCCTGGAGCGCGTCCTTCGCGATGTCCACGAGCACGGGGCCCGGGCGGCCCGTCGCGGCGATGTGGAAGGCCTCGGCGATGGTCCGCGGGATGTCGTCCGGGTCGGTGACGAGGAAGTTGTGCTTCGTCACGGGCATCGTCATCCCGACGATGTCCGCCTCCTGGAAGGCGTCGGTGCCGATGGCGGCCGAGGAGACCTGGCCGGTGATGGCGACCATGGGCACGGAGTCCATGTGCGCGTCGGCGATGGCCGTGACGAGGTTCGTGGCCCCCGGGCCGGACGTCGCCATGCAGACGCCGACCTTGCCGCTCGTCTGCGCGTAGCCCTGGGCGGCGTGGCCGGCGCCCTGCTCGTGGCGGACGAGGATGTGCCGGACGCTCGCGCTGTCGAGCAGCGGGTCGTAGGCCGGGAGGATCGCGCCGCCCGGGATGCCGAAGACGACCTCGACCTCGGCGGCCTCGAGCGCACGGACGAGGCTCTGCGCCCCGGTGATGCGCTCCTCGGCGACGGGCGCGGGCGCCCCGCCGGTCGGGCTCGTGGAGCCGGTGGCGCCCTGGGCCGGCGAGGGCACGGCCGGGGCACCGGGGGCGGGCGGGCGCGGCCCCGGGCGGGGCGTGGTCCGCTGGTCGACGCTGGACATGAGGTCCTCCGGGCGGTGCTCGTGGCGCGGGCCCCGGGACGGGGCCTGCTCGGTGGTGCCGGTGGTGCGGGTCGTGCCTACGTGCGGGTCCTGCTCGTGCTGCCGTCCGTCATGCTCCCGGTCCCGCGAGGAGGCCCGGACATGACGAGACCCCTCGGCCGGCGCGGTGGCCGGCGGTCCGAGGGGTCGCGTGCGGAGCCGTGGGTGACGTCGAGGGCGTCGGGCTCACGCACGCCCGGGAACTACGAGGAGGCTCTGCACGGGGACAGCCTGCTCCGCGGCCCGGGACGTCGTCAACCGACGGGACGCCCGTCCCAGCATGCGGGACGGGCGTCTCAGCGGGCGGAGGGCGCTCAGCCGAAGTCGACGCCCTGCGCCAGGGGCAGCTCGTGCGAGGCGTTGACCGTGTTGGTCGCGCGGCGCATGTAGGCGCGCCAGGAGTCCGAGCCGGACTCGCGGCCTCCCCCGGTCTCCTTCTCGCCGCCGAACGCACCGCCGATCTCCGCGCCCGACGTGCCGATGTTGACGTTGACGATGCCGCAGTCGGAGCCGTCGGCGGCCATGAAGAACTCCGCCTCCCGGACGTCGCCCGTGAAGATGGCGCTCGAGAGCCCCTGCGGGACGTCGTTGTGGACGGCCACGGCGTCGGCCAGGTCGTCGTAGGTCATGACGTAGAGGACGGGCGCGAAGGTCTCGGTGCGCACGACGTCGGTCTGCGCCGGCATCCGCACGATCGCCGGCCGCACGTAGCGGGCGGCGGGCGCGTCGTCGGCGAGGACCCGCTCGCCGCCGACGAGGACCTCGCCGCCGTCGGCCACCGCCTGCGCGAGCGCCGCCTCCATGGCCTCGGCCGCGCGCGGGGCGACGAGGGGGCCGACGAGGGCCCCGGGCGCCGTCGGGTCCCCGACGGGCAGCCGGCGGTAGACCTCGACGAGGCGCCGGGTGAGCTCGTCGGCCACGGAGGTGTGGACGAGGAGGCGGCGGAGCGTCGTGCAGCGCTGGCCGGCCGTGCCCGCGGCGGCGAAGACGATGCCGCGGACGGCGAGGTCGAGGTCGGCCGTCGGGGCGACGACGGCGGCGTTGTTGCCGCCCAGCTCGAGCAGCGTGCGGCCGAAGCGGCCGGCCACGCGGGCGGCGACGTCGCGGCCCATGGGCACCGAGCCCGTGGCGGAGACCAGCGGCACGCGCGGGTCGTCGACGAGGCGGCGACCGACCTCGGCGTCGCCGAGCACGAGCGGGAAGAGGCCCTCGGGCGCCCCGCTCTCGCGGGCCGCCCGCTCGGCCAGCGCCGTGCAGGCCAGCGCCGTGAGCGGCGTCAGCTCGGACGGCTTCCACACGACCGGGTCGCCGCAGACGACGGCGAGCGCGCTGTTCCACGACCACACGGCGACGGGGAAGTTGAAGGCGCTGACGACGGCGACCGGGCCGAGGGGGTGCCACGTCTCCTGCAGGCGGTGCCCCGGGCGCTCCGACGGCATCGTGCGGCCGGTCAGCTGGCGCGAGAGGCCGACGGCGAGGTCGCAGACGTCGACCATCTCCTGCACCTCGCCGCGCGCCTCGGACGGCGTCTTGCCGACCTCGACGGTGACGAGGGCCGCGAGGTGCTCGAGGTGCTCGACGAGGAGGGCGCCGAGGCGCTTGACGAGGAAGCCGCGCACGGGGGCCGGCGTCGTCCGCCAGGTGGTGAAGGCGGAGACGGCCTGCGCGACCGCCTCGTCGACGTGGTCGGGCGTGGAGGCGACGAGCGGGAAGAGGTCCTCCCCCGTCAGCGGGGTGCGCGCGGTGACGACGCGCTCGCCGCCCGCCGCGGCGCGCTCGCCCTCGGCGGTCAGCGCGGCGGTGTCGACGCCGCACGCGGCGAGGGCCGCGAGCGCCCGCTCGCGCAGCTCCGCGGTCGTCGTCGTCAGCCGCAGGACGGCCGGCGCGGGCGCCCCGCCCTCGAGCGGCTCCCCCTCGGGGACGTGGGGGGCGGCGGTGGCGGAAGTCACGGGGTTCTCCTCGGGCAGGTGGGTCGGTGGGGCGGGAGCACTGCAGCACGGGCGCGGGACCCGCCGGCGGAGGTCCGTCCGCCGGCGGGCCCCGGGCCGCGGGTCAGGCGGGGACCGGGACGGGCGCGGCCTCGGGCTGCCGCAGGGGCGGCAGGCCGAGCGCGTCGGCCACCTCGGCGGCGCTGCGGGCGCTCACCGCACCGTAGAGGTCGGCGGGCTCCACGACGTCGCGCCCGAGGGCGCCGGCGAGCCAGGCGGCGTCGCGGGTGGCGGCGGGCGCGTCGTCGGCCCCCGCCCGGCCCTCCTCACAGGCCGCGTCGAGGTTCGACGCGAAGATCCCGGCGGCGGAGGCCGGCAGGAAGTCCTCGTAGACGACGGGCTCGGCCCGCACCCAGCCGTCGGCCAGGAGCCGGCCGAGGTCGGCCTCCGGTGCGCGGCCGTCGCGGGCCCGGTCGGTGACGGGCACCCACCGCACGCTCGTGAGGCCGGCGGCGGCCTGCGCCGCGGCGTCGTCGGGGAAGAGCTCGCGCCAGCGGGCACCCGAGGCGGCGGGGCTGCCCCCCGCGGCGAGCCAGGCGTCGTAGCGCGCGCGGCCCGCCGGGGTGAGGGCGCAGCCGCGCGCCTCCACCTCGCCGAAGCGCACCCGCAGGGCGCCCTCGGAGACGGCGCCGTCGGTCCCGCGCATCCGCCGGGGCTCGGCGAGCGCACGGAAGCTCGTCTGCCGCAGCAGGACCGGGGCGCCGCCCCCGGGCGGGCCCTGGATGGCGTCGATCATCGTGATGCCGCGCGCCGTCATCCGGGCGTAGAGCGCGTCGATGTCGAGCACCCGCGGCGTGAGGTGGTTGACGTGCGTCGAGCCCACGCCGCCGATGTCGGCGGCGACGCCGGAGACGCGCTCCAGCTCGGCGTACCAGGCGGCGTCGACCGGCTCGGGCGACAGCGCGAAGGCCGCCACGGCGAGCCGGACGAAGGCGTCGGCGTCCTCGGCGTCCAGCCCCCCGGCCTCCTCGGCGCGGGCCGCGAGCCGCAGCAGGAGCGGGCCGAAGAGCTCTCGCCGTGCGAGCCGCTCCTCGAGCCGGCGCTGCAGGTCGGCGTCGAAGAACCGCCGGTCGTCGGTGGCCAGGACCGACGTGAAGACGCGGAAGGGGTTGGCGGCCAGCTCGTCCGCGTCGACGGGACGGAACGCCGTCGAGACGACGGGGACGGGCTGGGCCGCCTCGCGCAGGTCGTAGAAGCCGACCGGGTGCATGCCGAGCGCGGCGAAGACCTGCCCGACCTGGCGCAGCTCCTCGGCCGTGCCGACACGGATGGCGCCGTGCCGCTCGGCCGTGACCCGCTCGATGCTGCCGAGCTCCTGCGCCGCGGCCGGGTCCGCGGCCATGACCTCGGCGTTGACCTCGGCCGCGACCTCGACGAGCGTCCCGTAGGCCGGCACCTCGGTCGCGTAGAGGGCCGACAGCGCTGCTGCGAAGCGGGCCCGCAGCTGCGTCGTGCCGACGGTGCCGCGGGGGCCGCCGCTCAGGACGCCTCCCCCGCCGTCGTCCCGACGGCCGCGCCCGCACCGGCGCCGGCCATGTGCGGGTCGCCCGAGGCCGCGCCGGACAGCGCGCCGAGGACGCGGTCGACGGCGGCCAGCGCCTCGTCGATCTCGGCCGCGGTCACGGTGAGCGCGGGGCGGAAGCGGACGCTCCGCGAGCCGCACCCGAGGGCGAGGACGTGCTCGTCGGTCTCCAGGCGGGCCAGGAGGGCCGCCCGGTGCTCCCCGTCGGGCAGGTCGAAGGCGCACATGAGGCCCCGGCCGCGGACGTCGGTGACCTCGGGGCGGCGGGCGGCGAGGTCCCGCAGGCCGGCCAGCAGGTGCTCGCCGAGGCGGGCGGCGCCGGCGAAGAGGTCGTCGCGCTCGCAGACCTCGAGGATGCGCCGGGCGCGGACCATGTCGACCAGGCCGCCGCCCCACGTGGAGTTGATGCGGCTGGAGACGCGGAAGACGTTGTCCGGCACGTCGTCGACGCGGCGGCCGGCCATGACGCCGCACACCTGCGTCTTCTTGCCGAAGGCGACGACGTCGGGCTCGAGGCCGAGCTGCTGGTGCGCCCACGCGGTGCCGGTCATGCCGCAGCCCGTCTGCACCTCGTCGCAGACGAAGAGGGCGTCGAACTCGTGGCACAGCGCCTGCAGCCCCTGGAGGAAGCGCGGCGTGAGGTGGTTGTCGCCGCCCTCGCCCTGGATGGGCTCGACGATCGCGCAGGCGATGTCGTGGGCGTGCTCCTCGAAGGCGGCCCGCGCCTGCGCCAGCGCGACGTCCTCGCGGGCGCGCAGGACGGCGTCGTCCTCGCCCTCGACGGGGTGCGGGTTGTCGATGCGGGGCCAGTCGAACTGCGGGAAGCGGGCGACCTTGTTGGGGTCGGTGTTGGTCAGCGACATCGTGTAGCCGGTGCGGCCGTGGAAGGCCTGCCGCAGGTGCAGGACCTTCGTGCCGAGCGCCGGGTCGATCCCGTGGGCCTCGTTCCAGCGGCTCTTCCAGTCGAAGGCCGTCTTGAGGGCGTTCTCGACGGCAAGGCCGCCGCCCTCGACGAGGAAGAGGTGCGGCAGCTCGGGGACGCCGAGGACGCGGGCGAAGACGTCCACGAAGCGCGCGCGCTCGACCGTGACGATGTCGGAGTTGCTGGGCTTGGACAGCGCGGAGCGCAGCAGCTCGGCGCGGAAGTCCTCGTCCTCGGCGACGTCCGGGTGGTTCATCCCGAGGGCGTTGGACGCGAAGAACGTGAACATGTCGAGGTAGGTCGTGCCGTCGCGGGCGTCGACGAGGCGCGAGCCACGGCTGGCCGCGAGGTCGAGGACCATCGCGAGGCCGTCGTCGAGCATGTGCGCGGCGACGCGCTCGTGGGCGGTGGCGGCCGTCGCGAGCTCCTGCGCGGAGGAGCCGGGCGTCGTGGCCGCGGGGCGGTCGACCGTGGGTGCGCTCATGCGACGGAGGGTAGACGGGAGATCCTCCGGTCGACAAGCGCCTCGGCGGCACTTCATCCCGCCCTGAGCCGCCCAGGTGGACGATCACCCGTCGGAGACGGTCCGCAGCTGCGCGAGGAGGACCGGGTCGAGGCGGTCGTGGCCGCCGGGGCGCACGCGCTCCTCGAGGTTGTGCGCGCCCGCCCAGCGCTCCAGGTCGACCTGCAGGTCGCCCCCGCCGGCACCGGCCGCGTCGAGCAGGCGGCGCACCTCGGCCCGCAGCCGGTCGTCCCAGGCGAGGAGGTCCTCCGGGGGCGTCCGGCCGAAGAGCAGCTCGTGCTCGGCGAGCATCCGCGCCAGGTGCGCCACCGGGTCGGGGTCGTCGTCGCTGCGCAGGTCGACGACGACGTCCGAGCCGCCGTACCCGCCCCCGGGGGCGACGACGACGAGCGCCGCCGACTGCCGGCCCCGCCGGTCCCCGCCCGCCGCGTCGCCGGCCTCGAGGGCCGCGAGCAGCCGCCGCGGCAGCGACCGCCCGGCCGTCGAGCCCCGCCACGAGGCCACCATCGCGTCGACGACCTGGGGCCCGGCGAGGATGTTGCCCTGCACGGCGAAGGACCCCTCGGGCCCCTCCCCCGCCTCGCCGCCGGCCCACGGGTGGCAGTCCGCGCCCGTCCGGGTCGCCGCCCGGCCGCCCGCGTCGACGGCGCCGGCCTGGCGCTCCGCCCGCCCCTCGTCGGCGGCGAGGAAGCGGTCGAGCGCCTCGTCGGCCGAGGCACCGCCGCGCAGGAGGGCCAGCCCCTCGGCCTTGAGGGCGAGGTTGACGGCCGCCTGCGTCGCGAGGGCGCCGACCCCCACCTCGAGGGCGGGCACGAAGCCGCCCACGGCGAGGAACTTCGAGGCCACGGCGACGCCGAGCGCGGAGCCGTCGGGGCTGCGCCCCACGATGGAGAAGGTCACGCCCGCGACGGTAGCCGCGAGCCCTCGCCGAGGGACGGTGCTCCGCGGGGGTCAGCCGGCGGCGCCACCGGGGTCGGCGGCCTGCAGACCACGCACGGCCTCCTCCATCACGCGCACGGCCAGGTCGGCGCCGTCCTGGCCGGGGCGGCCCCACACCTGGACGCCGACGAGCAGGTCGCCGGTCCGGGCGGCGCCGTGGAGGACGTCCTCGTCGGCGGTCCGACGCACCCCGAGCCACGACCCGTCGGCTCCGTCGACGGGGATGTCGATCTGGTCCGGCACGGCGCCCAGCCAGGAGCAGTCGGCGCGGTCGAGCCGGACGTCGTCGAGCGCGTCGTCGCCGGTGCCCTCGGCCCAGCCGGTGACGGCGACGTCGACGACGAGCTGGTCCAGCCGGTTCGACGCCTCCTCGGCCCACATCCACTGCCGGCCGGCCACGGGGTCGACGCCGTCGTCGCCGTTGCAGCTCTGCCCCGGCACCGTCGGCGAGAAGCGGTACTGCTCGCCGACGCTCATGGTCACGAGCCCGGCCGGCAGGGCGGCGTCCCAGGCGTCGTCGAGGTCCGGGACGTCGTAGGCGACGACGCGGGGGTCGTCCTGCGGAGCGGGGCTCGGTCGCTCGTCCGCCACCGGCGGCGGCCGGTCGTCCGGTCCCTCCGGCGGCGGCGTCTCCTCCGCGGTCAGCCCCGCCAGGTACGGGTCCTCGGTCGGCGTCGCGGGGCGCGGGCGGTCGTCCCCGACGGCGGACGCCGGCACGGTGCCCGTCACGACGTCGAGGCCGCCGAGCCCGGCGACCCCGAGAGCCCCCGCGCCCGCCAGCCCGGCGACCGCCACGGTCGTCCCGAGCGCCCCGACGAGCAGCCGACGCCCGAGCGGGCGCCGTGGCCGCCCGTCCTCGTGGGTGCCGTCGACCTCGTCGTGGTCCGCCCCGTCGTCGTGCAGCACGTCGCCCCCCGGCGCTCGGACGCCCCCCGGCGCCGTCGTCGGCCGGGCGTCCGCGCCGCGACCGCGCCCATCGTGCCCCGGCGGGCCCGCCCCCGGGCCGGAACGGCGGCGGGCGCGCCGTCGGCGCGCCTCAGGGCGTGCGGCGCCGTCCCTCGAAGGGCGTCGAGAGGATGACGGTCGTGCGCGTGGCCACCTGGCCGGCGTGCCGGATGGCGGCGAGGACGTCCTCGAGCCGGCCCGGCGTCTCGGTGCGGACGAGGAGCACGTAGCTCTCCTCCCCCGCGACGCTCCAGCACGACTCGACCTCGGCGACGGTGCCGAGGCGCTCGGGGACGTCGTCCGGCGCGGAGGGGTCGAAGGGCGTCACCGAGACGATGGCCGACAGCGGAAGGCCGAGCGCCTCGTGGTCGACGACGGCCGTGTACCCCTTGAGCACCCCGCGCTGCTCGAGGCGGCGCACCCGCTGGTGGACGGTCGAGGTGGGCAGCCCCACCTGCTTGCCGAGGTCGGTGTAGCTGGTCCGGCCGTCCGCCACGAGGGCGGCGACGATGGCGCGGTCGACGTCGTCGACGTCCGCGGGCGGGGCAGGCATGGCGGGGACGCTACCCACGAGGGCGTCGAGACCGACGAACGGCTGCTCACCAGGCCCGGGAACCTGCCGTCCGTCGGTCTCGAGGGTGCGGTCAGGCGAGCACGGCCCCCTGCGACGCCGAGCCGACGAGCTTGGCGTACTTGGCGAGGACGCCGCGGGTGTACCGCTGCGGCAGCGGCTGCCAGTCCGGCGTGCGGCGGGCGGCCAGCTCCTCGGGGTCGACGAGCAGGTCGAGCGTCTTCTCCGTGACGTCGAGGCGGATGCGGTCGCCGTCCTGCACGAAGGCGACAGGGCCGCCGTCGACGGCCTCGGGGGCCACGTGGCCGACGCAGAGGCCGGTGGTCCCGCCGGAGAAGCGGCCGTCGGTGAGGAGGAGGACGTCCTTGCCGAGGCCGGCGCCCTTGATGGCGCCGGTGATGGCGAGCATCTCGCGCATGCCCGGGCCGCCCTTGGGGCCCTCGTAGCGGATGACGACGACGTCGCCGGCGGTGATGGTGCCGTCCTCGAGGGCGTCCATGGCGGCGCGCTCGCGGTCGAAGACGCGGGCGGTCCCCTCGAAGACGTCGGACTCGAAGCCCGCGGACTTCACGACGGCGCCGCCCGGCGCCAGCGAGCCGGAGAGGATCGTCAGGCCGCCGGTCCGGTGGATGGGGGCGTCCATCGCCCGCAGCACGGCGCCGTCGAGGTCCGGCGGCGCGATGTCGGCGAGGTTCTCCGCCATCGTCTTCCCCGTCACCGTGAGCGCGTCGCCGTGGAGCAGCCCGGCGTCGAGCAGCGCGCGCATGACGACGGGGACGCCGCCGACGCGGTCGACGTCGGTCATGACGTGGCGGCCGAACGGCTTGACGTCGGCCAGGTGCGGGACCTTGCTCCCGATGCGGTCGAAGTCCGCGAGCGTCAGCTCGACCTCCGCCTCGTGGGCGATGGCGAGGAGGTGGAGGACGGCGTTGGTCGAGCCGCCGAAGGCCATGACGACGGCGATGGCGTTCTCGAACGCCTCCTTGGTGAGGATGTCCCGCGCCGTGATGCCCTGCTCGAGGAGGTTGACGACCGCGGCGCCGGAACGGCGGGCGTAGCCGTCGCGGCGGCGGTCCGTCGCGGGCGGGGCGGCCGAGCCGGGCAGCGACATGCCGAGCGCCTCGGCGGCGCTCGCCATCGTGTTGGCGGTGTACATGCCGCCGCAGGCGCCCTCGCCCGGGCAGATGGCGCGCTCGATGGCGTCGACGTCCTCGCGGCTCATGAGGCCGCGGGAGCAGGCACCGACCGCCTCGAAGGCGTCGATGATCGTCACCTGCTTCTCGCTGCCGTCGGAGAGCTTGGCGATGCCGGGGAGGATCGACCCGGCGTAGAGGAAGACGCTGGCGAGGTCGAGCCGCGCCGCGGCCATGAGCATCCCCGGCAGCGACTTGTCGCAGCCGGCGAGGAGCACCGAGCCGTCGAGGCGCTCGGCCTGCATGACGGTCTCGACGCTGTCGGCGATGACCTCGCGGCTCACGAGGGAGAAGTGCATGCCCTCGTGGCCCATGGAGATGCCGTCGGACACGGAGATCGTGCCGAACTCCAGCGGGTAGCCCTGGGCGGCGTGGACGCCGTCCTTGACCGACTTGGCGAGCCGGTCGAGGGAGAGGTTGCACGGCGTGATCTCGTTCCACGAGCTCGCGACGCCGATCTGGGGCTTGGCGAAGTCGTCGTCGCCGAGGCCGACGGCCCGCAGCATCCCGCGGGACGCCGTGGCCTCGAGACCGTCGGTGACCTGGCGGCTGCGCGGCTTGATGTCCGCCCCGGACCGCCCGCTGCGGGGGCCGGTGGGACGGGGGCGCTCCGGTGCCTGGGTCATGCGCGCGAGTGTAAGGACGCCGTCGGCGGGCCCGGTCGGGCGTCCGGGCGGTGGTCACGGCCGGACCCGGCCGGCCGACGACGACCCGTCCGGAGCTCCGGGCGCCCTCCGGCGGTGGACCGTCCGGGTGGGGCGGACGGCGTCCCGCGGACACCGCGCGGGTGCGCCGTCACGCTCCCGCCATGGGCCTCTTCCGCCGCACCCCGCGTCCCGCCGCTCCCCCGGCCGCCCCGCGGACGCCCCCGCCGCCGGTCGGCGGCGTCGCCCCGCTCACCGACGACGAGGTGCGGTGGTGCGAGCTGCAGATGGAGACCGCCCGCGTGCTCGCCCAACACCTCGCGGGCGACGACGGCGACCTCCCGTCCCTCGAGGCCCTCGACACGGTGCTGTTCTCCGGCCTCGACGCCGACGGCCGGATCGCGACGGGGCAGCTCGTCACGGCCGTGGGCACCGCCTTCGGCGAGCACGTGCGGCGGTCGACCGGGCTGGCCTGGGTGGTCGCCACGGACGAGCACGGCACCGAGCTCGCGCTGCACGCCGACCCCGGCCACGTCCTCGTCCACCCGAGCGACGCCGTCGGGAAGCGCCTGCGCGCCGGCGAGCCGGGCGTCCTGCCGGACCTCCACGCGCAGCTCACGGCCGGGGTGCTGGACGCCCGGGCCCGGGCGGGCAGGGCCCCCGTCTCCTGAGGCCCGCTCAGCCCACCTCGTTCTCGAGGTCGTCCCCCGCCACGAGCGCGCGCAGCTGCCGGCGCAGGAGGGCGACGACGCGCGGGCGCATCGCGTCGGTCGCCCCGCCCACGTGCGGCGTGACGAGGGCGCCGTCGAGAGACCACAGCGGGTGGTCGGCCGGCAGCGGCTCGGGGTCGGTGACGTCGAGGCCCGCCCGCAGCCGGCCCGCGCGCAGCTCGGCGACGAGCGCGTCGGTGTCCACCACCGGGCCCCGGGCGACGTTGACGACGACCGCGCCGTCGGGCAGCGCGGCGAGCACCTCGGCGTCGACCATCCCGCGGGTCGCGTCCGTCAGCGGCACGGCGAGCACGAGGGCGTCTGCGCCCGGGAGGAGGTCCGGCAGCTCGTCGAAGGCGTGCACGGGCCCGAGGTCGTCGGTGCGGGCCCTCGTCGCGACCCGGACGACGTCGACCTCGAAGGGCACGAGCCGCCGGACCACGGCGTCGCCGATGCCGCCCGCGCCGAGCACGAGCACCCGGCGGCCGGCCAGCCCCTGGCGCAGCCCGTCCGGCGCGCGCCAGCGCCCCTCGGCGGCGTCGCGGACGGCCTCGTCGAGGCGTCGCACCACCCCGAGCAGGAGGGCCACGGCGATCTCGGCCGTCCCGGCGTCGTGGGCGCCCGCCGCGGTGAGCAGGCGGACCCCGTCGGGGACGTGGGGCGCCACGGCGTCGTAGCCCGTCGTCTGGGTCTGGACGACGCGCAGCGACGGCAGGTCGCCGAGCGAGCCGATCGCCGCGGGCTGCCCGTGGTACGGCAGCACGACCGTCGAGAGGCGTTCGCGCGCAGCCGGGTTGATCGTGGACGGCGGCTCCTCGAGGTCCCACAGCACCGCCTCGACGCCGGGCAGGGCGTCGTCCCCGCCCGACGCGTCCGCCCCGACGAGCCGGACCCCGACCTCGGCGGCCAGCGCCCCGTCGGGGAAGGACACCAGGAGCGGCCGCCCGTCACCGCCCCCGGAGGTGCCGGCGCTGCCGTCGTCGCTGCCCTGCGCGGGGGTGCCCATGCCGCCATCCTCGGGGCGCGCCGGGATCGGCGCAGGGCGCCGGCGCGTTGGGCGGGCATGAGCCGCCGCCCCAGGACCCGGCCCGTCCCCGCCGCCCTCGCCGCGGCGGGCCTCGCCGTCGCCCTCGCGGCCTGCGCCGAGGAGGCCCCGGCGCCCGCGCCGACGGCGTCCGTGCCGCCCGCCACGACGGGCGCCGCGCCCGCAGCGACCGGCGCCCCGCCGACCACGGCGTCGCCCGAGGAGCCCGAGGCGTCCGCGGCGTCCGCGGCGTCCGCGGCGTCCCCGGCGTCCCCGACCCCCACCGCCGCCGGCGTCCCCACCGGCGAGGTCGAGGTCGTCGCCGACGGCCTCCCCCTGCCGTGGTCGGCCGTCGCGCTGCCCGACGGGTCGGCCCTCGTGAGCCTCCGCGACGAGGCGCGGCTCGTCCGCGTGACGCCGGACGGCGACGTCGTCGACGTCACCACGACGGCCGAGGACGGGACCGTCGGCGGCGCCGCCCCCGCGGGCGAGGGCGGCCTCCTGGGGCTGGCCCTCTCCCCCGCCTTCGCCGAGGACCGGCTGCTCTACGCCTACGTCACCCGCGCCGACGACAACGCCGTCGTCCGCGCCGTGCTCGACGGCGACGCCCTCGGCGAGCCGGAGGTGGTCCTCGACGGGATCCCCCGGGCGCAGGTGCACAACGGCGGCCGGATCGCCTTCGGGCCCGACGGCACGCTCCACGTCGCCACCGGCGACGCCCGCGAGCCCGGGCTGTCCCGCGACCCCTCCTCGCCCGCCGGCAAGGTGCTGCGGCTGACGCCCGACGGCGACCCCGCGCCCGGCAACCCGACGCCGGGCTCCCCCGTGTGGAGCCAGGGCCACCGCAACGTGCAGGGCCTCGGCTGGGACGCGCAGGGCCGCCTGTGGGCCAGCGAGCTCGGCCAGGACACCTGGGACGAGCTCAACCTCGTCGAGGGCGGCGCCGACCACGGCTGGCCCGACGTCGAGGGCCCCGGCGACGACGGGGACCGCGCCGACGGGCTCGTCGACCCCGTCGCCTGGTGGCCGCCGTCCGAGGCCTCGCCGAGCGGCCTGGCCGTCACCGACGACGCGGTGTGGGTGAGCGCCCTGCGCGGCGAGCGCCTGTGGCGGGTCCCGGTGCCCACGGGGGCCGACGGCGGTGCGGTGGGGCAGCCCGAGCCCTACCTCGTCGGCGAGCACGGCCGCCTCCGCGACGTCGCCGTGGCCCCCGGCGGCGGCGCGCTGTGGGTCCTCACCGACGAGGGCGACGGCGACGACGCCCTCCTGCGGGTGCCGCTCGGCTGACCGTCAGGAGCCGGGGGCCCGGCCGCCCGTCGGCGCCAGCGGGTCGGCCGGCCAGGCGTGCTTCGGGTAGCGCCCGCGCATCTCGGCGCGGACGCCGGCGTACGGGCCGCGCCAGAACGAGGCGAGGTCCGCCGTGACGGCGAGCGGCCGCCCGGCGGGCGAGAGCAGGTGGACGACGACGGGGACGCGGCCGTCGACGAGGCGCGGGGCGTCCTCCCACCCGAGGACGTCCTGCAGCCGGACGGCGAGGACGGGCGCGGCCGGGTCCGCGAGGTCCAGCCGGACGGACCGCCCGGAGGGCACGACGACGTGCTCCGGCACGAGCACGTCGAGCCGGCCGGCCTCCGGCCAGGGCAGGAGCCGGCGGAGCGCACCGGCGACGTCGGTGCCGGCGAGCTGCCGCCGCGTGCGCGCCCGCTGCAGCTCCGGGCCCAGCCACTCCGGCGCGCGGGCCACGAGGGCCGCCTCCCCGACGTCCGGCCACGGCGCGCCGAGCGCCCGGTGGACGACGGCCAGCCGCTGCCGCAGCCGCTCGGCGCCGGCCGACGGCGCGAGCAGCGCGAGACCGGCGCGCCGCAGCCCGTCGAGCAGCGCCGCCGCCAGGGCGTCCCGGGGCGGGTCGGCCAGGGGGCGGTCGGCGAGCACGAGGGCGCCGAGCCGGGTCACCCGCCGGGCCACGACGTCGCCGTCGGCCCCGCCCGCCCAGCGCACCTCGTCCTCCGAGGTGCGCAGGTGCTCGGCGGCGCGGAGCGCGAGGTCCTCGTCGAGCGGTGCGGCCGCGCGCACGACGGCGTCGGCCGACCCCAGCGGCCGGTCGACGACGGCGACCGCCAGCCACGCCGGGCCCTCCCCCGGCGCGGGCGGCGTCGTCAGGGCCGTCGTCCACGCCGAGCCGGGCACGAGCCGGGCGCCCGTCCCGCCCGCCATGAGGAGCTCCGGCGCGGCCGTGCCCGCCCCGCCTCCCCCGCGCCGGGCCCGCGCCACCCGCTCGGGGTGCGCCAGCGCGACGACGAGGCCGGCGGCCCGGTCGTCGTCGAGGGCCCCGCCCGGGGCGTCGTCGAGCGCACCCGCGCGCGCCGCGGCGGTCCCCGCGACATCGCCCGCCTCCGCGAGCGCGGCCCGCAGCCGCCCGACCTCCTGGCGCCAGCGGCCGGACCGGGCCGGGTCGTCCCCGCGGCGCAGCGCGCGCCAGGCGGCCACGAGGTCGTCGGCGCCGCGGCCGCCGACGAGGCCGTCCTCGGACAGCAGGGCGACGACCTCGGCGCAGCGCCGCTCCCCCACCGCGGGGGCGCCGACGAGCAGCGCCCGGCCGAGCCGCGGGTCGAGCCCGACGCCCGCGACGGCCCGGCCCAGCGGGGTCGGGGTGCCGTCCTCGGCGACGAGCCCGCGGTCGCGCAGGACCCGCTCCGCCGCGGCGAGCGCCCCGGCGGGCAGCGGGTCCGGCAGCGCGGCGCCCCGGCCGCCGGGCGTCCCCCACGCCGCGAGCAGGAGGGCGGCCGACGCCAGGTCCGCCGTCGCGACCTCGGGCTCCGCGCGCGGGGGCAGGCGGGCGTCGTCGGCGGCGGACCAGCACCGCAGCGCGACGCCGGACCCCTCGCGGGCCGCGCGGCCCGCCCGCTGGTCGGCCGACGCCCGCGAGACCCGGACGGTGTCGAGGCCGCCGAGCCCGCGGGCGTGGTCGGTGCGGGGGACGCGGGCGAGTCCGGCGTCGACGACGACCCGGACTCCCGGCACCGTGAGGCTGGACTCCGCGACCGCGCTGGCGACGACGACCCGGCGCCGCGGCCCCGGCCTCAGGGCGGCGTCCTGCTCGGCCGCCGGCGTCCGGCCGTGGAGCGCCACGACGTCGACGTCCGGGTGCGCGTCCCGCACGAGCCCGGCCACCCGGGCGATCTCGCGCGCGCCGGGCAGGACGACGAGGACGTCGCCGGGCTCGTCCGCCGGGCGCTCGGCGAGCGCCTGGCCGACGACGCCGGCGACGTGCGCGAGCAGCCGCGGGTCGACGCGGAGCCCGCGCGGCGGCTCGAGGCCGGCGGGCGGGGGCACGAGCCGCACGTCGAGGGGGTACGTCGGCGCCGTCGCGACGACGACGGGCACCTCGGTGCCGTCCCCGCCGCCGTCCGCGCCGGCGGCGGCCATCGCCCGCCGCCACGCGCCGACGTCCGGGGTCGCGGAGGCGGCGACGAGCCGCAGCGACGGGCGCAGCGCCGCCCGCACGTCGAGCAGCAGCGCCAGCGCGAGGTCGGCGTCGAGCGAGCGCTCGTGCACCTCGTCGAGCAGGACGGCGCCCACGCCCGCGAGCTCGGGGTCGGCCTGCAGCCGCCGCACGAGGAGGCCGGTCGTCACGACCTCGACCCGTGTCCGCGGCCCGCCGCGCCGCTCCCCGCGGACCGCGTAGCCCACCGTCCGCCCCACGGGCTCGTCGAGCAGCGCGGCCGCGCGGCGGGCGGCCGCGCGCACGGCGACCCGCCGCGGCTCGGTGACGAGGACCCGCGTCGCGCCGTCGGCCGCCCCGGCGAGGGCGTCCGCGAGGGCCAGCGGGGCGAGCGTCGTCTTGCCCGTGCCGGGCGGGGCGACGAGCAGCGCCGCCCCGGCCGCGTCGAGCGCGGCGACGAGCGGGCCGAGCGCCGGCACGACGGGCAGGTCGCCGCCCCGGCGGCGCGCGCGGTCCAGGAGCGGCTCCGCCGCAGCGTCTCCCGCCCCGGGTCCCGGTCCCACGGCGTCGCTCAGAAGTAGTCGAGGACCTCGACGAGGTCCCCGCACGCGAGGACGTCGAGGGCGGCGAGGGCGGCGTCCTGCGCGGCCGGGTCGTCGCCCAGCACCTGCACGCCCGAGGTGCGGACGGCGCCGAGCGGCGTCACCGCCCCCGCGTAGAGGGCCGCCAGCCCGCCCGGGGTCAGCCGGGCGACCGCGGGGGCGCCGGTCCGGGTCGCCCGGCCGGTGCCGCCCTCGACCGCCAGCTCCCACGTGCCGGAGTTCCACGGCGCCAGCGCGTCCTCGATCTCGACGACGACCGCGCCGTGGACCGCGGCGGGCCAGCCGCGCTCGGCCATCGCCCGCTCGAGGTCGACGACCCGGTGCATGACGACCTTGCGGTCGCAGACCCGCGCGAGCTCGACGGGCAGCGCCGCGGCGACGGCGTCCGCCCGCAGGAGGCGCAGGTGGAGGTTGCGGGCCACGGGCGCCCAGCCGGCGAGGACGCCGAGGAGCGTCCGGGCGGCGGCCGGGGTGTCGGCGACGACGTCGCGGACCGTGAAGACCGCCTCGCGGCCGTAGCCGCGGCCGCGGGCCCAGCTGGCGGCGGCGACGAGGCGCCCGGCGTCCTCCACGAGCGTGAGCCCGTCGACCCCCTCGGGCAGCCTCCCCTCGGGCGGCGCGGGGCGGACGAGCATCCCGCTGCGGGCACGGGCCTCCCGCTCGTAGAGCGCCGCGACCGCCGGGAGGTCCTCGGGGCCGCCCGCGCGGACGAGGAGGCCGGGCGCGGGACCGCCGCGCTCGAGGGCGTGGGTGGGCACCTCGACGGTGGTGAGGGTGCCGGTGACCTCCCAGCCGGCGCGGCGGTAGAGCCCCGAGACGGTCGGGTAGAGCGCGGAGACGGCCGCGCCGCGCTCCCGGCCGCCCTCGAGCAGCGCCCGGAGGAGGCGGGTGGCGACCCCGGCGCCGCGCGCCTCGGGCTGCACGGCCACGTCGGTGACGTCGGCCGCGACGAGGCGGCGCCCGCCCCACCACTGCTCCTGCGGCAGGAGGGTCACCGCGCCAAGCAGCTCCCCGCCCCGGCCGTCGGCGTCCGCGCCGCGCAGCGCGCCGTAGCGGACGGCGCCGGGCGGCTCCGACCCCGCCGCCGGCGGCGACGACAGGTCCTCGCCGAAGGACAGCGCGTGCAGGCGCCACTGCCGCTCGTGATCCTCCGGCCCGAGCGGCCGCACCACCACGTCGTCGCCGCGGCGGGGCGAGAAGGCGGTGGCGGGGCCGGGCGGGGAGGAGGGAGGCACGCGTCGACGGTACCGGCGCCCCGCCACGACCCCGCCGCCCCGCGTTCACGACGACGACGCCCCCGCGCCACCGGCCCCGGCGCAGCCTGGCCGCATGACCGCCCCCCGCCCCGCCGCGCCCGGCGCCCTGCCCGCCGCCCTCGCCGGCCTGCACGCCCCGTCCGCCCCGCCGTCGCGGCGCGGCCTGCTGCTCGGGGCGGGCGCCGCCGCCCTGGCCGCGGGCTCGCTCGCCGCCGCCGCGCCCCCGCGCGCGCTGGCCGCCGCCGGCCCCGTGCGCGGCTACCCCTTCACCCTGGGCGTCGCCTCGGGCGACCCGCTGCCCGACGGCGTGGTGCTGTGGACGCGCCTCGCGGTCGACCCGCTCGCCGAGGACGGGCGCGGCGGCATGCCGGACCGCGGGGTCAACGTCCGCTGGGTCGTGGCCGCCGACGAGCGCTTCCGCCGGCCCGTGCGGATCGGCAGCACCGTGGCCCGCCCGGAGCGGGGCCACTCCGTCCACGTCGAGGTGTCCGGCCTGGAGCCGGGCCGCGAGTACTTCTACCGCTTCCAGGCCCTCGGGCAGGTCTCCCCGACCGCCCGCACCCGGACGGCGCCCGCCGCGGACGCGGCCACCGCCTCGCTGACCTTCGCCATGGCCTCCTGCGCCCAGTACGAGCACGGCTTTTTCACCGCCTACCGACGGCTGGCCGAGGACGAGCCGGAGGTCGTCCTCCACCTCGGCGACTACGTCTACGAGTACCGCGCCGACGACTACGTCGCCCCCGGCGGCAACGTCCGCGACCACGCCGGCCCGGAGACGACGACGCTGGCGGGCTACCGGCAGCGGCACGCGCAGTACAAGACCGACCCCGACCTCCAGGCCGCGCACGCCGTCGCGCCGTGGGTCGTCGTCTGGGACGACCACGAGGTCGACAACAACTGGGCCGACGAGGTGCCCGAGAGCCTCGAGCGGGACCCGCTGCCAGGCTTCCTCGACCGCCGGGCCGCCGCCTTCCAGGCCTACTACGAGAACATGCCGCTGCGCCGCTCGTCGGTGCCCCGCGGCCTCGACCTCCAGCTCTACCGGCGCCTCGGCTGGGGCCGCCTCGCGCAGCTCCACATGCTCGACACGCGGCAGTACCGCGACGACCAGGCGTGCGGCGACGGCACGGCCACGGGGTGCGCCGAGCGCCTCGACCCGGCGCGCTCCCTGCCCGGCGAGGAGCAGGAGCGCTGGCTGCTGGACGGGCTCTCCGCGTCCACGGCCACGTGGGACGTCCTCGGCCAGCAGGTCTTCTTCGCCCAGCGCGACTTCGCCGCCGGTCCGGAGCGGCGGTACTCCATGGACGGCTGGGACGGGTACAGCGCGTCCCGGTCCCGCCTGCTGGCCGGGCTCGAGGAGCGGCAGGTGGCGAACCCCGTCGTCCTCACCGGCGACGTGCACCGGCACTACGCGTGCGACGTCCACCCCGACGCCCCGGGGGGCGAGGGCGAGCCCGACCTCGGGCGCGCGCCCGTCGCCACGGAGCTCGTGTGCTCGTCGATCACCTCCGGCGGCGACGGCAGCGACACGGCGGCGGCGACCGACCTGCAGCTCGCCGAGAACCCGCACATCCGCTACGCGAGCAGCCTGCGCGGGTACGTGCTCGTCGACCTCACGCCCGAGCGGATGACGGCCCGGTACCGCGTCCTCGACCGGGTGCAGGAGGCCGGCGCCCCGGCGCGGACGGGCGCGACCTTCGCCGTCGAGGCGGGACGCCCGGGGCTGCAGCCGGTCTGACGCAGCCGGCCCGCCCCCGGGACGACGACGCCGGCCGGTCCCCGCGGGGGCCGGCCGGCGTCGTCGGTCGGGGCGTCAGCCCTGGGCGCCGACCCGCTCGAGGACGAGCTCGCGGACGCGCTTGGCGTCCGCCGCGCCCCGCGTGGCCTTCATGACGGCGCCGACGACGGCGCCCGCCGCCGCGACCTTGCCACCGCGAATCTTCTCCGCGACGTCGGGCTGGGCCGCGAGCGCCTCGTCGACGGCCGCGACGAGCGCGGACTCGTCGGAGACGACCTCGAGCCCGCGGGCCGTGACGACCTCCGTGGGCGTGCCCTCGCCGGCGAGGACGCCCTCGAGGACCTCGCGCGCCATCCGGTCGGTGACGCGGCCGCTCTCCACGAGCCCGGCCAGCTCGGCCACCTCGGCCGGGCCGACGCCGAGCGCGGTGACCTCGACCTCCCGGGCGTTGGCGGTGCGGGCCAGCTCGCCGCCCCACCACTTGCGCGCGGCGGCGGGCGAGGCGCCCGCGGCGACGGTCTCGACGAGGACGTCGAGGAGGCCGGCGTTGACGACGTCGCGCATCTCGAGGTCGCTGTAGCCCCACTCGCCCTGCAGCCGCGCCCGCCGGGCGACGGGCATCTCGGGCAGCGTCGCGCGGACCTCCTCGACCCACGCGCGGGACGGCGTGAGCGGCACGAGGTCCGGCTCGGGGAAGTAGCGGTAGTCGTCGGCGTCGGACTTGGGCCGCCCGGACGTCGTCACGCCGGTGTCCTCGTGCCAGTGCCGCGTCTCCTGGACGACGGCGCCGCCGGCGTCGAGCACGGCGGCCTGGCGGGAGACCTCGTAGCGCACGGCCCGCTCGACGGACCGGAAGCTGTTGACGTTCTTCGTCTCGGTGCGCGTGCCGAGCGGCGCGTCGGGCGAGGGGCGCAGCGACACGTTGACGTCTGCGCGCATCTGGCCCTGCTCCATCCGGGCCTCGGAGACGCCGAGCGCCCGCAGCAGGTCCCGCAGCGCCGCGACGTACGCCCTGGCCACCTCCGGCGCCCGGGCGCCCGCGCCGAGCACGGGCCGCGTGACGATCTCCACGAGCGGGATGCCCGCGCGGTTGTAGTCGACGAGCGAGTGCTCGGCGCCGTGGATGCGGCCCGTGGCCCCGCCGACGTGCGTCGACTTGCCCGTGTCCTCCTCGAGGTGGGCGCGCTCGACCTCCACGCGCCACGGCGTGCCGTCCTCGAGGAGGACGTCGAGGTGGCCGTCCGCCGCGAGCGGCTCGTCGTACTGCGACGTCTGGAAGTTCTTCGGCATGTCCGGGTAGAAGTAGTTCTTCCGCGCGAAGCGGCACATCTCCGCGATGCCGCAGGACAGCGCGAGGCCGATGCGGATGCCGTGCTCGACGGCGAGGCGGTTGACGACCGGCAGCGCGCCGGGCAGCCCCAGCGAGACGGGCGTCACCTGGGTGTTCGGCTCGGCGCCGAAGACCGTCGGCGCGCCGTCGAACATCTTCGTCGCGGTGCCGAGCTCGACGTGGACCTCGAGCCCGATGACGACGTCGTAGCGGGCCGCGGCGTCGTCGTAGGGGACGACGGCGTCGCCGGTCCTGCTGGTGGCGGTGCTCATGCGGGGGCGACCTCCGGTCGGCCGGCGGTGACGGTGGGCACGGGGGGCAGCGACGCGAGCAGCGGCCCGCCCCGGCGGTCCTCGAGCAGCGCCTCGAGGGCGCCGCCCGCGCGGTAGAGGCGCTCGTCGGCCCGGGCGGGTGCGAGGAGCTGGAAGCCGACCGGCAGGCCGTCGTCGGACAGGCCGCTCGGCAGCGACATGCCCGGGACGCCGGCGAGGTTGGCCGGGATGGTCGCCACGTCCGCCGCGTACATCGCCAGCGGGTCGTCGAGCCGGCTGCCGAGGGGGAACGCCGTCGTCGGCGCCGTCGGCGAGACGAGGACGTCCGCCTGCGCGAAGGCCGCGTCGAAGTCGCGCTGGACGAGCGTGCGGACCTTCTGCGCCGAGCCGTAGTAGGCGTCGTAGTAGCCGGCCGACAAGGCGTACGTGCCGAGGACGACGCGCCGCTTGACCTCGGGGCCGAAGCCGGCGCCTCGGGTCGCCGCCATGACGCGCTCGGCGGTGACCGGGCCCTCGGCGGGCTCGACCCGCAGGCCGAAGCGCATGCCGTCGAAGCGGGCGAGGTTGCTCGACGCCTCGCTCGGCATGATCAGGTAGTAGGCGTCGAGCGCGTGCGCGAAGGTCGGGCACGAGACCTCGACGACCTCGGCGCCCGCGTCGGACAGCAGGTCGAGGGCGGCGCGGAAGCTCGCGAGCACGCCGGCCGAGAAGCCCTCCCCCACGAGCTCGCGGACGACGCCGACCCGCAGGCCGTGGACGTCGCGGGAGCGGGCCGCGTCGGCGAGCGCGCCCACCGGGTCCGTGAGCGACGTCGCGTCGCGCGGGTCGTGCCCGCCCATGACCTCGTGGAGCAGCGCGGCGTCGAGGACGCTGCGCGCGCACGGGCCGGCCTGGTCCAGGCTCGAGGCCATGGCGACGAGGCCGTAGCGGGAGATGCCGCCGTAGGTCGGCTTGACGCCGACGGTGCCGGTGACGGCGGCGGGCTGGCGGATCGAGCCGCCGGTGTCCGTGCCGACGGCGAGCGGGGCCTCGAAGGCCGCCACGGCCGCGGCGCTGCCGCCCCCGGAGCCGCCCGGCGTCCGGGTGAGGTCCCAGGGGTTGCGGGTGGGGCCGTAGGCGGAGTGCTCGGTCGAGCTGCCCATGGCGAACTCGTCCATGTTCGTCTTGCCGAGGACCGGCATCCCGGCGGCCCGCAGCCGCTCGACGAGCGTGGCGTCGTACGGCGGCACCCAGCCCTCGAGGATGCGCGAGCCCGCCGTCGTCGGCGTGCCCCGGGTGACGACGACGTCCTTGACGGCCACCGGCACGCCCGCGAGCGCGTGGAGGGGCTCGCCGGCGGCGCGGCGGGCGTCGACGTCGCGGGCGGTGGCCAGCGCGGCCTCGCCGGAGACGTGGAGGAAGGCGGCGACCCCCTCCTCGCCGCCGACCGTCCCGTCGACGGCGGCGATGCGGTCGAGGTGGGCGCGGACGACGTCCTCGCTGGTCACCTCGCCGGCGGCGAGGCGGGCCGCCGTCTCGGCCGCGCCGGCGAGGACGAGCGGGTCCGGCGTCGTGGGCGTCGGGCTCTGCGGGGCCATCAGTCCTCCTCGAGGATCTGGGGGACGAGGAAGCGGCCGTCGGCCGCGGCGGGCGCGCCCGCGAGGACCTCGTCGACGTCGAGAGCGGGCTGGACGACGTCCTCGCGGTAGACGTCGGCGAGCGGCATCGGGTGGCTCGTGGCCGGCAGGTCGTCGCGGCCGGCGACGACCGACGACACCGAGGCGACGGCGGCCACCACCGCGTCCAGCTCGCCCGCGAGCCGCTGGAGCTCCTCGGGGGTCAGGTCGATGCGGGCGAGCCCGGCGAGGCGTGCCACGTCGTCAGGTGTCAGGGCGGGCATGCCGCGAGTCTAGGGACCCGGCGGCGCCCGTCCGGCGGCCCGCGGACCGGGGCGGGCGCGGCCCGTCCGGCGGCGTGCGGGGCGAACGTTCACCGCCCCGCAGGCCGCCGGTCGCGGCGCGGCCACCCCCGGCGGGGCGGGCGCCCGTAGGCAGTCCCCGTGCGCGTGGTCGTCGTCGCCGAGTCCTGGACCCCGGACGTCAACGGGGTCACCCGCTCCGTCGCGCAGGTGCGCGACCACCTCGTCCGCCGGGGGCACGAGTGCCTCGTCGTGGCGCCCGAGGCCCGGCACCGGCCGGTGGTGGACCACGTCCCCACCGTCCGGGTGCCCGCCGTCCGGTGGCCCGGCGCGGGCGTCTCCGTGGGGCTGCCCGGCCCCCGCGTCGCGGAGGTCCTCCGCGCCGAGGCGCCCGACGTCGTCCACCTCGCCGCGCCGTTCTGCCTCGGCGCCCAGGCGGCGCGGGCGGCCGACCGGCTCGGCGTGCCGTCCGTCGCGGTCTACCAGACCGACGTCGCCGCCTTCGCCGCCGGCTACGGGCTGGGCGCGGGGCGGTCCGCCGCCTGGCGGTGGACCGCCGCCGTCCACGCCCTCGCGGGGCGCACCCTCGCCCCCTCCCGCGCGGCGGTGGCCGACCTGCACCGCCACCGCGTGCCCCGCGTGCACCTCTGGCCGCGCGGGGTCGACGCCGTCGCCTTCGCCCCGGCGCACCGCAGCGCGCGGCTGCGCGAGCGCTGGGCCCCGGGCGGGGAGGTGGTCGTCGGGTACGTCGGCCGCCTGGCCCCGGAGAAGCAGCTCCACCTCCTGGAGCCGCTGTCGCGCACGCCCGGCGTCCGCCTCGTCCTCGTCGGCGACGGCCCCGCCCGCGCGGAGCTGCGGGAACGGCTGCCCGGCGCCGTGCTCACCGGGCACCTGTCGGGCGCCGCCCTGTCCACGGCGACGGCGAGCCTCGACGTCTTCGTCCACCCCGGGCGGCACGAGACCTTCTGCCAGTCGCTGCAGGAGGCGCTCGCCGCGGGGGTGCCCGCCGTCGCCCCGGCCGCGGGCGGCCCGCTCGACCTCGTGCGGCCGGGCACCGGGCTCCTCTTCGCGCCCGACGACGCCGAGGACCTGCGCCGCTGCGTGCTCGAGCTCGTCGGCGACGGCGACCGTCGACGCGCCGCGGGCGCCGCCGCCCGCGCCTCGGTGCGCGACCGCACGTGGGAGAGCGTCGGGGACCGGCTGCTCGGCCACTACGCGGCCGTCCTCGCGGGCGACGACGTCGCCGGGCTCCCCGCGCCGCGGGCGGGCGGCCTCGGGACCCGCCGGCCGGGCGGCCGTCGCCGTCCCCTCGCCGCCCCGCGGGGCGCCGCGTGAGGGTCGTCCAGCTCGCGACCTTCGTCGCGCCGACGTCGGGCGGGCTGCGGACGGCCCTGGAGCAGTGGCGCCGCGGGTACGCCGCCGCGGGCCACGAGGCCGTCCTCGTCGCCCCCGGCCCCGGGCCGCGCTCGTCCGTCGAGGGCTGGACGGGCCCGGCCGCGGGCGCCGGCGAGGACGTCGGCACGGTCGTCCTCGTCCCGGCGCCCCGGGTGCCGGGCCGCAGCGGCTACCGCCTCCTGTGGCGCCGGGCCCCCGTGCGCCGCGTCCTCGAGGAGCTGGCGCCGGACCGGCTCGAGGTCTCCGACCGCTCGGTGCTCCGGTGGGCCGGGGCGTGGGCGGCGGCCGCGGGCGTGCCGTCGGTCGTCGTCTCGCACGAGAGCCTCGACGGGCTCGCCGGCCGGCGCTGGCCCGGCGGCGAGGACGGGCCCGCGGCGCGGTGGCGCCGCGCCGCCGTGGACCGCGCGAACGCCGCCACGGCGGCGGCCCACGACCGCGTCGTCGCGACGACTGCCTTCGCCGCCGCCGAGATGGAGCGCGTCGGCGCCCGGGTCGACCGGGTGCCGCTCGGCGTCGACCTCGTCACCTTCGCCGCGCCGTGCGCCGAGGACCGCGCCGCCGCCCGGGGCAGGGAGGGCGCGGAGGGCGCCGTGCGGCTCGTGCACTGCGGTCGCCTGTCGCCGGAGAAGGAGCCGCGCCGCAGCGTCGAGGCCCTGCGCGTGCTCCGCTCGCGGGGCGTCGACGCGACGCTCGACGTCCTCGGCGACGGGCCCTGCCGCCCGGCGCTCGAGCGGGCCGCCCGCGACCTGCCGGTGCGCTTCCACGGCTTCGTCGCCGACCGGGGCGCGCTGGCCCGCCGCCTCGGCGCGGCCGACGTCGCCCTCGCGACCGGACCGCTCGAGACCTTCGGGCTCGCAGCGCTCGAGGCGCTGGCCTGCGGCACGCCCGTGGTGGCCGCCGGCGCCGGCGCGCTGCCCGAGGTGGTCGGCGACGCCGGCGTGGCGGTCGACCAGGACGGCGCCGCCTTCGCCGACGGCGTGCTCGAGCTGCTCGCCCGTCCCCCACGGGCCCGCCGCGCGGCGGCCCGCCGCCGGGCCGAGACCTTCGGGTGGGCGGCGTCGTCCGCCGGGATGCTCGCCGTCCACGAGGCCGCCCGGAGCCGGGCCGGCTGAGGCCGGTCGCCCCGGACCCTCGTCAGCCGCGCGGGAGGTCGGCCCCGTCGTCGTCCGCGGCCTCGTCCGCCGCGGCGTCGGCGGGCCCGTCATCAGCGGCCCCGCCGTCGGCGGGCCCGTCCGTGCCGTCCTCCGCCCCCGCGGTCCCGTCGCCGTCCCCGTCGGGCGCCACCGCGTCGGCGTCCGCGAACGCCGACGGCCCCTGCTCGAGCAGCAGGACGAAGCCGGCCTCGTCGAGGACGCGCAGGCCCAGCTCGCGGGCCCGTGCCTCCTTCTGCCCGGCGTTCTCGCCGACGACGACGAAGTCGGTCTTCTTCGACACCGACGAGGACGCCTTGCCGCCGCGCGCGAGGATCGCCTCCTTGGCGCCGTCGCGGCTGAAGCCCTCGAGCCCGCCGGTCACGACGACGGAGACCCCCTCGAGGTGGCGCGGGGCGCTCTCGTCGCGCTCGTCCTCGAGCCGCACGCCGGCGGCGCGCCAGGCCTCGACGATCTCGCGGTGCCAGTCGACGGCCCACCAGGCGCGCACGGCCTCGGCGATGACGGGCCCGACGCCGTCGGCCGCGGCCAGCTCCTCGGTGGTCGCGCCCATGACGGCGTCGAGGGAGCCGAAGCGCGTGGCCAGCGAGCGGGCCGCGGTGGGCCCGACGTGGCGGACCGACAGCGCCACGAGCACCCGCCACAGCGGCCGGTCCCGGGCGGCGGCGAGGTTGTCGAGCAGGCGGCGCCCGTTGGCCGACAGGTCGCCGTTCGCGTTGCGGAACAACGGCACCCGCAGCACGTCGTCCTCGGTGAGCGCGAAGAGGCCGCCCTCGTCGGTGAGCACCCGGTCCGACGAGCCGACCGGGGCGCCGTCCTCCCCCGGGTCGCCCGCGGGCACGGCGCCCGAGCCGCCGTCGCGGCTGCCGCCGGCGTCGGGGACCCCGCCGAGGAGGGCGCCCGCCGCCTCCCAGCCGAGCGCCTCGACGTCGAAGGCGCTGCGGGAGGCGATGTGGAAGAGGCGCTCCCGCAGCTGGGAGGGGCAGGTGCGCGCGTTGGGGCAGCGGATGTCCTTGTCGCCCTCGCGCTCGTGCGCCAGGGCGGTGCCGCAGGAGGGGCAGTGCGTCGGCATGACCCACTCGGGGCCGCGCTCGGCGGGGTCGGCGTCAGCCGCGAGCACCGGCCCGAGCACCTCGGGGATGACGTCGCCCGCCTTGCGCACGACGACGACGTCGCCCGGGCGGACGCCCTTGCGGCGCACCTCGTCGCCGTTGTGGAGGGTGGCCAGCTCGACCGTCGACCCGGAGACCAGCACGGGCTCCATCCGCGCGTACGGGGTGACCCGCCCGGTGCGCCCGACGTTGACGGCGATCTCCAGCAGCCGGGTGGTGACCTCCTCCGGCGGGTACTTGTAGGCGATGGCCCAGCGCGGCGCCCGGCTCGTGGCGCCGAGGCGGCGCTGCAGCGCCAGGTCGTCGACCTTGACCACCGCGCCGTCGATCTCGTGCTCGACGTCGTGCCGGTGCTCCCCGGTGCGGCGGACGAAGGCGCGGACCGCCTCGACGTCGTCGAGCACCTGCACGTGCCGGCTCACCGGCAGGCCCAGGGCCGCGAGGCGCTCGTAGGCCGCCGACTGGGTCGGGACGTCGAGCCCCTGCCGCGCGCCGAGCCCGTGGACGACGACGCGCAGCGGGCGACGGGCGGTGACGCGGGGGTCCTTCTGCCGCAACGACCCCGCGGCGGCGTTGCGCGGGTTGGCGAAGGGCGGGCGGCCCGCCTCCACGAGCCCCGCGTTGAGGACGGCGAAGTCCTCCACCGGGATGAAGACCTCGCCGCGCACCTCGAGCAGGGGCGGCACGGCTCCACCGGCCGGGTCCAGCCGGTGCGGGACCCCCTGCAGCGTGCGGACGTTGAGGGTGACGTCCTCCCCCGTGCGCCCGTCGCCGCGGGTGGCCGCGCGCACGAGCGCCCCGTCCTCGTAGACGAGGTCCACGGCGAGCCCGTCGACCTTCGGCTCGCAGAGCCACCGGAGCACCGCGCCCTCGCCGGCGTCGCGCACGACGCGGCCCACCCACTCGTCGAGCTCCTCGGCGGTGAAGACGTTGTCGAGGCTGAGCATCCGCTCGAGGTGGTCGACGGCGGTGAACTCGGTGGAGAAGGTCCCGCCGACCCGCTGCGTCGGCGAGTCCGGGGCGGCGAGGTCGGGGTGCGCCTCCTCCATGGCCTGCAGCCGGCGGAGCAGCTCGTCGAAGGCGGCGTCGGGCAGGCTCGGCGCGTCGCGCACGTAGTAGGCGAACTGGTGGCCGCGCACCTCCTCGGCCAGCGCCGTCCACGCCCGCCGCTCGTCCTCGGTGGCGGGCGGGGGGACGGCGGCGGCCGGCGCCCCCTCCGGCGAGGTGGGCTCCGCGGGGTCCGGCGTGGCAGCGCTCGTCACGTCTCGCATCCTGCCGGAGCCCCCCGACAGCGGCGCCCCGACGGCGCGGGCGTCCCGGGCCCGGGACGCCCGGGACGCGGCGAGGGCCGCCCCGGGCCGCACGCTCTCGCGCGCGGCCGGGACGGCCCCCGGGTGGTGCGGTGGTGCAGCGGCGCGGACGCCGCGCCCGGCTCAGAGCTGGGCGGCGCCGGCCTTCAGCGCGTCCGCCTCGGCGGCGGCGAAGCGCGCGTCGAGGGCGGCCTCGGACTCGGCCTGGCGGTCCTCGGCGACGGCGAAGGCGCGCATGGCGGCCGCCGCGTCCTCGGCCGGGGCCGCGAACTGGCCGCCGAGCTCGCCGCGGATGCGGTTGCCCTCGCCGAGGGTCACCTCGCCCGTGTTGCCCTCGCCGGTGAAGTCGCCCGCGACGATGTTCTGGTCGACGAAGACGTCGGCCGAGTTCTCGTCGAGGGTCACGTCGCCGCCCCAGAAGCTGGCGGTCTCGCAGACCTCGACGGGGCCGTCGGCGCCGAGCTGCAGCGTGCCGCCGTTGCCCGTGTAGGTGGCGTCGCCGTAGACCTCGGACTCGCAGAAGACGGAGCCGTCCTCGTTGTCCGTGACGGTGAAGGTGCCGCCGATGGTCGAGTCGACGACGTCCGCGTAGAGGGTGCCGTTGCCGACGACGTTGCCGCCGACGGAGGACGACGAGATGAGCAGCTCGCCCGTGGCCACGTCGACGAGGCCGGAGACGGTGCTGTCGGACTCGAGCCAGGTGGTGCCGACGACCTCGGAGCCCTCGACCGCGCGGGCCACGACGGAGCCGGCGGACGACGCCTCGAGCGAGACGCCGAAGCCCTGGCGGGAGGTGATGCGGCCGGCGACCTCGGAGTCGATGAGGCCCACGAAGCCGTCCTCGGCGGCGGTGACGGCACCGGTGACGGTCACGCCGTCGCCGATGAGGTCGGCGCCGGCCGCGACGCGGACCGAGCCGTTGACCGTGACGCCGGTCAGGTCGCAGGACTGGCCGGCGGGGACGACGAGGTTGCCGGGGACCGTGACGTCGGCGGCGGTGCCGATGCAGCGGGTCGTCAGCGGCGCGCTGCTCGCGGGGACGGCGACGGCGACGACGGCACCGGCGGCCAGCAGGCTCCCGGCGGTGAGGGCGCTGATGAGCTTCATGAGCGGGTGGCTCCTTCGTGTGGCGAGCGGGTTGTCCGAGCGCCCGGTCCAGGGCGCACGGCATCGGTCGACCCGTCGGGCCGCGACTCGGGACGACGTCGACCTTCCGGACGTCGCGAACACTTCCACGCCGACTTCGTCCAGGCAATGAGTTCGGCGCGAACGAGGGCAGAACGTGAGGTGGACGACCACCCACGGCGACCCCCGGAGGGGTCGCCGACGTCGCCGGTCCCCCGCCCGGACCTGCGGAGGTGGCGCAGCGTGCCCGACGGCGCCGGAGCGCGACGGGACCGGTCCCGCTGCGCGACGAGGGGTCCCGCGGGACGGGGTCAGGCGGCGGCGACCTCGCCCAGGGCCTCGGCGGCGCCGCGCAGGCGCCGCAGGGCGGCCCGGGCCGCGGCCGGGGAGCGGTCCTCGAGGCCGCCGGCCGGGGTGAGGACGACGTCGGCGAGCCCCGCGGCGGGCAGGCCGACGCGCCGCCACGGCACGGCGACGGCGTCGCGCGCCGCCTCCACGTCCGGCGTCGTCCCCGCCGCGGCGGCCGAGGACGACGGCACGCCCGCCCACAGCCGCACCCCCGCCTCGACGGCGGCGGCGACGGCGTCCCAGCCCGGGGTGCCGAGGCGGTCCACGTCGACCCCGACGCCGTCCGCGCCCGCGGCGACGAGCACGCCGACGGGGGCCCCGGCGCCCCCGCAGCGGACGACGACGTCGGTGGCGCCGGCCCGGCGGGCGCCCGCGACGACCGTGCGGAGGGCCACCTCGACCTCCTCGGGCCGCACCGGCTCGAGGTGCCCGAAGCCGCTGCTGCGCCGCAGGCGGCCGTCGAGGACGGAGGGCAGCGACGGCTCGTCGAGCTGGACGACCCAGCGCGCGCCCGGCACGGCCCGGCGGAGGGCGGCGAGGTGGTCGACGAGGCCCTCGGCGAGGGACTCCGCGAGGTCGCGGCGGGCGCCGGCGTCGGAGACCGCCCGCTCGCCGCGGTGCAGGCGCAGGGAGGCGGCGAGGGTCCACGGGCCGGCGACCTGCGCCTTGAGCGGGCCGTCCCAGCCGTCGGCCGCCTCCGCGAGGGCGTCGAGGTCGGCCCGCCGCCACGCGTCGGCGCGGGCGGCGTCGCGCCCCGGACGGTCGACGAGGCGCCAGCCGGAGGGCTGGAGGTCGACCGCGAGCCCCGCGAGCAGGGCGGCCGTGCGCCCGACGGGCTCGGACCCCGGGCCGCGGGCGGGCATCTCGACGACGTGGGGCAGGCCCGGCGGCGTCGTCGGCTCGCCCAGCTCCCCCAGCACGGTGCGGGCGGCCTCGAGGGGGTCGCCCGCGGGCCAGCCACCGGTGCCCGTGACGCGGGCGAGCAGCGGCTCGCGGGACGCGGGCTCCGCACCGTCGGCGGCCCCGGCGGTACCGAGGGGGTCGTGCGGGGCGCCGTGCGGGGGCTGCGTCACGCACCGACGGTAGTCGGCGGCGGGCCGACGCCCCGCCGCCTCAGCGGGCGGCGGCCACGGTCGTCGAGCCGACGACCCGCGTGCCGTCGTAGAGCGCCAGCGTCTGGCCCGGCGCGACGCCGCGCACCGGCTCGGCGAGCTCGACCTCCACGGGGTCCGTGCCGGTGAGCACCGCGGGCACCTCCGCGCCGTGGGCGCGCAGCTGGGCGCCGAGGCGGGCGCCCGCCGCCGGGGCCGGGCCGCACCACACGGGCGCCCCGCCCGTGACCGACCGGCGCTCGAGCCGCTCGGCCGGGCCGACGACGACGTCGCCCGTCACGACGGACAGGGACAGGACGTAGCGCGGCCGCCCGTCCGCCGCCGGGGTGCCGAGGCGCAGGCCGCGGCGCTGGCCGACCGTCAGGCCGACGACGCCGTCGTGCTCGCCGACGACGGCGCCGCTCTCGTCCCGGACGACGCCGGGCGCCGACGGCACGCGGGCCCGGACGAAGCCGCGGGCGTCGCCGTCGGGCACGAAGCAGATGTCGTGGCTGTCGGGCTTGTCGGCCACGGCGAGACCGCGGTCGGCCGCCTCGGCGCGCACGTCGTCCTTCGTCGCGACGTCGCCGAGCGGCAGCAGCGCGCGCGCCAGCCGGTGCGGCGGCACGACGGCGAGGACGTACGACTGGTCCTTCGCGGCGTCGCGGGCGCGGTGGAGCGTCGGCGGCCCCTCCCCCGACGCGGGCGGCTCGAGGCGTGCGTAGTGGCCGGTGGCGAGGGCGTCGAAGCCGAGCGCCAGGGCCCGGTCGAGGAGGGCCGCGAACTTGACCCGCTCGTTGCACCGCACGCAGGGGTTGGGGGTGCGGCCCGCGGCGTACTCGGCCGTGAAGTCGTCGACGACGTCGGCCGTGAAGCGCTCGGAGAGGTCCCACACGTAGAAGGGGATGCCGAGGCCGTCCGCGGCCCGCCGGGCGTCGCCGGCGTCCTCGACGGTGCAGCAGCCGCGGGCCCGGGCGGGGCCCCCGCCCTGCGCGCCGCGGGACAGCGCGAGGTGGACGCCGACGACGTCGTGCCCGGCGTCGACGGCGCGGGCCGCGGCCACGGCGGAGTCGACGCCGCCGCTCATGGCGGCGAGGACCCTCACCGGGGCGCCCCGGCGACGAGCGGCCGCGACGGGGCCGCGGGGCGCGGGGGCGTCGCCGTGGCCGCCCGGGCGCGACGCGCGGCGGCGACGACGTCGGGCAGCGCGGCGAGCAGGGCGTCGACGTCCTCGGCGGTGCTCGTGCGGCCGAGGCTCACGCGGAGCGCCCCGAGCGCGTCCTCGCCCGTGGCACCGAGCGCGGTCAGCACGTGGCTGGCCTCGAGCGCCCCTGCGGCGCAGGCGCTCCCGGTCGAGACGGCGATGCCGCGGGCGTCGAGGAGGTAGAGGAGGGCGTCGGCGTCGCAGCCGGGCAGGGTCAGCAGCGTCGTCCCCGGCAGGGAGCGCGCCGGGTCACGCGTGCCGCGCAGGACCGCCTCGGGCGCAGCCCCTCCCGGGGCGGGCGACGCCGAGGGACTGCCGAGGACGCCGTCGAGCAGCCGCTCCCTGAGCCCGCGGAGGCGGGCGGCGACGGCGGGCCGCTCGGCCGCCGCGGCGGTGAGCGCGACGGCGAGGCCGCGGGCCTGCGCCGCCGCCGGCGTGCCCGCGCGCAGGCCCCGCTCGTGGCCGCCGCCGTGCTGGACGGCCGCGAGGGCGGTGCCGCGCCGGACGAGGAGCGCGCCCGTGCCGACCGGCGCCCCGACCTTGTGGCCGGAGACCGACAGCGCGGCGAGCCCGCTCGCGGCGAGGTCGACGTCCTGCGTGGCGGGGGCCTGGACGGCGTCGCTGTGCACGGGGACGCCGTGGGCCGCGGCGAGCGCGACGACCTCGTCGAGGGGCTGCAGCGTGCCGGTCTCGTTGTTGGCCCACATGACGCTGACGAGCGCCGTCGCCCCGGGCGCGGCGGCGAGCGCGGCGGCGAGGGCGTCGGTCCGGAGCCGGCCGACGTCGTCGACGGGCACGACGACGAGCTCGACCACCCCGGCGGCGGCGAGCCGTCGGGCGGGCTCGAGGACGGCCGGGTGCTCGACGGCGCCGACGAGCAGCCGGCGGCGCGCGGGGTCCGCGGCCTGCCGGGCGCGGACCAGTCCGGCGAGGGCGAGGTTGTCGGCCTCCGTGCCCCCGGAGACGAGGACGACCTCGTCGCCGCGGGCGCCGAGGGAGGCGGCGACCTCCTCGCGGGCGTCCTCGAGGACCTTGCGGGCCCGCCGCCCCTCGGCGTGGGCGGACGAGGGGTTGCCGACGTGCGCGGCCTCGGCCAGCAGGGCCTCGAGGGCCTCGGGACGCACGGGCGTCGTCGCGGCGTGGTCGAGGTAGACCCGCCGCGGCGCAGCGGCCGGCGTCCCGCGCTGCGTCCCGGGGAGGGGGTCCGTGGTCACCGCACGAGGGTAGGCACCCGCGCCGACCGTCGTCCCCGCCCGGGCCCCGTGGCCCGGGCGGGGAGGGGCGTCAGCGCGAGGGGCCGGCCAGGCGGTGCGCGGCGCTGCCGACGAGCTCGAGCGAGACCTGCAGGCGCTCGAGGCTGATGTTGCGGGCCACCGTGTCCTCCGGGGAGTGGTACGGCGGCTCGAGGACCGGCTGGCCGGCCGCCTCGCCGCGCCAGGAGAAGTTGCCGGCGGCGATGCCGACCTCCTGGAAGGACTGGTGGTCGCTCGCGCCGCGGGTGAAGACGGGCGTGAGCCGCGGGCCGTAGCCGAGCCGCTCTGCGGCGCCGACCACGGCGTCGGTGGCCGCGTTGGCCTGCCCGTCCCACGAGAGGACCCAGTACCGGTCGGCGGGGTCCCAGCTCGTCGCGACCATGTCGTTGTTGAGCACGGCGACGAGGCGGGCGCGCTCCTCCGGCGGCAGCTGCGCCACGTGGTACCGGCTGCCGACGAGGCCGAGCTCCTCGGCGCCCCAGAGGGCGACCTTGACGGCGCGCTGCGTCGCCATCGGCCGCAGCACCCGCGCCAGCTCGAGGCAGAGGCCGGTGCCGGAGCCGTCGTCGTTGGCGCCGGGCGCGCCGATGACGGTGTCGTAGTGGGCGCAGACCATGACGGCCTCGCCGCCCGGCGCCGGCGCCAGCCGCCCGCGCCGCTCGGCGAGCACGTTGGACGACGTGAGGCCCGTGTACGCGGTCGTCGAGACCTGCAGCGAGAGCGGGCCCGTCGCGAGAGCGGCACGCAGCCGGGCCTTCTGCGCCTGCGCGACGCCGACCACCGGCAGCGGCGTCGGCTCGACGAGCGTCGGCGACGAGGCCGAGGTGCGCCGCACGGGGTCGGCGGCGTCGGCGGGCAGCCGGACGACGGCGACGGCGCCGCGGGCGGCGGCCACGGGCACGGCGGCGCGCAGCACGTCGAGCGTGGCGGCGTCGACGAGCACGACGGCGCCCGCGAGGTCGGCCGGCCACTCGCCCGTCGGCAGGGTCCCGAGGTCGACGACCGTGCCCGTCACGGTCGTGCCCAGCCCGCCCTGCGCCGAGGCGCCCACCTGCCAGCAGAGGTCGTCCGGGAGCGGGGCGGCGCCAGGGGCGGCCGCGAGCTCGCCGAGGAAGCGGTCGGCGGTCGGGAAGGACTCGAGCTCGACGGTGTAGCCCAGGCCGTCGAGGACGCCCGCGAGGTAGTCGCGGGCGGCGTGCTCGGACGGGGTCCCGCCGATGCGGGGGCCGATGCCGTCGGCGAGGGCCGAGATGTGCTCGAGGGCGCGCTCGGCCGACGCCCGCGTGACGACGGCGCGGTCGGACGGGAGCAGCGCCGGGGGGCGGACGGCGCCCGGCCGGCGGTCGTCGGCGCCCCAGGCGGGCAGCGGCAGCAGCGCGCCACCGCCCAACGCCCCGGCGAGGCCGGCGAGCGCCGTCCGCCGGCGCGGGCCCGGGCGCGGCGGCGTGGTGGGCGTCGTCAGGGGCACGGACGTGGGCGGCGTGGGCTCGGGCACGGAGGACCTTCCGACGGGGCGATCCCGACCATCCGGACGGAAGGGACGGGACTCGCGACCGTAGGGCGGTACCGGGTGCGGGACAAGGGCCCTGCCGGTGACCCGCAGCACCTCGGCGGACGGGTGGTGGGCGCCGCCGCACCTCGCCGGGTCGCCCGGCTGGCACAGTGGGCGCCCGTGCCGACCGATGGGAGCAGCGTGAGCAGCGACGCCCCCGCCCCCGGCGCGCCCGGCGACGGCGGCACCGTCCGACCGGGCCGTCCGCACCCCCTCGGCGTCCATCTCGTCCCCGGAGGCGCGGGCGCGGCGGTGTACGCGCCGCACGCCGAGGCGGTCGACGTCGTCCTGCTCGACGGGCCCGCGGACGGCCCCCTCGAGGAGCGCCGCGTCCGGCTCCCCCACCGCACCCACGGCGTCCACCACGGGCACCTGCCCGGCGTCACGGCCGGGCAGCGGTACGGCCTCCGCGTCGACGGGCCGTGGGACCCGGCCCGCGGCCACCGGCACAATCCCGCCAAGCTCCTGCTCGACCCCTACGCCCGGGGCCTGGCACGGGAGGTGCGGCCCGACGCGACGCTCTTCGCGCACGAGGTGGACGACCGCTGGGCGCCCGTCGACGGCCCCGCGTCCGAGGGCGGGGCCCGTCGGCGCAGCGACCTCGACTCGGCCGCCGCGGCCGCGGTCGGCGTGGTCCTCCCCGGGCGCACGGCGGACCAGGACGCCCGGCCGCGGACGCCGTGGGACCGCACGGTCGTCTACGAGGCGCACGTGCGCGGGCTCACCGCCGCCCACCCCGACGTGCCGCCGGAGCTGCGCGGCACCTACGCGGCGCTGGGGCACCCCGCCGTCGTCGGGCACCTCGTCGACCTCGGCGTGACGGCGCTCGAGCTGCTGCCCGTCCACGCCGTCGCCGACGAGATGTCGCTCGTGCGCCGGGGGCGCCGCAACGCCTGGGGCTACAGCACGCTCGGCTACCTCGCGCCCGCGCCGCGCTACGCGAGCGCCGCGGCCCGCGCGGGCGGGGCGGCGGCCGTCGAGGCCGAGCTGGCGGGCGCCGTCGACGCGCTGCACGCCGCGGGCCTCGAGGTGCTGCTCGACGTCGTCTACAACCACACGGCCGAGGGCGGGGTCGAGGGCCCCAGCCTGTCCTTCCGCGGGCTCGGGGCCGCCGCGTACTACCGCCTCGACGCCGCCGGCCTCGACGTCGACGTCTCGGGCTGCGGCGGCACCCTCGACGCCTCGTCGGCGCGCGTGGTGGCCCTCGCCCTCGACTCGATGCGGCACTGGGCGACGACGTACGGCGTCGACGGATTCCGCCTCGACCTCGCGCCCGCCCTCGCCCGCGGGCGCGACCTCGGCTTCGACGCCGAGCACCCCTTCCTCGTCGCGGCCCGCGCGGACCCGGTGCTGGCCGACCTCAAGCTCGTCGCCGAGCCCTGGGACGTCGGGCCCTTCGGGTGGCGCACGGGGCAGTTCCCGCCGCCCTTCGCCGAGTGGAACGACCGCTTCCGCGACGACGTCCGCACCTTCTGGCTGGCCGACGCCGCGCGCGGCCGCCGCGGCGAGCCCGGTGGCGGCGTGCGCCACCTGGCCACCCGGCTCGCGGGGTCCGCGGACCTCTTCGCCCACGGCGCCGCGACCGACTCCTCGCGGCGCGGGCCGCTGGCGTCGGTCAACTTCCTCGCCGCGCACGACGGCTTCACGCTCGCCGACGCCACCGCCTACGAGCACAAGCACAACGAGGCCAACGGCGAGGACAACCGGGACGGCCACGGCGACAACCGGTCCGACGCGCACGGCGTCGAGGGGCCGACCGACGACGAAGCCGTGCTCGCGGCCCGACGGCGCTCGGTGCGCAACCTCCTCGGCACCCTGCTGCTGTCGGCCGGCGTCCCGATGCTGCTCGCCGGCGACGAGATGCTGCGCACCCAGGGGGGCAACAACAACGCCTACTCCCTCGACGACGCCTCGGTGTGGGTCGACTGGGAGGCCCTGCGCGCCGGCGGCCCCCGCGCCGACCTCGTGGCGACGACGCGCCACCTCCTCGCGCTCCGGCGCGAGCACCCCGCCCTGCGCCGCAGCACCTTCGCCGCGGGCGCCCCCGTCCACGACGACGGCACCACCGACCTCGCCTGGTTCGCGCCCGACGGCCGCCGCATGACGGAGGACGACTGGCACGACGGGCACCGCCGCACCCTGCAGATGCTCCTCCACGGCGCCCCGACGGGCGGGTCCTCGCTGCTGCTCGTGCTGCACGCCGGGTCGGTCGAGCAGGCGGTCGCCCTCCCCGGGCGCCCCTGGGCCGCCACGTGGGACCTGCTGTGGGACAGCGAGGCCGAGCGCCCCGAGCACGTGGCGCCCACCACGGTCCACGACGGCGGCGGTCTCGTCGTCGGGCCGACGTCGCTGCTGCTGCTGGCGGCGCGGCCGGCCTGAGCCGGGCCCCTGCGCCGACCGACCGGCCGGGCGGACGGGCGGGCTGCCCGGCCGGCTTCGGCGGCCCGGCCGCGTCGCTCCGCCCCCGGGTCCGGCGGCAGGCCCACCGCGCCGCGGTGAGGAGCTCGCGTCCGGCCCGGCGAGGACCTGCTCGGCCGGCGCGCCCCCGCCGCCGGCGCGCGCCCCGGGGACCACCAGCCCTCACCCGCGCGGAGGACAGCCGTCGGCGCGACGACCGGTCCGTGGTGACTCGACGGGGTCCCGGCAGCGACCCGCGGAGGTGTGGACAGCGGGAGCGGATGTCGGGCCCCTCCACTAGACTTCGAACACACGTTCGACGGTGAGGGAGGGGTGGCGATGGCGCGGCAGCAGCCCGACGACGAGGCGCGCGACGACGCCGTCGTCCCCGCACCCGCCGGCCCCGTCGGTCCGCTCGACGTCCCGGTCGGCGACCTGCCGGTCTCCCGCCGCGCGGGTCGGGAGGTCCTGGACCGGCTCCGCGACGCCCACGCGGCCGCGTCGGCCCAGCACGCCGCGCTTCTGGGGCTGGTGGCCGACCTCGTCGACGAGGTCGCCGCCGCCCTGGGCGTCCCGGTCGACGGGGACCCGGTCGAGACCGCCCGTTTCGGCCGGCTCGGCGGGGACCCGGCCGAGGCCGTGGTCACCGAGATCGCCCTCGCCCTGCGGGTCGGGGTCGCGGGGGCGCGGCGACTGGTGCAGGACGCGCTCGCGCTGACGACCGTGCTGCCGCAGACCCGGGCCGCGCTGCGCAGCGGAGGCATCTGCCCCGCCCGGGCGCACGCGGTCGTCACCGGCACTGCCGGTCTGACGCCGGAGCAGGCCCGCTGGGTCGACGCCGAGGTCGCCGAGGACCTGCCCCGCCTGGACCCGCCCGGCGTGAAGCGGAAGGTCCGGGCGTTGGTCGCCCGGCTCGAGGTCGACGCGACCAACCGCCGGGCCCGGTACGAGACCTGCCGCCGCCGGGTCCTGGTCCAGCCGCTGGGTGACGGGGCGGCCGAGCTCGTCGCCACCGGACCCGTCGCCGACATCACCGCCCTGTTCCACCGCCTCGACACGTGGGCGCGCACCCGCACCGGCCCCAACGCGAGCGCGGACCCGCACGCCGCGGTCGCCGCCGGACTGGACCCCGTCACCACCGACACCACCGGGCTGCCCGACCGCCGCGGCGTCGACGCCCGCCGCTTCGACGCCCTCGTCGGCCTGGTCACCGACACCGGTGCCGGCCCACGGAAGGACGGCCGTGCCCACACCGGGCAGTGCCACGGCCCGTCCCTCAACGTCTCGCTCCCGACGCTGCTCGGCCTCGACGACGAGACCGCGTGGCTCGCCGGCCACGGCGCGGTCCCGGCCGACATCGCCCGCGAGCTCCTCGCCGCCGGCCACCCCTTCCGCCGGGTCCTCACCGACTTCTTCACCGGGAAAGTGCTTGGCGTCGACGGACACCTCCACCACCTCCCAGCCGCCGGGACCCGCACGACGACGCCTGGGCTCACCACCGGCGCGACGACCGTCCCGGCGGTGGTGACGCCCACCACGGCTCCTCCGCCCTCCCCTGCACCGGACGCCGGCCTCGACGCGGTGCCCGACCCACCGGGCGACCAGCGGACCACAGCGACAGCCGTGCCCCCGCCGACGACGACCACGGAGCCGGCACCCCCCGGCCTTACCGACAAGGTCACGCCCGGCACCACCACGCCCGGCACCACCACGCCCGGCACCACCACGCCCGGCACCACCACGCCTCCCTGGGCCCGGACAGGAGCTGATGCGTCCGACGCAGCGACGCCGTCCTCGTCGACCTGCCCTCTCGCTGGCCTGCCCACCGACTACGTCCCCACCGCCGAGCAGTCCCGCTACGTCCGGACCGCGCTGCCCGAGTGCACCCACCCCGGCTGCACCCAGCCCTCGGTCCGCTGCGACCTCGACCACCAGGTACCCCACGGCGCCGGTGGCCCGACCTGCGAGTGCAACCTCCGCCCCCGCTGCCGCAAGCACCACCAGTGCCGCACCCACTACGGCTGGCAGGTCGAGGCCATCACCGACGACCCCGACGACCCGCACGGCCTCGGCACCCGCTGGACCTCACCCCTCGGCCTCGTCCACGACGACCCCGCACCACCCTTCCTCCCCCGACCCATCACCAGCCGCGACGACGACGGCACGCCCCTGCCCACCGGCTGGGGCGACCTCGGCGATCCCCTCGACTGCTCGTACCCGACCGTCGACATGGCCTGGCCCGGCGCCGCCCTGCTCATCAGCGCTGCCGTCACCGCGACCGCCCACCACCGCGAACCGCCCGCGTCGCCGGCCCCGCCGACCGACGACGACCCGCCGCCCTTCTGACGCCGGCACCACCGCGTCGGCCTCGTCGTGACCCGTCGCCACGGTGGCCCCGGGCTCCCAATACCCACCGTCCCGAGCGGTTTTGACAGCGACGCCGGACGCTGCCTACCGTCCCGTCCAGGTCACGAGAACCAGCGCGAAGCCCCGGCTCGCTGGTCAGCAACCCTCCGCCACGGCGGGGTGCTCCGGGTGAGGACCAGGTGGACGCCCCACGACGGCGCGTCCGCAAGCGTGGCCCGACCGGGCCTCGTCTCCGCGTGCGCGGCGGCCGGTGCCGTCGCGCCTGCTGCCAGGAGCGCACCGCCCGTGATCGAGCTGTCCGGCCTCGTCAAGACCTACGCGGCGCCCCGGCGCCGGGGCGGCCTGCGGCAGCTCGTCGCGCGGCGGACCTCGGACGTGGACGTCGTCGTCGAGGACGACGCGCCGGTCCGCACGGGCGAGGTCCGCGCGCTCGACGGCGTGAGCATCTCCGTCCCGGCGGGCGACGTCGTCGGCGTCGTCGGCCCCAGCGGCTCCGGCAAGAGCACCCTCGCCCGCTGCGTCAACCTCCTCGAGCGCCCGGACGCCGGCCGCGTCGTCGTCGACGGGCAGGACCTCACCGCGCTCGACGCCGGCCGGCTGCGCACGGCCCGCCGCAGCATCGGCATGGTCTTCCAGCACTTCGACCTCCTCGGCTCGCGGACCGCGCTCGGCAACGTCGCGCTGCCGCTGGAGCTCGCGGGCGTCGGCCGGCGCGAGCGCGAGACCCGCGCCGCGGAGCTGCTCGAGCGCGTCGGCCTCGCCGACAAGAAGGCCTCCCGGCCGTCCCAGCTGAGCGGCGGCCAGCAGCAGCGCGTCGCCATCGCCCGCGCCCTCGCCGCCCGCCCGTCGGTCCTGCTGTGCGACGAGGCCACCTCCGCCCTCGACCCCGGCTCCACGGCCGGCGTCCTCGCGCTCGTCCGGGAGCTCCGCGACGAGCTGGGCCTCACGGTCGTCGTCGTCACGCACGAGATGGACGTCGTCCGGGCCGCCTGCGACAGCGCGGTCCTGCTCGAGCACGGCCGGGTCGTCGACGAGGGCCGGCTGGCCGACGTCGCCGCCCGCCCCGGCTCGCCCCTGGCCACCCGCCTGCTGCCGGCGCCCGCCCGGCCCCCGGTGCGGCCCGGCAGCGCGCTGCTCCAGCTCGTCGTCACCGACGGCTGGGACGGGCAGGCCGGGCCCGACGGCGGCGGCGGACCCGGCGAGGCGGTGATGACGTCGCTCGTGCGCGAGCACGGGCTCGACGTCTCGGTCGTCGGCGGCCGGGTCGAGACCCTCGGCGGTCGCCGGGCCGGGCACCTCCTCCTCGAGGTCGCCGGCGGGGCCGCCGAGCACGCCGCCCGGCTGGGCGGCGCCACGGACGCCTTGCGCGCCCGCGGCGTCCTCCTGGAGGTGGCGGCGTGAGCGAGCTGCTCTCCCTCGCCCCGCAGCTGGCCGAGGCCACCCGCGAGACGCTGACGATGGTCGCCACGGCGACCGTCCTCGCCGTCCTCGGCGGGATCCCCCTCGGCGTCCTGCTGCTCGTCGTCTCGCCGGGCGGTCTCGCGCCGCACCCGCTCGCGCACCGGCTGCTCGGCCTGCTCGTCGACCTCGGCCGCTCGCTGCCCTTCATCATCCTGCTCGTCGCCGTGGCCCCGGTGACCCGGCTCCTCGTCGGGACGACGATCGGCTCCTGGGCCGCCGTCGTGCCGCTGACCATCGGCGCCGTGCCCTTCCTCGCGCGGCTCGTCGAGACGTCGTTGCGCGAGGTGGCCCCCGGCAAGGTGGCCGCCGCCCTCTCCATGGGCGCGCGGCGGCGGGACGTCGTCCGCACCGTCCTCCTGCCGGAGGCGCTGCCGTCGGTCGTGGCCAGCTGCACCGTCACCGTCGTGGCGCTCGTCAGCTACTCGGCGATGGCCGGCGCGGTGGGCGGCGGCGGGCTCGGCGACTTCGCCATCCGCTACGGCTACCAGCAGTTCCGGACGGACATCACGCTCGTGACCGTCGCCCTCCTGCTCGTCGTCGTCCAGGTGCTCCAGCAGGGCGGCGAGGCCCTCGCCCGCCGCCTCGCGCACCGCTGACGACGCCCCCCGGGCGCCCGGCGCCCACCCGCACCACCGACCCGCCCGCCGCGGGCCGTCCCGTCGTCCCCCGTCCCGCCCGACCAGGGCTCCCGCACGCCCTCGCCCACCGACCCGGAGGTCCCCCGTGCCCACCACCCGCCGCCCCCGCACCGCCGTCGCCCTCGGCGCGGCCGCCGCGCTCGCCCTCTCGCTGTCCGCCTGCGGCGGCGGGGAGGCCGAGCTGAGCGCGGCCGACGAGCCGCTGCGCGTGGGCGCCTCGCCGGTGCCCCACGCGGAGATCCTCCGCTTCGTGCAGGACGAGCTGGCCGAGGACGCCGGGCTCGACCTCGAGGTCGTCGAGTTCACCGACTACGTGCAGCCCAACGTGGCCCTCGAGGACGGCTCGCTGGACGCCAACTACTTCCAGACCATCCCGTACCTCGAGGAGCAGGAGCGCACGGCCGGCTACGACTTCGCCGCGCTCGAGCCCGTCCACGTCGAGCCCCTCGGCATCTACTCGCAGAGCCTCGGGAGCATCGACGACGTCCCGTCGGGCGCGACCGTCGCCATCCCCAACGACCCGACGAACGCCGCCCGCGCGCTGCGGCTGCTCGAGGCCGAGGGCCTCGTCGTCCTCGCCGACACGGGCGAGGACGCGCCGACCGCCCTCGACGTGCAGGAGGGGGGCCGCGACCTCGACATCACCGAGGTCGAGGCCGCGCAGGTCCCGCGCTCGCTCCAGGACGTCGACATCGCCGTCGTCAACGGCAACTACGCCATCGACGCCGACCTCTCCCCCGCCGACGACGCCCTGGCCCTCGAGGCCGCCGAGGGCAACCCCAACGCGAACCTCGTCGTCGTCCGGACGGGCGACGAGGACGACGAGCGCATCCAGCTGCTCGAGCAGCTCCTGCACTCCGACGAGACGCGCACCTTCATCGAGGAGCAGTACGAGGGCGCGGTCATCCCGGCCTTCTGAGCCACGCCGCGGCGGCGCCACGGCGCGCGGCCCCGGACGCACGAGCGCCCCCGCCCGGTCCGGGCGGGGGCGCTCGTGCGTCGGCGGTCAGGCGTTGGCGACGAGCCCCAGCTCGGTCGGCGCCGCGAGCAGCTCGTGGTGCGGCAGGACGCGCACCGTGTAGCCGACGGCGCCCGTGCGCCGCAGCGGCACCTCGCCGGCGTAGCGGTGCCGCCCGTCCTCGAGCGCCTCGACGTGCGAGAGGCGGACGGTGCCCGTGGCGACGAGCTCGTCCGTCGCCGTGACGCGGCCGTGGACCACCTGCACCTCGACGTCCTCGGGCGCGAGCTGCCCGAGCGAGACGTAGGCGTGGACGCCGAGGACGTCGCCGAGCAGCGGCGTGTCCGGCAGCCCGACCGACTCGGCGTGGTCGACGCGCACCGACGACCAGCCGCCCCGGACGTGCTCGACCCACGTGGCGAGTCGCCGCGCGCCGGCGTGGCCCTCCGCGGCGACGGCCCGGCCGCTCGCGGCGGCGGGCACGTACAGCCGCTCGACGTACTCCGCCACCATCCGCGACGCGAGCACCTTCGGCCCGAGCACCGACAGCGTGTGGCGCACCATCTCGAGCCAGCGCGCCGGCGGCTCGTCGCCCCCGGCGCCGGTGTCGTAGAACCGGGGCGCGACCTGCTGCTCCACGAGGTCGTACAGCGCCGCCGCCTCGAGGTCGTCGCGGCGGCCTTCGTCCTCGACGCCGTCGGCCGTGGGGATGGCCCAGCCGTTCTCGCCGTCGAACCACTCGTCCCACCACCCGTCGAGGATGGAGAGGTTGAGGCCGCCGTTGAGGGCGGCCTTCATGCCCGAGGTGCCGCAGGCCTCGAGGGGGCGCAGCGGGTTGTTGAGCCAGATGTCGCAGCCCGGGTAGAGCGTCTGCGCCATGCCGATGTCGTAGTCCGGCAGGAAGACGATGCGGTGGCGCACGGCCGGGTCGTCGGCGAAGCGCACGAGCTGCTGGATGAGCGCCTTGCCGGAGTCGTCGGCCGGGTGCGACTTGCCGGCGATGACGAGCTGCACGGGCCGGGTCGGGTGCAGCAGCAGCGCCTTGAGGCGCTCGGGGTCGCGCAGCATGAGCGTGAGCCGCTTGTACGTCGGCACCCGCCGGGCGAAGCCCATGGTGAGCACGCCGTCGTCCATCACCTCGTCCACCCAGCCGAGCTCGGCGGCCGAGGCGCCCCGCTCGAGCCAGGAGGCGCGCAGCCGCCGCCGCACCTCGGCGACGAGCGTCGCGCGCATCTCGCGGCGCACCGCCCACAGCCGGTCGGCGGGCAGGTCCGCCGCGGCGGCCCACGCCTCGACGTGCCGGGTCGGGTACTGGCCGGCGGCCTCGTGGACGAGGTCGTCGAGGCGGCGGTCGACCCACGTCGGCGCGTGGACGCCGTTGGTCACCGAGGTGATGGGCACCTCGTCGACGTCGAGCCCCGGCCAGAGGCCGTCGAACATGCCGCGGCTCACGTCGCCGTGGAGCTGCGAGACGCCGTTGGCGCGCTGCGCGAGCCGCAGGCCCATGACGGCCATGTTGAAGATGCCGGGCTGGCCGCCCGGGTAGCTCTCCGCGCCGAGGGCCAGGAGGCGGTCGCCGTCGACGGCGGGCACGGCCGCCGTGACGAGGGCCCGGACCTGCTCGGCGTCGAAGCGGTCGATCCCGGCGGGCACCGGCGTGTGCGTCGTGAAGACGGTCGCCGCGCGGCCCGCCTGCAGCGCCGCCTCGAGGCCGAGGCCCGCGCCGAGCGCCTCGCCGATGCGCTCGACGCCGAGGAAGCCGGCGTGGCCCTCGTTGGTGTGGAAGACCTCCGGCGCGGGGGCGCCGGTGAGGCGCGACCAGAGCCGCAGCGCCCGGACGCCGCCGATGCCGAGCAGCATCTCCTGCAGGAGCCGCTTCTCCCCGCCGCCGCCGTACAGCCGGTCGGTGGTCGCGCGCAGGTCGGGGTCGTTCTCCTCGACGTCGGAGTCGAGCAGCAGCAGCGGCACGCGGCCGACGTCGGCCCGCCACACGTGCGCGTGGAGCGTGCGGTCGCCCGGCAGGGCGAGGGAGACCCGGCACGGCGTGCCGTCCGCCTCGCGGAGCTGGGTGAGCGGCAGGCCCGCGGGGTCGAGGACGGGGTAGGTCTCCGTCTGCCACCCGTCCCGGGACAGGGACTGCCGGAAGTAGCCCTGCTGGTAGAGCAGGCCGACGCCGACGACGGGCACGCCGAGGTCCGAGGCCGCCTTGAGGTGGTCGCCGGCGAGGATGCCGAGGCCGCCGGAGTACTGCGGCAGGACGGACGTGACGCCGAACTCCGGGGAGAAGTAGGCGACGGCGGCGGGCCCGCCGCCCTCCCACCCGGCGGTGGCGCCCTGGTACCAGCGCGGCTCGGAGAGGTAGGTGTCGAGGTCGGTCTCGGCGGCGCGGACGCGGGCGACGAGCGCCTCGTCCTGCGCGAGCTCCGCGAGGCGGTCCGGCCCGATCTCGGCGAGAAGGGCCACGGGGTCGTGGCCCACCTCGTCCCAGACCGCGGCGTCGACGTCGCGGAACAGGTCCTGCGTCGGCGGGTGCCAGGACCACCGCAGGTTGTGCGCCAGGCGGCCGAGGGCGGCCAGCGGCGTGGGCAGAGCGGTGCGGACGGTGAACCGTCGGATGGCTCTCACGGGCGCGGAGCGTAGCCACGCGGGGCCCCCGCGTCCCCCCTCGTCGCCAGGGCGAGACGCCCGGGCCCCGCCCGTGCCCCTCCTCCCGGACGGCCCCGCCCCGGTCCCCCGCGTCACCGGGTGAGGTCTGCCCGACCTCGGTACGTTCGCCCGGTGCCGACCTCGCGCCGACCCGCCCCGTCCCCCCGCGACCGCCCCGCCGCCGCGGGCCCCGCCGGCGACGCGCCCGCGTCCGTGCCCGGCGCCGCCGCGTCCGACCCCACGGCCGCGGGCCCCGCCGCCGACGGCGCCGCGGCCACCTCGGCCGTCGCCCCGCCGCCGGAGGGCGTCTCCCCCGCCACCGCGTCCCCGCACTCCCGGATCGGGCGCATCCCCGTCGTCGACCTCGCGCCGGTCGTCGACGGCGGCCGCTTCCCCGCCCGCGCCGTCGTCGGCGAGGCCGTGCCCGTCACCGCCACCGTCTTCCGCGAGGGCCACGACGCCGTCGCCGCCGAGGCAGTGCTCCTGCGCCCGGACGGCAGCGAGGCGGCCCGCACGAGGATGGTCTGCACCAACCCCGGTCTCGACACCTGGCGCACCGACCTCGTCCCGGACGCCGTGGGCGAGTGGGCCTTCCGCGTCGAGGCGTGGTCGGACCCGTACGGGACGTGGGAGCACGCCGCCTCCGTCAAGGTGGGCACCCCCGGCCTGCCGGAGGCCGACGTCGACCTGGCCCTCGCCGACGGCGCCGTCGTCCTCGACCGCGCCGCCGAGGTCCCCGGCCGCGACCCGGCCGACGCCGAGCACCTGCGGGCCGGCGCCCGCGGGCTGCGTGACACCGGCCGCCCGGCGCCCGCGCGGCTCGCCGCGGGCACGAGCACCGGGGTGCAGGAGGCGCTGCGGCGCCTGCCCCTCCGCGAGCTCGTGACGCCGAGCGAGGACGCCCGCCTCGTCGTCCAGCGCCCGCTGGCGCTCTTCGGCTCCTGGTACGAGCTCTTCCCCCGCTCCGAGGGCGCCTACTTCGACCAGGCCACGGGCCGCTGGGTCTCCGGCACCCTGACGACCGCCGCGGAGCGGCTGCCCGCGCTGGCCGCGCAGGGGTACGACGTCGTCTACCTCACGCCCGTCCACCCCATCGGCCGGACGTTCCGCAAGGGCCGCAACAACACCCTGGACGCGACCGACGAGGACCCGGGCTCGCCGTACGCCATCGGCTCGGCCGACGGCGGCCACGACGCCGTCCACCCCGACCTCGGCACGGTCGCCGACTTCGAGGCCTTCGTCGCCCGCGCCCGGGAGCTGGACCTCGAGGTCGCGCTCGACCTCGCGCTGCAGTGCTCGCCCGACCACCCGTGGGTCACCGAGCACCCCGAGTGGTTCGTCCAGCGCTCCGACGGCTCGATCGCCTACGCCGAGAACCCGCCGAAGAAGTACCAGGACATCTACCCGGTCCACTTCGACACCGACCCGGACGGCGTCTACGCCGAGGTGCTGCGCGTCGTCCTCGCCTGGGTGGACCGCGGCGTGACGCTCTTCCGCGTCGACAACCCGCACACCAAGCCCGTCGAGTTCTGGGAGTGGCTCATCGCGGAGGTCAACCGCGACCACCCCGACGTCATCTTCCTCGCCGAGGCCTTCACGCGGCCCGCGATGATGCACGGGCTGGCCAAGGTCGGCTTCCAGCAGAGCTACACCTACTTCACGTGGCGCAACACCAAGGCCGAGCTCGAGGAGTACGTCACCGAGCTCACCGGCCCCTCGGCCGCGTACATGCGGCCGAGCTTCTGGCCGACGACGCACGACATCCTCACGCCCTTCATGAGCCAGAACGGGCGGCCGGCCTTCGAGCTGCGCGCGGTGCTCGCGGCGACGCTCGCGCCGACGTGGGGCATCTACGCCGGGTACGAGCTCGTCGAGGACGTCCCCCGGCCGGGCGCCCAGGAGCAGATCGACAACGAGAAGTACCAGTACAAGCCGCGCGACTTCGACCGCGCGCTCGTCGAGGGCCGCAGCATCGCCCCGCTGCTCCAGCGGCTCAACGAGCTCCGCCGCGAGCACCCCGCGCTGCAGCGCCTGCGCGGCACGACGTTCCACCGCACGGACTCCGAGCAGGTCATCGCCTACACGCGGCACCTCCCGGCCCACCTGTCGCCCACCGGCGAGGAGGACCTCGTCCTCGTCGTCGTGTGCCTCGACCCGCAGCAGTGGCACCGCACGCACGTCCACCTCGACATGGCCGCCCTCGGCCTCGGGTGGGACGAGCAGGTGCTCGCCGCCGACGGCCTCACCGACGGCCGCTGGACCTGGGGCGAGGAGGTCTACGTCGAGCTGGGCCCGGGACGCCCCGCCCACGTCGTCTCCCTCACCCGCGGCGGCGGCGCCGCATGAGCCTGACGGACCACGCGACCACCACCACGTCGGGCCCCACCACGGGCACGACGCCCGTCGTCGGCCCCGTGCCCGGCGACCCGACCGCGGCGCCGTCCACGGGGCAGGTCCCCGTCGTGGCGCCCCCCGCGGCGGACGAGCCCGTCGTCGGCACGCTGCCGAACGGGCTGTCCGACGACCCCGACTGGTACCGCACGGCCGTCTTCTACGAGGTGCTCGTCCGCGCCTTCGCGGACTCCAACGGCTCCGGCTCCGGCGACTTCACGGGCCTCGTCGGCCGGCTCGACTACCTGCAGTGGCTCGGCGTGGACTGCCTGTGGCTGCCGCCGTTCTACGCCTCGCCGCTGCGCGACGGCGGCTACGACATCGCCGACTACTACGCCGTCCTGCCGGAGTTCGGGACCGTCGCGGACTTCACCGAGCTCGTCCAGCAGGCGCACGCCCGCGGCATCCGGGTCGTCACCGACCTCGTGATGAACCACACGAGCGACGCGCACCCGTGGTTCCAGGCCAGCCGCAGCGACCCCGACGGCCCCTACGGCGACTTCTACGTGTGGAGCGGCACGACCGAGCGCTACACCGACGCGCGGATCATCTTCGTCGACACCGAGACGTCGAACTGGACCTTCGACCCGGTCCGCCGCCAGTACTTCTGGCACCGCTTCTTCTCCCACCAGCCGGACCTCAACTTCGAGAACCCGGCCGTCGGCGAGGCGATGTTCGACGTCGTCCGCCACTGGCTCGACCTCGGGATCGACGGCTTCCGGCTCGACGCCGTGCCCTACCTCTTCGAGGAGGAGGGGACGAATTGCGAGAACCTGCCCCGCACGCACGAGTTCCTCCGCGAGCTGCGGCGCATGGTGGACCGGGAGTACCCGGGGCGCATCCTCCTCGCCGAGGCCAACCAGCCGCCGGCGGACGTCGTCGCCTACTACGGCGAGGCCGACGACCCCGAGTGCCACATGTGCTTCCACTTCCCCGTCATGCCGCGCCTGTACTCCGCGGTCCGGGAGGGGCGCGCCGCGCCGGTCCTCGACACCCTCGCCGAGACGCCGGGCATCCCGGCGGGCGCGCAGTGGGGCACCTTCCTGCGCAACCACGACGAGCTGACGCTCGAGATGGTGTCCACCGAGGAGCGCGCGGCGATGTACGGCTGGTACGCGCCGGACCCGCGCATGCGCGCCAACGTCGGCATCCGCCGGCGCCTCGCGCCGCTCGTGGACGGCTCGCGGGCCGAGGTCGAGCTGCTGCACGCCCTCCTGCTGTCCCTGCCCGGCTCGCCGTGCCTCTACTACGGCGACGAGATCGGCATGGGCGACAACATCTGGCTCGAGGACCGCGACGCGGTCCGGACCCCCATGCAGTGGACGCCCGACCGCAACGCCGGCTTCAGCACCGCCGACCCCGGCAAGCTGTACCTGCCGACGGTCCAGTCGCTCGTCTACAGCTACCAGGCGGTCAACGTCGAGGCGTCGCTCGCGTCGTCGTCGTCGCTGCTGCACTGGGTGCGGCGGCTGCTGCACCTGCGCCGCGAGCACCCCGTGTTCGGGGCGGGCACGTACGCACCGCTGCACGCGGACAACCCGGCGGTCCTCGCCTTCCTGCGGGAGCTGGACCCCGAGGGCGCCCGCCGGGCGCGCACCACGCCGGAGACCGTGCTCTGCGTGGCCAACATGTCGACGACACCGCAGGCGACCCGGCTGAGGCTGCCGGGACGGGAAGGGCAGGACCTCGTGGACCTCTTCGGCGGGAGCGGCTTCCCCCGCGTGGGCGACGACGGGTGCGTGCCCGTGACGCTCGGCGCCCGTGACTTCCTCTGGCTCGCGGTGGTGGACCGGTGAGCGCGCACCCCGCCCGGGACGCGGCCGGCCGCACCGCGCCGTCGCTGCCCGAGGGCCTCCTCGCGCTCCTCGACGGGTGGATGCCGCGGCAGCGCTGGTACCCCGCCAAGGGCGCCGGCGCCGCGGCCCTCGACGTCCTCGCCGTCGTCCCGGTGCCCGCGGCCGTCCCCGGCCGCACCGCCGCCCGGCCCGGGGCCGGGGTCGAGGTGCTCGTCGTCGTGCTCGCCGTCCGGACCGAGGACGACGTCGCCGTCGTGCAGGTGCCGCTGGCCCTGCGGCCGGCCGACGCGCCCGGCGACGACGCCTCCCGCGTGGGCGTGCTGCCGGACGGCCGTGCCGTCCACGACGGCCCCGGCGACGCCGACGCGGTCGCGGCCCTGCTCGCGCTCGTCGCGGGCGGCGGCACGGCGGCCGGCGAGGGCGGGCGGGCCGACGGCCGCCTGGCGCCCGGCGCGGCCGTCGACGCGGCGGCGACCTCGCGGGTGCTCGGCGGCGAGCAGTCCAACACGAGCGTCGTCGTCGGCCTCGGCACGGACGCCCCCTCCATCCTCAAGGTCTTCCGCGTCCTGTCCCCCGGCGAGAACCCCGACGTCGTCGTGGCGACGGCGCTGTGGGTCGCCGGCTGCGAGCAGGTCGCCCGCCCCCTCGGGTGGGTGAGCGGCTCGTGGGCCGACGCCGACGGCACCCCGGCCACCGGCCACCTCGCCGTCCTGTCCGAGTTCCTCACGGGTGCGCAGGACGCGTGGCGCGAGGCGGGCCGGGCGGTCGAGGAGGGCGAGTCCTTCGCCGACGGCGCCCGGTCCCTCGGCCGCGCCACCGCCGAGGTCCACCGCGCCCTGGCGGGCTCCTTCGGCCGCACCCCCGTCACCGCCGAGGGCCGTACCGCTCTCGTCGACGGCCTGGCCGAGCGCGTCCGCTGGGCCCTACGCTCCGCCCCCGCGCTGGCGCCGCACCGCGCGGCGCTCGAGGAGCACGTGGCCTCGCTCTCCGACCTGCCGGCGCCCGACCGGCTGCCGCCGCTGCAGCGCGTGCACGGCGACTACCACCTCGGGCAGGTCCTCTCCGTGCCGGGGCGCGGGTGGGTCGTCCTCGACTTCGAGGGCGAGCCGCTGCGCCCGCTGGCCGAGCGCGTGCGCCCCGACGTCGCCGTGCGCGACGTCGTCGGCATGGTCCGCTCGCTGGACTACGCGGGCGCCCACGTCGTCGCCGAGCGCGCGGGGGCCGACGGCACGACGTCCCCCGGGGACGAGGCGCTGGCCCGCCGCGCCGCGGCGTGGACTGCCGAGGCCACCGAGGCCTTCCTCGCCGGCTACGCCGAGGTGGACGACGACCCGCGCACCGCGCCCGGCACCGCGCTGCACCGCGCGCTGCTGCTCGACAAGGCGCTGTACGAGGTGGTCTACGAGACGCGGTCCCGCCCGCACTGGCTGCCCGTCCCGCTCGGCGCCGTCGAGCGCCTGCTCGGCACGACCCCGCAGGCCGAGGGGGCCCGCGGCGGCGCGGCCGCCGCCGACGCCGCGGGCACCACGGCCCCCCCGGCCACCACCACCCCCGCCCAGGAGATCCCCGTGGACGCCAGCACCACCCCCGCCTCCCCCGGCCCCGCCGCCGGCCACGAGCCGGCGCGCGCGCCCGTCGACGGCGGTGCGCTCGACGCCGCCGCCCACGGCGCGTACCCGTTCCCCCACGACGTCCTCGGGCCGCACCCGCACGACGGCGGCGTGACCGTGCGCGTGCGCCGGCCCCTCGCCGAGCGCGTCGAGCTGGTGCTCGAGGGCGACCGCCGTGTCCCGCTCGAGCATGAGCACGACGGCGTGTGGGTCGGCGTCGTCCCCGGCGCGGACGTGCCCGACTACCGCGTCGAGACGACGTGGTCCGGCGGCGTCGTCGACCGGGCCGACGACCCGTACCGCTTCTGGCCGACGCTCGGCGAGGTGGACCTCCACCTCGTCGCCGAGGGCCGCCACGAGCAGCTGTGGACCGCCCTCGGCGCGCGCGTCCTGCGCTTCCCCAGCGCGCTCGGCGACGTCACGGGCACGTCGTTCTCGGTGTGGGCGCCCCACGCCCGCGGCGTCCGCGTCGTCGGCGGCTTCAACCACTGGGACGGCCGCTCGCACGCCCTGCGCTCGCTCGGCTCGAGCGGCGTCTGGGAGCTCTTCGTCCCGGGCGTCGGCGACGGCGAGGTCTACAAGCTCGAGATCCAGGGCCAGGACGGCACGTGGCGGCAGAAGGCCGACCCCATGGCGCGCCTCGCCGAGGTGCCGCCGGCCACCGGCTCCGTCGTCACCGAGTCGACCTACACCTGGGGAGACGACGCGTGGCTGGAGCGCCGCGCGGCGACCGACCCGCACTCCGGCCCCATGAGCGTCTACGAGGTGCACCTCGGCTCGTGGCGCCAGGGCCTGTCGTACACCGAGCTGGCCGAGCAGCTCGTCGGCCACGTCACCGCCCTCGGCTTCACCCACGTCGAGCTGCTGCCCGTCGCCGAGCACCCCTTCGGCGGCTCGTGGGGCTACCAGGTCACCTCGTACTACGCGCCGACGTCCCGCTTCGGCAGCCCGGACGAGTTCCGCCACCTCGTCGACGCGCTCCACGCGGCGGGCATCGGGGTCATCCTCGACTGGGTCCCCGGGCACTTCCCCAAGGACGAGTTCGCCCTCGCCCGCTTCGACGGCGAGCCGCTCTACGAGTACCCGGACCCGCGCAAGGGCGAGCACCCCGAGTGGGGCACCCTCGTCCCCGACTACGGGCGCCCGCAGGTGCGCAACTTCCTCGTGGCCAACGCCGTGTACTGGCTGGAGGAGTTCCACCTCGACGGCATCCGCGTCGACGCCGTCGCCTCGATGCTGTACCTCGACTACTCGCGGGCCGAGGGCCAGTGGGTGCCCAACCGCTACGGCGGCCGCGAGCACCTCGAGGCCATCGAGCTCCTGCAGGAGTTCAACGCGGTCGTCTACCGGCGCGTCCCGGGCATCGTCACCATCGCCGAGGAGTCGACGGCGTGGCCCGGCGTCACGCGCCCCACGGACGGCGGCGGCCTCGGCTTCGGCCTGAAGTGGAACATGGGCTGGATGCACGACACGCTCGACTACGTCGGCGAGGACCCGATGCACCGGGTCCACCACCACCACAAGCTGACCTTCTCGCTCGTGTACGCCTTCTCGGAGCAGTACGTGCTCCCCATCAGCCACGACGAGGTCGTCCACGGCAAGGGCTCGCTGCTCGGCAAGATGCCGGGCGACCGCTGGCAGCAGCTCGCCGGGGTCCGCGCGTACCTCGCGTACATGTGGTCCCACCCCGGCAAGCAGCTGCTCTTCATGGGCCAGGAGTTCGCCCAGGAGCGCGAGTGGGCCGAGGCGCGCAGCCTCGACTGGTGGCTGCAGGACGACCCGGGCCACCTGGGCGTCCAGCGGCTCGTCAGCGACCTCAACGCCCTCTACCGCGAGCATCCGCAGCTGTGGGAGCGCGACTTCGACGGCGCGGGCTTCGAGTGGCTGGACGCCGACGACGGCGCGGGCAACACCGTGTCCTTCGTCCGGCGCGACGCCGCCGGGCGCCCGCTCGTGGCCGTCGTCAACTTCGCCGGCCTGCCCCACGAGGACTACCGCGTCGCCCTGCCCCAGGGCGGCACCTGGCGCCAGCTCGTCAGCACCGACGACGTGGCGTACGGCGGCTCGGGCGTGACGAACACCGGGCCCGTCGTCGCCGAGGACGTGCCGTGGCACGGCCGCCCGGCGTCCGTCGCGCTGAGGGTCCCGCCGCTGGGCGCACTCTGGCTCGTGCCCGAGGGGCTCGACGACGCCGCGGCCGCCGCCGGCGTCGAGGTCGACGGCTGACGCCCCACCCGCCGGTGACCTCGCCCGGGTCGACGCCCCCGCCGGGCGGCGACCCGGGCGAGGTCGCGCTCGGGCACCTCACGGGGCCCGACGGCCTGGGCGACCGGGTCGACGCCGCCCTCGCCGGCGGGGCGGCGCGGGTCGTCGCCACCCACGACGCCGACGACGACGCCCTGGCGTGGGCCGCGGCGCGGGCGGGCCTGCGCCGCGAGGGGGTCCTGCGGGGCGTCCTCGTGGGCGGCCGGCGCCGCGACGTCGCCCTCGTCGCGCGGCTGGCGGGCGACCCGGACCCGGCGTCGGACGCCCTCCCCGCGCTGACGCCCCTCTTCCCCGCCTCGGTGCTGGCGGCGGGGCTCGTGCTGCGCGACCACCGCGGCCGGGTCCTGCTCCTGCGGACGTCGTACAAGGTGCCGTGGGAGGTGCCGGGCGGGTTCGTCGAGGCGGCCGAGTCGCTCGGCGGGGCCGCCGCGCGCGAGGGCCGCGAGGAGCTGGGCCTCGACCTGACGGTGGGGCGCCTGCTCGTCCTCGACCGCTGCCCCGGCGACGCCTCCCGGCCCGGGCGGCTGCTCGCGCTGCTCGACGGCGGCGTCCACGACGACGACCTGCCCGGCCGGTGCACCTTCGTCGACGGCGAGGTGCTCGAGGCCGCCTGGTGCACGCCCACGGAGGTCCGCGCCCGGACGGGCCCCGGCCTCGCCGCCCGCGTCGCCGCCGCGGTGGCCGTCCTCGACGCCGACGACCCGGCGCCGGCCCTCCTCGTCGAGGGCCGGCCCGGGCGCTGACGCACCACCCGCGCGGCGGTCGGCCCGGCCCTCGGCCCGGCCCTCGGCCCGGCCCTCGGCTCAGCCCTCGGCGGGCCCGCCGTCCGCGGCGCGGCGCATCGCCGCGAGGTCGAGCTTGCCCATCTGCAGCATCGCCGCCATGGCGCGCTGCGCCCGGCCCGGGTCCGGGTCGCCGAGCACGTCGCCGAGGCCCTCGGGCACGACCTGCCACGAGACGCCGAAGCGGTCCTTGAGCCAGCCGCACCGCGACTCCGTCCCCCCGCCGGCGAGCAGCGCGTCCCACACGCGGTCGACCTCGGCGGCGTCGGCGCAGGAGACGGACAGGGAGAACGCCTCGGTCGGCGGGAAGTGCGGGCCCCCGTCCAGCAGGACGAGCGGCTGGCCGGCCACCTCGAGCTCGACGGTCAGCACGCCCCCGCCCGGGCCGAGCGTCGTGCCGACGACCCGCGAGCCGGGGAGGACGGAGGTGTAGAGCTCCGCCGCCTCCTCGACGCGGCCGTCGAACCAGAGCGTGGGGGTGACCCTGCGGGGCGTCGGGGTGGTCATCGGTCCTCCCGGTGGTGGCTGTCGTGCCGGTCACGGTGCTCGTGCCGACGGGGGCGCCGCGTACCCGTCCGGTGCGGCGGCCCGGACGGCTGACCGCCGCCGCGCCCGCGGCTCATCGGCCCGCCCGGGCGCGGGCGCGGTCACGGGAGCGGGCCACGGCGGCGCGGTTGCCGCACCGGGCCGAGCAGTACTCCTGCCGGCCCGCCCGCGACAGGTCCGCCCACACCCTCTCGCAGCCCGCGGCGGCGCAGCGTCCCAGCCGGTCGGGGCCCCGGGCGACGAGGTGCAGCGCCGTCCCCACCGCCACGAGGGCCGCCACCTGGCCGACGACGTCGACGGCCCCGTGGTGGTGCAGGTGCCACCCGCTGCCGTCGTGGTCGGTCATCCGCGGCGCGGCCGTCCAGCGGCGGAGCAGCGCGTTGACCGCGGCCGCCCGCCCCTCCCCCGCCGCGTCGACGACGGCGAGCCAGCCGCCCTCCAGCACGTCCCGGACGCCGGCGACCGCGGCGTCGTCGACGGCCGCCGGGAGCACGAGACCCGCGGCGGCGCAGCGGCGTGCCAGGTCGGCCGGACCGCCGGGCGGCGCGTTGACGAGGTCGACCGCCAGCCGGACCGACGCCCGGCCGTCATGGTTGAAGTGCACGGACCCATGACACCACGGTGGCGGCGTGGAACCTCTGGAGCACTCCTGGCAGGTCCGGTCCCGGCACGCGACGGCCGACGGTGTCGTCGCCTACGAGGCGTGCCGCTGCGGCACCTGGCGGGTCGTCACCGCCGGCGCCGTCGTCGCCGTCGCGGCGCCGCCCGTCGACCTCAGCGGTGGGACAGGAGGCGACGGGCGGTCGAGCCGTCGACGACGAGGTCGGTGACGAGCCCGGCCGCGAGCGCGGCGGCCAGCGCGGGCACCTTGCCCGTGCCCGCCACGGCGCAGACGCGGCGGGGGATGCGGCGCAGCACCGGCGGCGGCGGGCCGCTCGAGCGCGCGTTGAGCGGCACGCCCTGCCAGCTGCCGTCCGCGCGCAGGAAGACGGTGCAGACGTCGCCGACGACGTGCTCCTCCGCGAGGGACAGCCGGTCGGCGTCGGTGAGGTAGCCCGCGGTGTACACGCGGCTCGGGACGCCGCCGGCGACGGCGCCGACGCCGAACAGCGCGACGTCGCAGCGCTGCTGCAGCGCGAGGACGCCCTGGACGCTCCGCTCGCGCCACATCGCCCGCCGGGTGGCGGCGGCGTCGAAGAAGGCCGGCACCGGGAACTGGTGCACCTCGGCGCCCCACGCGGCGCCGAAGCGGTCGATGACCTCCCCCGCGTAGCCGAGCCCGGTGCTGCGCGAGTTGGCCGCGCCGTTGAGCTGGACGACGTGGGCGTCGACCGTCGAGCGGGCCACGAGGTGGCGGGCGACGGCGCTCGTCGTCGTCCCCCAGGCGACGCCGAGCACGAGCCCGCTGCCCATGAGGTCGCCGAGCAGCCCCGCCGTCGCGTCGGCCACCGCCTCGAGCCGGGCGAGCTCGGTCGCGCCCTCCGGGACGGGGGCCACGACGGCCTCGACCCCGAAGCGGTCGCCGAGCGCGGCGGCCAGCGCCGGCGCACGTCCGTGCACGGGGGCGACCGTCACCGTGACGATGCCCCGGGCACGCGCCGCGTCGAGCATCCGGGAGACGGTGCTGCGCGAGACGCCCTCCTCCCGCGCGACGACGTCCATGGTGACGCGGTCGATCCAGTAGCGGCGGGCCACCCGCTCGAGGTCGTCGTCGTCGACCGGCACCGCTCCCCCTCGTCCCGCACACCCGGTGCGACGCCGGGCATCTCGGACGCCAGTGTGCACGTCCGTGCAGGCGGTGGCGCCGTCGGCCGTCGAGGAGCAGAGTCGCGATCACGGACGAGGGCGCCGACGGGGCGCCCTCCCCGACGACGAGCGGGCGAGGTCGCCCGCACGGAGGGCACCCATGAGCACGAGCACCACCACGGCCACCAGCCGGCAGGTCGGCCCGAGCACCGCCCTGTCCCCCGCCTCCCGCACCGAGGCGCTGCGGCGCATGCGCTCGGAGACCCTCGACGTCCTCGTCGTCGGCGGCGGCGTCACGGGCGCCGGCGCGGCGCTGGACGCGGCGAGCCGCGGCCTCACGGTCGGCGTCCTCGAGCGGCGCGACTGGGCGGCCGGCACCTCGAGCCGCGCCAGCAAGCTCATCCACGGCGGCCTGCGGTACCTCGAGATGCTCGACTTCCACCTCGTCCACGAGGCGCTCCGCGAGCGCGGGCTCCTCGTCGACCGGCTGGCCCCGCACCTCGTGCACCCCGTGCCCTTCCTCTTCCCGCTCGAGAAGCAGTGGCAGCGCTTCTACATCGGCGCCGGCATCGCGCTCTACGACGGCATGGCCGGCGTGCTCGGCCGCACCGGCGGCGAGGGCCGCCGCACCGTCCCGCTGCACCGGCACATGACCCGCAAGGGCCTGCACCGCCGCTTCCGCGACTTCCGCCGCGACGCCGCCGTCGGCGCCATCCAGTACTGGGACGCCAAGGTCGACGACGCCCGCCTCGTGCACGTGCTCGTCCGCACGGCCGTCGGCCACGGCGCCCTCGCGGCCGCCCGCACGCAGGTCGTCGGCTACCTCGAGGAGGGCGGGCGCGTCGTCGGCGTGCGCGCCGTCGACCTGGAGTCCGGCGAGGAGATCGCCGTGCGCGCCCGACACGTCGTCGGCGCCACGGGCGTCTGGACGGACGAGATCCAGGAGCTCTTCCGCACCCGCGGCCTCGAGGTCCGCGCCTCCAAGGGCGTGCACATCATCGTGCCGAAGGAGGCCGTCGACGGGGAGTCCGGCCTCATCCTCCGCACGGAGAAGAGCGTCCTATTCGTCATCCCGTGGGAGACGCACTGGGTCATCGGCACGACCGACACCCCGTGGGACCTCGAGAAGGACCACCCCGTGGCCACGAGCGAGGACATCGAGTACCTCCTCGACCACGCGAACGCCGTGCTCTCCCGGCCGCTCTCGCGCGACGACGTCATCGGCGTCTACACGGGCCTGCGCCCGCTGCTCCAGCCGACCGCGAAGGGCGACCTGCCCGGCGAGGGCGGGGAGAAGGGCGGCAAGGGCGGCGGCGACCCGACGACGACCACGAAGGTGTCGCGCGAGCACACCGTGGCCACCCTGCGCCCCGGCCTCACGGTCGTGGCGGGCGGCAAGTACACGACGTACCGGGTCATGGCCCGCGACGTCGTCGACGCCGCCCTGGCCGACGCGGCCCCCGGCGACCGCCCGGCCGGCCCGTCGCTGACGGCGGACCTCCCGCTCGCGGGCGCCGACGGCTACGGCGTCCGCTGGGCGCAGCGCAGCCGGATCGCGGCCGAGCGCGGCTGGTCGGTCGAGCGGGTCGAGCACCTGCTCCACCGCTACGGCTCGCTCCTCGACGAGGTGCTCGCGCTCGTCGACGCCGACCCCTCCCTCGGCGAGCCCCTCGAGGGCGCGGAGCACTACCTCCGCGTCGAGGCGCTCTACGCCGCGACGCACGAGGGGGCCCTCCACGTCGAGGACGTCCTCACCCGCCGCACCCGGCTCTCCTACGAGCAGGCCGACCGGGGGACGGCGAGCGCCCGCGCCGTCGCCGACCTCCTCGCCGGCCCGCTCGGCTGGGACGCCGCGCAGGTCGCGGAGGAGGTCGCCAGCTACCTCGCCCGCGTCGAGGCCGAGCGCGCCGCCGAGGTGGAGGACGACGACGCCGCCGCCGAGCGCCGCCGCCTCGAGGCGCCGGACATCCGCCCGGACGTGCCCGTCACGTCCGCCGGGGGCCCCGCCGCGGCCTGACCCGCGGACCGCCGTGGCGTGCCCGTCCAGAGGCGGCGGGCACGCCACGGGGCCGCGCCCCGGCCCGGCGGCGACCCGCCGGGCTGCACCACCCAGAGAGGTCGACGATGACCGCAGCAGGACCCACGGCCGCCACCCGCCGCCGCAACCCCCTCGCCGCGCCGCACCCGGCGCCGCGCCTGCCCGACGACGAGGTCGCCCGCCGCTACCCGCGGCTGCGCGTCCAGGTCTTCGCGGGCATCTTCATCGGCTACGCCGCGTACTACCTCATCCGCAACAACGTCCCGCTCGTCGCGACCCTGCTGCGCGACGAGCAGGGCTTCTCCGCCGTCGGGCTCGGCATCATCACCAACGCCGTCCTCGTCGCCTACGGGCTGTCGAAGTTCCTCTCCGCCATGGTGTCCGACCGCAGCGACGCCCGGTTGTTCCTGCCGGTCGGGCTGGCGCTGTCCGCCGTCGCCAACCTCGTCGTGGGCCTCGTCCCGGCCGTCTCGGCGAGCGTGGCGCTGCTCGCGGTCGTCATGGTCGTCAACGGCTGGTTCCAGGGCATGGGGTGGCCGCCCAGCGGCCGCGTCCTCGTCCACTGGTTCTCGACCGGCGAGCGCGGGCGCCGCACGGCGCTGTGGAACGTCGCGCACAACGTCGGCGGCGCCGGCTCGGGCGCGCTGGCCGGCCTGGCCGTCGCCTGGTTCGGCGGCTACCGCGCCGCCTTCTGGTTCCCCGCGCTCGTCTGCCTCGTCCTCGCCGTCGTCGCCTACGTGCTGCTGCGCGACCGCCCCGAGGCCGTCGGCCTCCCGCGGATCGAGGAGCACCGCTCCGACCCCGCCCCCGTCGACACCGAGGCTGAGGACGCCGGGCTCAGCAGCTGGCAGGTCGTCCGCCGGCACGTGCTCCGCAACCGGACGATGGTCAACCTCGCGCTCGCCAACGTCTTCGTCTACATGCTCCGCTACGGCGTCCTCGTGTGGGCCCCCGTCTACCTCGCGGACGTGCGCGGCGCGAGCCTGGGCGAGGGCATCGCGGGGTTCTCGCTCTTCGAGCTCGCGGGCATCCCGGGCACGCTGCTCTGCGGGTGGGTGAGCGACCGCGTGTTCCGTGGTCGTCGGACCCCCGCCGGCGTCCTCTTCCTCGGCGGCGTCGCCGCGGCCGTCGCCGTCTACTGGCTGTCCCCCGTCGACGGGCCGCTGTGGGTCTCCTACGCGGCGCTCGTCGTCATCGGCGGCCTCATCTACGGGCCCGTCATGCTCATCGGCCTGCAGGCCCTCGACCTCAGCCCGCGGCACGTCGCGGGCACCGCCGCCGGCTTCACCGGGCTCTTCGGCTACGTGCTCGGCGCCACCCTCGCCAGCACCGGCATCGGCCTGTCGGTCACCGCCTTCGGGTGGGACACGACCTTCGTGCTGATCCTCGTCGGCGTCGCCGTGGCCGTCGGCTTCCTGCTCCTCGTGGGCCGCGACGAGACGGCGCTCCGCGCCCGTCGGGCCGCGACGCCCACGACCTGACCCCGGCCGGTCCGCCCGCACCCACCGACCCCGACCCCGACCCTGACACCGTCGTCACGAGAGGAACCCCATGGCACCGTCCCTGGCCGACGTCTTCCTGTCCGAGGTGCTGGGCACCGCGACGCTCACGCTGCTCGGCTGCGGCGTGGTCGCGAACGCCCTGCTCGCCCGGACCAAGGGCTTCGCCGGCGGCCCCCTGTTCATCAACTTCGGCTGGGGCCTCGCGGTCTTCGCCGGCGTCTACGTGGCGTACGCCTCGGGCGCGCACCTCAACCCGGCCGTCACCATCGGCCTCCTCGTGTCCGGCAGCGACTACGCCCCCGGCGTCGAGGCCACGCTGGGCAGCACCCTCGTGTACTTCTCCGCGGAGATGATCGGCGGCTTCCTCGGCGCCGTCGTCTGCTGGCTGGCGTACAAGAAGCACTTCGACGCGACCGAGGACGGCTCGCTCAAGCTGGCGGTCTTCTCCACCGGTCCCGAGATCCGCAGCTACCCGTGGAACGTCCTCACCGAGGTGATCGCGACGTTCGTGCTCGTCCTCGTCATCCTCCTCTTCGGCCGCACCCCCGCCGCGCTCGGCGCGATCCCCGTCGCCCTGCTCGTCGTCGGCATCGGCGCCTCCCTCGGCGGGCCCACGGGCTACGCCATCAACCCGGCCCGCGACCTCGGCCCGCGCATCGCGCACGCGCTGCTCCCCATCCCGGGCAAGGGCGGGTCGGACTGGGCGTACGCCTGGGTGCCCGTCGTCGGCCCGGTCATCGGCGGCGCCCTCGCCGGCGTCGTCTTCTACGCCTTCCCCGTCCTCTCCTGAGCCACCGCCCGCCCGCAGTCCCCGCCCCGACCGAGAACCCCGTCCCGGAAGGACACCGACGTCCCATGACCGAGAGCACCAGCAGCGCCCGCTACGTCGTCGCCATCGACCAGGGCACGACGAGCACCCGCGCCATCGTCTTCGACCACGCGGGCACCATCGTCTCCACCGGCCAGCTGGAGCACGAGCAGATCTTCCCCCGCGCCGGCTGGGTCGAGCACGACCCCGCCGAGATCTGGCGCAACACCCGGGAGGTCATCGGCCAGGCCCTGTCCCGCGCCGACATCACCCGGCACGACGTGGCCGCGGTCGGCATCACCAACCAGCGCGAGACGACCGTCGTCTGGGACAAGAACACCGGCGAGCCGGTCTACAACGCCATCGTCTGGCAGGACGTGCGCACCCAGCCGATCGTCGACCGGCTCGCGGCCGACGGCGGCGTCGACCGCTTCCGCCAGGTCTGCGGGCTCCCGCTCAACCCGTACTTCGCCGGCACGAAGATCATGTGGGTCCTCGAGAACGTCGAGGGCGCCCGCGAGCGGGCCGAGGCGGGCGACCTCCTCTTCGGCACCACCGACTCGTGGGTGCTGTGGAACCTCACCGGCGGCACCGACGGCGGCGTCCACCTCACCGACGTCACCAACGCCTCGCGCACCCTCTTCATGGACCTGCGCACGCTGCAGTGGGACGACGACGTCCTCGCCGCCATGGACATCCCCCGGGCGATGCTCCCGGAGATCCGCTCGTCGTCCGAGGTCTACGGCACCGTCCGGGCGTCGAGCCTGCTCCGCGAGACGCCGATCGCCGGCATCCTCGGCGACCAGCAGGCGGCCACCTTCGGCCAGGCGGCCTTCTCGCCCGGCGAGGCCAAGAACACCTACGGCACCGGCAACTTCCTCATCGTCAACACCGGCGAGGACCTCGTCTTCAGCGACAACGGGCTCCTCACGACGATGGCGTACCGCCTCGGCGACGCGAAGCCCGTGTACGCCCTCGAGGGGGCCATCGCCGTCACCGGCTCCCTCGTGCAGTGGCTGCGCGACAACCTCGGGCTCGTCTCCTCCGCCTCGGAGATCGAGGCCCTCGCGGGCTCGGTCGAGGACAACGGCGGCGTGTACGTCGTCCCGGCGTTCTCCGGCCTCTTCGCCCCGTACTGGCGCGGCGACGCGCGCGGCGCCGTGGTCGGCCTCACGCGCTACGTCACGAAGGCGCACATCGCGCGGGCCGCGCTGGAGGCCACCGCCTTCCAGACCCGCGAGGTCCTGGACGCCGCGGACGCCGACTCCGGCGTGCCCCTGACGGAGCTGCGCGTCGACGGCGGCATGGTCGTCAACGACCTGCTCATGCAGTTCCAGGCGGACGTCCTCGGCGTGCCCGTGGTGCGCCCCGTCGTCGCCGAGACGACGGCGCTCGGCGCGGCCTACGCGGCCGGCCTGGCCGTCGGCTTCTGGTCCGACCTCGACGAGGTGCGCGCCAACTGGGCCGAGGACAAGCGGTGGGAGCCCCAGATGGAGGAGGCCGAGCGCGAGCGCGTGCTGCGCCTGTGGAAGAAGGCCGTCACCCGCACGTTCGACTGGGTCGACGACGACGTGCGCTGACGCGGGCCGACGTCCCTGACGTCGGCCCCGACGCCGCAGGGCCCCGCACCTCCCGAGGTGCGGGGCCCTGCGGCGTCCCCGGGGCCCCGGGGAGGGCGGTCAGAAGAGCGCGGACGCGAGGGCGCGGCGGGCGGCGACGACACGCGGGTCGGCCGCGCCGACGACCTCGAAGAGCTCGACGAGGCGGACGCGGACGCGGTCGCGCTCGTCGCCGGACGTGGCGCGCACCGTCGCGACGAGCCGGCGGAAGGCGTCCTCGACGTGGCCGCCGAGGACGTCGAGGTCCGCGACGAGCAGGGCCGCGTCGACGTCGGCGGCGTCCGCGGCGGCCGCGGCCCGCGCCTGCTGCAGGTCGACGCCGCTCGTGCGGCGCAGCAGCTCGACCTGCGCCAGGCCGAGGCGGGCGTCCTCGTCGGCCGGGGCCTCCGCGAGCGCCCGCCGGTAGGCGTCCGCGGCCGCGTCGAGGTCGTCGCGCTCGATGGCGTCGTACGCCTCCTGGTGCAGCGGCGGCAGCGGCGGCTCGATGGGGCCCTCGTCCTCCGCGCCGTCGCCGGCCCCGCCGTCGAGGCGGCCCGTGACGCCCTGGCGCTGGGCCAGGTCGAGCAGCGCGTCGAGGTACTGGCGCACCTGCTCGGCCGGCAGCACCCCCTGGAAGAGGGGCACGGGCTGGCCGGCCACGAGGGCGAGGACGGCCGGCACCGTCTGCACCTGGAAGGCCGCGGCGATCTGCGGGCTCGCGTCGGCGTCCACCTCGGCGAGCAGCCAGCGGCCGGCGTCGGCGGCCACCGCCGCCCGCAGGTCGGCGGCGAGGTCGGCGGCGCCCTGCGCGCGGGGCGAGGACAGGACGACGACGACGGGCACCGACGTCGAGCCCTCGACGACCTCGCGGAAGTTCGCCTCCGTCACCGCGACGACGAGGCCGGACGCCCCGCCCTCGGCGCCGCCGCCGCCCGCCGGGCCCGCCGCGGCGGGCGCGGGCGCCGGGCGGCCGAGGCCGGAGAGGTCCACGGCCCCCCGCACGTCGAAGCCCGGCCCGGCGGGGGCGCCGCCCGGGCGGGGTCGGCCGCTGCGCTGGCTCATGGGTGTCGCCTTCCGTCGGTGGTGCGGCACGCGGTGCGTGCCGGTGCGGGCGGGCCGTCGCGGCCCCGCGGCCCGGCCCGGGGACGGGCGGGCGGACGCGGTCGGCGGCGGCGGACCGGCGCCGATGCTGCCACGACCGGCCTCCGCCCACGGCCCGGGGCGGGCGGGGCGCGGACCGGCCGGGCGGCCCGGCGGTCGGGTCAGGAGGCCTCGGCGGCCACCAGCACGCGGTCGGCCGCGACGGCACGCACCTGCGTGTCCTCGGCGTCGGCGGGCGGGACGACGAGGGCGACGGCCTCGACCCACGTCGTCGACGTGCGCTCCCCGGCCTCCCCCGCCCCCGCGAGCGCGGCCTCGTCGGCCGGCAGGCGCAGGAGGGCGCCCTCCGAGCCGGGCTCGAGCTGCTGGACCCGCTCGGTGTCGAGCAGCCCGAGGACGAGGGCGCCGCCGTCGCCGGTGGCGACGGACACGACCGAGCCCTCCCGCACGGCGCGGGTCACGGACCAGTCGAAGAAGTCGAGGGCGTCGGCCTCCGTCTCCTCGGCCGAGACGACCTGGCGGAAGGCGTCGTCGGCCACGGCCGCGGCAGCGTCCCCGGCGTCCGCGGCCGGGGTCCCGAGGGCGGCCGCGTAGGCGGCGACGGCGTCGGCGGGCGGGAGCACGAGCGCGGCGGGGTCGACGGCCGGCGTGCCCGCGTCGCCCGTGGCGGTGCCGGGCACGACGGCGCCCGGCAGGAGCCCCGCCGTCGCGACGAGCCGGTAGGGGCTGCGCGCGTCGTCCTGGACGAGCACGGACAGCTGCGGCTGCTGCTGGCCCTCGGCCTGGGTCACCGTCGCCCAGGTGCGGGGGAAGGTGCCGGCGGCGGCCGACGGGTCGACGGCGTCGGCGGGCACGGCGCCCTCCTCCGCGCCCGGCGTGGCCACGGCGGGGACGACGTCGCGCAGCACCTCGCCGCCGACCGGGGCGGGGGCGGGCGAGCCGCCCACGACACCCTGCAGCCGGTAGCGCGCGAGACGCAGCTCGGCGGCGGCGCCCGTCACGCGCGGCTCGAGGAGGGCGGCGTCGCGGGCGGCGTCGGCGGCGGCGAGCGCCTCGGACACCTCGGCGCGCACGACGTCGGCGCGGTCGGCCGTGAGCGCCGCCACGGGACCCTCGACGGCCTGCGGCCGCGGCTGCGGCACGGGCTCGGCGGCGCAGGAGGCCAGCCCGAGGGCGAGGACCCCGGCGACGCCGAGGGCGGCGGGACGACGGACGGCGCGGCTCATCGGGTCTCCTCGGGGGCGGCCGCGGCCAGGGCGCGGCGGCGGCGGCGGGACGCCAGGGCGGTGACGACGGCGAGGACCAGCGCGAGCACGAGGGCGGCGACGCCCCCGGCCACGAGCGGGGCGGCCTCCGGGCCGGCGACCTGCTCCTGCGGCCAGGTGAGCGTCAGCTCGTCCGGGGCGGGCGCCGTCCCGTCGGTCGCCGCGAGGACGACCCAGCGGCCCTCCGGCGGGGCGAGCTCGAAGGACGCCGAGCCCTCCCCCGTGGCGACCTGGGTCCACAGGTCCGAGGTCGCGGGCTCGGGCAGCGCGGGCTCCCCGGCGTCGGGCGTGGCCGGCGGGGTGACGGCGAGGGACGTCGCGGCCTCGCCCTCGGCGGGCTGCTCGAGGCCCCCGACGACGGTCGTCGGCACGCCGTCCAGCCACGCCATGGCGTCGACCTCGCGGGCGAGGACGAGGGTGACGGGGCGGTCGGCGGCGGTCGCGGTCACCGTGACGGGGCCGGGGCGCGTCTCGAGGACGCCCGGGGCGGTGACGAGGACGCGGGTGCCGTCGTCGGCGGCGCCGGTGACGGCGGTGGCCGAGACCGTGGCCGACGGCAGCCACACCGTGCGGGCGGCGACGCCGAGACCGAGGGCGGTGAGGCCGAGGACGGCCAGCAGGGCCGTCGCGACGACCCCGGCGACGACGGCGCCGCGCCGCGGGCGGACGGGGCCGGCGGCCCGGGGGGCCTCGGGGGCGGCAGCGGCCGGCGCGGGCCAGGGGGCGGCCGGCCGGCCGGGGGTCCCGTCGGGGTTCTCCTCGGGGGCCCGGTCGGCGGTGCCGTCGGCGGGCGGGGTGGGGTGGGGCACGGGGGTCCTGTCGGTCGGGGACGGTGGCCGGCCGTGCGCGGGCGCACGACGGGGCCCCGGCCGCTCGGCCGGGGCCCGTGCCCCCAGCGAGCCGTGGGGCGGGAGGGGCGCTACGGGGCGCCGGGGGCGGAGGTCGGCCCGGGGGCCGCCTCGACGACGGCCGCCTCGAGGCGGTCGACCTTGCCCTGGAGCTCGCCCGAGCGGCCGGGGCGGATGTCCGCCTTCAGCACGAGGGAGAGGCGGGCGTCGGGGCCGGCGTGCTGCCCGACCGCCTCGGTGGCGCGGCGGACGACGTCCATGACCTCGTCCCAGCTGCCCTCGACCGTCGTGAACATCGCGTCGGTCCGGTTCGGCAGCCCGCTCTCCCGCACGACCCGCACGGCCGCGGCGACGGCTCCCGCGAGGGAGTCACCGGCCTGCGGGGCGACGGAGAAGGCGACGAGCACCCGTCCACGGTACCCGCGCGACGGGGGTGCTCGTGACCGTCCCGTGACCAGGGCCCGTCGTCCGGGACGGCGCGGGGGCGGTCGCCGGGACGTCCCCGGGCCGTCGCAGGGCCCTCACGGGGCCGCACCTGCCCGGCGGCCGGGCGCCTGCGCACCCCCCTCGCCGTGGCCCTAGGTTCCCCGCATGAGCACCGAGGACGGGGCGGCACGCCCTGCCGTGGCGGACGTCCTGGGCGGCGGGCCCGCGCCGCAGCTGCTCGGCCTCGACCACGTCGGCGTGGCCACGGCCGACCTCGCCGCGGCCCTCGACCTCCACGTCCGGGTGCTGGGGATGCGGGTCGTCCACGAGGAGACCAACGAGGAGCAGGGCGTCCACGAGGTGATGCTCGTCGTCGGGCCGCTCGACGACGGCCCCCGCGTCCAGCTGCTCGCCCCGACCGGTGCCGGCTCGCCCGTCGCCCGCTTCCTCGACCGCCGCGGGCCCGGGCTCCAGCAGGTCGCCTACCGCGTGCGCGACGTCGCCGCCGCCACCGCCGCCCTCACGGCCGCGGGGCTGCGGGTCCTCCCCCCGGCCGTGCGCACGGGGACGGCCGGCAGCCGCGTCGCCTTCGTCCACCCGGCCGACGCGGGCGGGGTGCTCGTCGAGCTCGTCGAGCACGTCCCCGACGCCCCGGACGCCTCGGACGCCGGGGACGCCCGGGACGGCCGCGACGCCGGGGCGCCGGCGTGAGCCCCTCCCCCGACGGCGTCCCCGACGTCCCCGACGACGGCACGCCTCCCCCGCCGCCCGCCGGCCGCCGGCCGCGTCGGGTCCCCCGGTGGCGGCGGGCGCTGCGGGCGGCGCGGGAGGCCCGCACGGTCGCGCCGCCCCCGCACGACGAGACCCTCGACGACGTCCTGGCGCACGCCCCGCCGCCGCCCCCGCCGCCCGCGCCCGGCCTGGCGGCCCCGCGCCCCGACGAGGCGGAGGGGCCCTTCGGGCCGCTGGGGACCGCCTTCAACCGGTCCCACCCCTTCTACCTCGGCTTCGTCGGGGCCGTCGGCGTCCTCGTCGCGCTCCTGCTCGCGCGCGCGGTCACCGAGCTCGCGCAGGTCATCACGTTCGTCCTCATCGCCTTCTTCCTCGCCCTGGCGCTCGAGCCCGTCGTCGACGCCCTGGAACGGCGGGGGCTGCCGCGACCGGCGGGCATCGTCGCCGTCTTCGGCGGGCTCCTCGTGCTCGTCGGGTCCTTCGTCGCCGCCGTCATCCCGGTGCTCGTGGAGCAGGCCGCCGAGCTCGTCCAGGCGGTCCCGGACACGGTCGCCGACATCCAGGGCCAGCAGTGGTTCCTCGACCTCGACGAGCGCTACGACGTCGTCGGCCGGGTGAGCGCCGAGGTGACGGAGGCGCTGACGACGGGCGACGGCCTGCAGGTCCTCGCGGGCGGGCTGCTCGGCGCGGGCCAGGCCGTCGTCTCCGGCGTCGTGTCGACCCTCACCGTGCTCGTGCTGACGCTCTACCTGCTGGCCTCGCTGCGGGCCGCCCGCGCCGCCGGGTACCGGCTGGTGCCCGCCTCGCGCCGGCGCCGGGTGCAGCTGCTCGGCGACGAGATCAGCCGCCGGATCGGCGGGTACGTCATCGGGCAGCTCTCGCTGGCGACCCTCAACGGCGTCCTCACCTACGTGCTGGTCCTCGTCCTCGACCTGCCCTACGCCATCGTCCTCGCGGTGACGGTCGGCCTGCTCGGCGTCATCCCGCTCATCGGGGCGACGCTCGGCGCCGTCGTCGTCGCGGTCGTCGCCCTGGCCACCTCGCCGTGGCTCGCGCTCGTCGTGGCCGTCTACTACCTCGTCTACCAGCAGCTGGAGAACTACGTCCTCGCGCCGCGGATCATGCAGCGCACCGTCTCGGTGCCGGGCGCCGTGGCCCTCGTCGCCGCCCTCGCGGGCGGCTCGCTGCTGGGCCTGCTGGGGGCCCTCGTCGCCATCCCCCTGGCCGCCGGCGTCCTGCTCGTCGTCCAGGAGGTCGTCGTGCCGCGGCAGGACCGCAGCTGACCGCGGCCCCGGCGCCTCAGCGGCGCGGACCGCGGGTCGCGCGGCGGTCCCAGCAGGCGCCGTGCCAGTGGCGCCGGTCGGCGAGCGCGGCCTCCGCGCCGAGCAGGCCGTCCGCCGGCCACGCGACGACGTGCGGCACGCCGCCCGGGACGAGCTGGTCGCAGCCGGGGCAGCGGTAGGAGCGGCCCTCGAGGGCCGCCGGGCCGCCGCCGGTGACGCGCTGGACGACCCACTCCCCGTCCGGGTGCTCCTCGACCCGTCGCAGCCCCCCGCCCAGCGGGCGGGCGGGTCCCGCGGGGGCGTCGCGGCCGAGGGGGCGGCCGCCGCGGCGGGGACGGTTGCTGCGGGGCACGGCCCCATCGTGGCCCACCGCGCCGGGGACCGCCGCCGGCGGAGGGCCGGACGGCCGGGACGGGCGGCGGCGGGCGGGACGACGGGGACGGCGTCACGGGGACGGCGTCACGGGGACGGCGTCACGGGGACGGCGTCACGGGGACGGCGTCACGGGGACGGCGTCACGGGGACGGCGTCACGGGGTCGGCGTCACGGGGTCGGCGTCACGGGGCCGGCGGGGACGCCCGGCCCGGGCGGCTAGGGTCGCCGCCCGTGAGGCTCGTCGTCGCCCGGTGCTCCGTGGACTACGTGGGACGGCTGACCGCCCACCTGCCGCTGGCCACGCGCCTGCTCATGGTCAAGGCGGACGGCAGCGTCCTCGTGCACTCCGACGGCGGCTCGTACAAGCCGCTCAACTGGATGAGCCCGCCCTGCACGCTCACGACGGCGCCCGCCGAGGGTCCCCACGCCGACGCCGGCGCGGTCGAGACGTGGCGGGTGGCGAGCACGAAGACCGACGACCAGCTCCTCGTCGCCGTCCACGAGGTCCTCTCGGACACGAGCGTCGACCTCGGCGTCGACCCGGGCCTCGTCAAGGACGGCGTGGAGGCGCACCTGCAGCGGCTGCTGGCCGAGCAGATCGAGGAGCTCGGCGCGGGCCACACCCTCGTGCGCCGCGAGTACCCGACGGCCATCGGGCCCGTCGACATCCTCTGCAAGGACGCGGCCGGGCTCGTCGTCGCCGTGGAGATCAAGCGGCGCGGCGACATCGACGGCGTCGAGCAGCTGACCCGCTACCTCGAGCTGCTCAACCGCGACCCCCTGCTCGCGCCCGTCGCCGGCGTCTTCGCGGCGCAGGAGATCCGGCCGCAGGCCCGGGTGCTGGCCGAGGACCGGGGCATCCGCTGCGTCGTCCTCGACTACGACGCGATGCGCGGGGTCGACGACCCGACGACACGGCTCTTCTGACCGCGGCCCGGCCCGGGCCCGCGGCCGGCGCCACGCCCGGGGCCGGGGACCACGGGAATGCCGCGGGCGGGGGCCTCGCTGGCCCGGGCATGAGCGAGAAGACGCCCTCGAAGATCGTGTACACCGCCGCCGTCACGTCCAGCGGCGGCCGCAAGGACGGCCGGGCCGTCTCAGAGGACGGCGTCCTCGACGTCCGGCTCAACGCCCCCAAGGAGACCGGCGGGCCGGGGACCGGCACCAACCCCGAGCAGCTCTTCGCCGCCGGCTACGCCGCGTGCTTCACCGGCGCCCTGGGCCTGGCCGGCAAGGAGCAGGGCGTCGACGCGAGCGCCGCCGAGGTGCGCGCCGAGGTCGGTCTCGGCCCGGAGGGCGAGAGCTACGCCATCACCGCGGCGCTCACGGTCCGCGTGCCGGGGCTCGACGTCGAGGCCGCCCAGCGCCTGGCCGACCGCACCCACCAGCTCTGCCCGTACTCCAAGGCGATCGCGGGCAACGTCCCGGTGACGATCACCGCCCTCGCGGGCTGACCTCCCCGCCCGCCCGACGCCCCGTCCCCACCGGGGGGCGGGGCGTCGGCGTGTCAGCCGAGCAGCTCGTCGGGGTAGCACCAGCGCCAGGCCTCGCCCGGCTCGGCGCTGCGGGCGACGGGGTGCCGCTCCTGCCCGGCGTGCGCCCGGGCGTGGCGGTGCGGCGAGGAG